>JAUIBD010000010.1 GCA_030427525.1 bacterium
TTTTTGCACGGCATGGACACTGCCCACATTGAATGGGGCGATACACTCAACAACCCACTACTGGTAGAGAATGACGGGCTTATGAAGTTTGACGTGACGGTAGCAAACCCACCGTTTTCGCTCAAAAAATGGGGAGCTGAGAGTGCAGATGCCGACCCATATAAACGCTTTTGGCGAGGTATACCTCCAAAAGATAAGGGTGACTATGCATTTATCTCTCATATGATTGAGACGCTCAAGCCGCAGACCGGTCGCATGGCGGTGATTGTACCGCACGGTGTATTGTTTCGTGGTGGCGCAGAGGGTAAAATTCGCCAGCAGCTTATCGAAGAAAACATCATTGACGCGGTTATTGGTCTAGCGCCCGGACTGTTCCAGACAACAGGCATTCCCGTAGCTGTGCTTGTAATTGATCGCTCGCGGGAAAAGGGCGGTGCCCGAGAAAACGACAAAGATATACTATTTATTGAAGCATCGAAGCAGTACAAATCGGGTAAGGCGCAAAACAGCCTCACCCAAGAAAACGCAGATAAGATTTTTGATACGTTTACTGCACGCATGGATGTCGAGAAGTTTGCACACCTCGCCAGCCCAGAAGAAATCAAGGAAAATGACTACAACCTCAACATCACCCGCTACGTAGACACGTTCGAGGAAGAAGAAGAGGTTGATATCGCTGCAACAATCAAGGCTATCGACGAACTCAATCCTCAGCTCGAAAAACTCGAGGCACAGATGAAGCATTACCTAAAGGAGCTTGGGATCAAATAGAATGGCTAGGAGGCAGAAGTTTCAAGTAATTATACCGGCTGACGTAGACCCAACGCCTGAAGTGCACGAAGTGTCTGCTGCGCAAATTGTCGGGCGTTTCCTTGGGGCTGATGTACATTTTATAGCGCGTAACAATTACAAGAGCGCCGATTTAAAAATTAATAACGAACTGTGGGAAATAAAAAGCCCTACCGGAACAGGCAAGCGAAATATCGAGCGTCAGCTGCAGCTTGCTATGAAGCAGTCGAGCTGTGTCGTATTAGACGCACGGCGATCAAAAATTCACATGGCCAAAATACGGAGCAGACTTGTGTATCAGGCGACTATGACAAATAGCCTGAAGAGGCTGCTACTCATTACTAAGTCTGGAAAAGTTGAGGTGATCAAATGAATAGGCTAAAAAATGAAAAGAACCCGACTTGTGTAATCCAACACTGCCGAGATCTTTATGAATCTATGATACCAAACCATGACCACATTGTCAATAGAGAGGCAGGGTAGCTGTAATGGGATTGCTTGCAGATACCCTCAAGAACCTTGTATCGCGTTTTATAGACCTCTCCGTCAACGAACGCGTAAAAGATTATCGCTCGCAGTTTTTCCGCTATCAAGACATGATGACGCAAGTGACGATCGAGACCGACAAGGCGCTGATGACGTTTTCTATCGCGGCGCTGGCAGCACTGGCCGCGCTCAATGACAATGTATTCAAGCCCTACGGATGGCTTTCGTTTTTGACGCTCACCAGCTTCATATTGGTAGTCGTCACGGTCATGATGGGCTACTACGTGTCAAAAGAGCTGATCAAAGACGCCCAGCGAATCATCAGCGATAACTTCAAAAAATCGCTCACCACGCCACTGGGCCAAGGGCTCGAGAACGTCAAGTTCGCTCGCCTAAGCGAATGGCTGAACCGTATTAGCCTGAGCCTGTTTGTAGCCGGGATGATTTTGTTCGTCGTATTAATGGGATGCTATATAAGGGGAGTGTAAAATGAGTGACGATAACCAATCAGGCCAACAACGTATAGTAGGAGAAATGTTTGATGCTGCCAACATAGCGCAGCCAGAAGTACCAACCGAAACACGTGGGTTTACGGTCGATAACGTTCAGCAGCCGTTACAAAAGCCGCAAACTGAAGATAATGGATTTACGAGTGACAATATCCAGCAACCAAATCCGCAACCCGAACAGGAGAAAAATAATGAATAGCGAGTCAACACAGCCGGTACAAAAAAAGATTTCCGTCCACGATTTCTATTTTGAAACTCCACTCTATGATGTGATTGAATCGAATGATATTGATGGCAACATATTTTCTGGTACGGTCGACGGGTTTAGTCATAACGACAAACGGGAAACAACCTACAAAATTGACAAGATTGACTTGCGTGATTATACCTATCGGCTCGATGGTCTGAAAGCCGTAACCTTGACAGACAAACGTGCCGATAGGCACGACCTGACCTTCTTTGTTGTAACAACAGATGACAATGAGCGCATTGTGAAGGTGGGACAAATCCCGTCGTTGGCAACGGTCCAGTATGCGGATATTGTGGAAAAATACCAGGCTGTAATGAACAAAGCCGATATGTTCATGCTCAAACGTGCTATTGGGCTGGCGGCGCATGGTACCGGAATTGGTTCGTATGTGTACCTACGGCGCATACTAGAGAATCTTATCAATGAAACGTTCGCGAGTCATACAGACGACATTGAACTGAAAGAGGAAGATTTCGGAAAACTCCGCACGAAAGAAAAAATCCAAAAACTCAAAAAGTTTCTGCCTGCAAGTATGGCAAAGCTAACGCCGCTGTACGGCATACTGTCAAAAGGCATTCATGAGCTGACCGAGCAAGAGTGCTTGGCCTACTTCGACACCATGAAGCTCGCTATCGAGCTGATATTGCGTCAGAAGATCGAGCAAAAACGTCAGCAAGACGAAGAAAACGAAACAATTCGCCGTATGCAAGCAGCTTCACAGCAGCTCTTGCAGAAAGAGAAGAAAGATGACTAGCTGGCAGACAAAAAAACTCGGTGAGCTGTCAAAGGTACAGACGGGTCCATTCGGCGCACAGTTGCATGAAAAAGACTACGTAAAGACTAACGGTACTCCAATTATTACCGTCGAAAATCTTTCTGGCGGAATTGTGAAGTTGCTACAGAGTACACCACTCGTATCTGACAGTGACAAGGCCAGGCTGCATCGCTATGTACTCAGAGAGGGCGATATTGTATTCAGCCGTGTAGGATCCGTCGATAGGTCGGCATACGTTACGAGAAGTGCTGATGGTTGGATGTTCTCGGGACGACTACTGCGGGTACATCCCAGTGAAAAACTAGATGCAAAGTACTTGAATTATCATCTGAACAACGAGCGGACTAAAAACCTCATCCGTAATCTTGCAGTCGGAGGCACTATGCCTTCGCTAAATACTGAGATTTTGAACTTCGTCCCTATACATTTTCCCGAAAAACCAGAGCAGGAGCGGATTGTGGAGGTTTTGGAGGTTTGGGATGAGTATATCGAGAAGCTGGAGCAGAAGATTGCGCTGAAGGAGCAGCTTAAAAACGGCTTGATGCAGCAACTCCTCATCGGTAAACTACGCCTGCCCGGTTTTGTTGGCAATTGGCAGACACGCAGAGTGAGCGAACTAGTTGATGTCAAAAAGGGTTCTGGGCTTTCTAAGGACACTTTGAGCTCAGATGGAGCGGAATGTGTACTTTACGGAGAAATATATACAAAATACGACGAGATTATTGATAGCGTGGAGAGTCGCACCTTGACGAAAACAGGAGTCACATCAAAAAGTGGCGATATTTTAATCCCTGCATCGACCACCACTAGCAATCTCGATGTTGCAACAGCTGCATGTATCACAAAAAGTGGTGTGCTACTTGGCGGCGACATTAACATACTCAGACCAAAGGTTGAGTTGAATGGTGAATTTATTGCGCTCCTACTGTCGCGAGCCGAAAAGTATAATTTAGCGAAACGCGCGCAAGGAATAACCATCGTACATCTTTACGGGAAAGATGTGGCTAAGATGAAAATCAGTATTCCCGATACCGAAGAGCAAGATGAAATTGTCAAAATTTACGAAATAGCTAGAGAGGAGCTGCGTATACTGAAGAATGAGCTTTCAAACTTGAAACAGCAGAAAAAATACCTCCTCAAAAACCTCATCACTGGCACGATCCGGACACCCGAAGACTTGAAGCCGCTTGTACAGGGTGGGGTGAAATCATGAGTATGGACAATGTAAACTTCGACGAAGCAAAGCAGTCTCAGCTGCCAGCAGTAGAACTGCTGATCAACCTCGGCTGGGAGTATCTACCAGCGAGTGAGGCGCTGGCGCTTCGTGGTGATGACGATAGTAAAATACTACTGGGCCACGTGTTGCGCCGTAGTCTGATGCGCATCAATAGTTACGAGCATGCCGGGCAAACACACCAGTTCAGCGAAAGTGCACTGGCTACCAAAGTCGACGAGCTAGAGAGCACGCGCGTAGAAGGCATTATCGATACCAGCCGAGACATCACCGATACTATCATGCCCAAGCTTGGTGGTAGTAGTATAGAGGTTTTTCATGAGGGCCAGCACGAGAGCAAAAGTATCCGCTACATCGACTTCGATAACCCAGCAAACAACGAATACCACGTGACGGTAGAGTACAAAGTGACTGGGCGCGAAGCGATACGTTGCGATATAGTATGTTTTGTAAACGGCATCCCGCTGGTACATATCGAAAACAAGAAATCGAGCGTCGGCTACCAAAAAGCCATCGCCCAACTGCTGCGCTACCAGCAGCCTGACCAAGCACCAAAGCTGTTCGTTTACGAGCAGTTACTCATGGCGATGGACGCCGAACATGCGGTGTATGGCACGACAGGCACGCCCGAAAAGTTCTATGCCTCGTGGCGCGAAAAAGACATGCCTGTGCAGCAAGTGCATGCAGCGATTCACCAACTGATTTCCCAGCCAATCGAGCCGAGCATTTACAAACAGATACTCCGCGATCTCAACGGCGCAACACATGGTGTGAAGCAACTGCTGGCGCGGAGCATTATGCCGCAAGACGAAGCAATCTACGGCATGTTGCGCCAGGACCGATTGCTTGACATCGTTAAAAATTTCGTATTTTATGACGGCGCGATCAAAAAAGTCGCCCGCTACCAGCAGTTTTTTGCCATCAAACGAATGCTCGAGCGCGTGCAGCAAACCGAGCCGACTAAGTACGGTACTCGCCACAAAGGTGGCATTGTTTGGCATACGCAAGGCTCGGGCAAAAGCCTAACTATGGTGCTGTTTGTGCGGGCGCTGATAGAGCAAGCAGATATTACCAATTCGCGCATACTGGTGGTCACTGACCGTATAGACCTCGACAAGCAGATTAAAAAGACCTTCAAAAACGCTGGGCTGAAGAAAAAGGTCAAGCAAATGACCAGCGGGACTGACTTGCTGCAGCATATCAAAGACAAAGATACCAGTGTGCTGACGACACTGATCCACAAATTCGAAAGTGCCGGTAAACGTCGCGCAGATTTTCTGGATACCGACGATAATATCTATGTGCTGATCGACGAAGCGCATCGTAGTCAGGGCGGTGATGCCAATATGGAAATGCTCCGCGTGATCCCGAATGCTTGCGTGATTGCATTTACTGGTACGCCGCTGTTGAAAAACGACACATCGGTGACAAAATTCGGTACATTCATCGACCGCTATACTATCGACGATGCGCTAGCTGATAAAATCGTCCTGCCGCTCATCTATGAAGGGCGCTATGTAGCAATGGATCAAAATGCTGCGCGCGTGGACACACTGACCGACCGCGTGAGTGAAGATTTGTCTGCCAAAGATAAATACAAGCTTCAAAAGCGTATCGAGACTAAAACTATTGCCGCCAACCCAAGTCGCATCGAAGAGATTTGCGTGGACATCGAAAAGCACTACACGCAGTATTTCCAACATACTGGACTGAAGGGGCAGATAGTCGCGCCGAATAAACCAGCAGCGCTACTGATGCAGCAATATTTTGAGCGGCGCGGCAAAGTGCAGACTGCACTGGTGCTGAGCGATGAAAACGGCGAAATCAGCGAAGAAGACCAGAAGAAGAAAGAAGTAGCCGACTATCTAAAAGTCATCAAGGCAAAGTATGCTGGGCTAAAACCCTATGAAGAGACGATGATCGAGGATTTCAAAAACAACCCTGAAGGCGTGGAGCTGCTGATCGTCGTCGATAAACTCCTGACTGGATTTGATGCCCCACGCAACACCGTGTTATACCTAGCCAAGCGGCTAAGAGACCACAATCTGCTACAGGCAATTGCGCGCGTAAACCGCCTGTACGAAAACCCTGCCTACCCAAAAACGAGCGGATTTATCATCGACTACTCCGAAAATGCGGCTAATATCCATAGTGCAATGCAATTGTTCGGCAATTTCGATGAGGCTGACGTACAAAACACCCTGATAGACGTTGACGAAAAGATTCACGAACTGTCACAAAAACACGCCGATATGCTGGCGATGTTTACTGGCGTCAGCCAAGATTCGCATGCGTACATAGAACACTTGCGCGACGAGCCAACGCGCAAACTATTCAAAGACAAGTACAACGAGCTGCTGCAGACGTACGAGGAATGCCGTGCGCTACGGAGTTTTGCTGAAAAGGTAAGTGGCGATGACCTAGAGCGTTACCGGCGCGATGTCAAAAAATTTGCCGAGCTAAAAAAGAACGCCGAGCTGCAATATGGCGACCAAGTAGACCTGAAGCAATACGAACGTGAAATCGGCCGTATACTCGACCAGTATGTGACTGCCGAGCAAGCGCAAATAATGACAGACCAGATAGAAGTAACCAATCGCGCCGAGCTGGACGAAGCGATAGAACAACTGGGTGATACGAAGTCGAAAGCCGAGGCAATTGCCGCCCAAACAACGCGACGCATAAGCGAACGCCGCCGTGAAGACGAATCCTTATATGCGAGGTTTTCTGAGCGCATTGCTGAAATTCTACGCGCTATGCACGAAAAGAAGCTAGCTGATATAGAAGCCCTTAAAATGCTACGTGAAGTTGAAGCAGAAGTCGATGCGAAACGCGACGATAGCTTGCCAGAAGCAGTTGCAAGCGTCCGTGGTGCCGACGTGCTTTACCGAAATCTGCAAGACAAACTACCAAAACTTGATGAGAACACATATCGACAAGTCGTACTTGGGATGACCGACGTATTGCAGTCGTATGCACGTGTAGATTGGTGGCGTAACTACGAAACGAAACGCCAAATGCGCTCGCACCTTGATGACTATTTATATGAAGATGTCAGCCAAAAGCGCGGTATTTCTTTGAGCTATGATGAAATTGAGCAGATTATCGAACAAGTGATGACGATAGCCGAAAATAACCATTCGCTGTACGGAGCGTAGACGTGAAACAAGTATTTGAGTACGGTAAGTATTCATACGACTACTACATTGAATTCGCCGAACGTAAAACGCTCGGGCTTGAAGTGTTACCCGACCTGCGTATTATTGCCAAAGTTCCGCTCGATGCGACGATTGATGAAATTGAGGCATTTTTGGTGCGTAAGTGGAAATGGCTCTATAAACAACTAGCAGAATTGAAGAAAATGAATAAGTTGCAAGCCGAGCGCCGGTATGTATCGGGTGAATCATACTACTACCTCGGTCGCCAGTATATGCTGCTGGTAGAGAAAGGTATGAATGATGTTGTAAAACTGGAACGCGGTAAGTTGCGTTTGAATACAACAAAATCCACAAGAGATAGCATTCACAATGAGCGCCTACTCCGTGAATGGTATGAGTATCGGCGGGATCGTATATTCAAGCAAGAATATTTAAAAGCCTTAAAATATTTTGACTATCCACAGATTCCCCAGCTCGGCCAGCGTGTCATGGCGCGTCGGTGGGGAAGCTACACAAGCGATGGCAAAGTTCTACTAAACCCGCGCCTCATTGAAGCGCCGCGCGAAGCGATCTTTTATGTATGCGTACACGAGTTATGCCACAAAATCAGTCACAAACACAATGAGTTATTCTATCGCGAACTTAACAATCGATTGCCTAATTGGCAGAGGATTAAAGACTCGCTAGAAATAAGACACGGGTAGTTCGGTGGCGCAAGGGAAATCTTACAGAGCACTTCAAGCTATATAACATCTATATCCAGCCGCTGAAGCTTGACCTTGAGATCTTCAGCATGATCTAATAAATCCATGCCAGGATTGAATAAACAATTTGGTGATGAGGGCGAGCGGGAAGTCGTGGAACTTATAAAATGCCCGAATTGCGGCAAAGAATTGATGCTACTACCGCCAAACTACCCAATGAATGACGTGCAATGCACAGGCTGCATTTTTCGAGCGCAGATAAAAACTAACCGTTCAAAGCCCAAGGCAACAATTTTTGGTGCTGGCTGGGATGTGACTGAAAAAACACTAAAATCTGGCTACCTAATGCCGCCGCTGATCGCAAATTTCAAGTGGGAAGATAAGGAAGGCGTTCATCATAAAATTATATTTTATCCTTTTATACCTAAAACAAACCTAAAGCACCGAAAACTTTCCGAAACTGCCCGTAGAGCAAACTATAAAATGTTTAATTATATCAGCCTGGATAAGTTACCAAACTTTGTTTTGTATGAAAAATAAACTAAGATGCAAGAGTAAGACAAAACCCTGCTGATAAAAGACTGGAGATAGATACATGGAAGCAACAGGTTTGATACTCGCAGCGATGTTGGCAGGAATAGCAGTGTTTCAGCTGCTGCTGGCGCTGGGAAGGCCGTATGGCAAATTTGCCTGGGGTGGGCAGTACCCGGACGTGTTGCCGATGGGCTATCGAATCGCCAGCGGCGTTTCTATAGTAGTGTATGGATTTTTGATTTCAGTGGTGCTGTCTGCGACGGGAGTGATAAACATCTATAGCGATTCTTTCGAAAACACAGGCATGTGGGTGGTGGTAGCGCTGTCGGGCATCAGCGTGCTGATGAACGCCGTATCGCGCAGCAAGCCCGAGCGCCTATGGGCGCCCTACGCCGCCGTGATGCTGGCTCTAATTTTGATAATCGTGCTGTAATTTTTCATCTGGCAGGGTACAGTGATGTACGATCTGTGACAATGCGGGTATTGACTTTTTTATATAAATTTGATATAATATGCTAGTTCCGTAAACCTTACGGAGAACTTTCCCATCGACCCTGAAAGGGGGAGCGAATGTCAGACGCCAAGAAGGCCCCTCTCTCTGAGAAGGGGTACGGCATCCTGATCGGTATCGGTGCGCTCGTGATCCTGAGCGTTGTTGCCAAGCTGTTGGCCGACCTGTACCTGTGGGCCAACTTCGAGCACTGTGACCCCGACTCGTACTGGGTCAACGTGTACGGCACCCCGCCGGACATCGTGTGCACGACCAGTGGCCTCTACTGGAACTGGATCGGCGCCATCGGCGTGCTGATCGCGGCCGTACTGCTGATGGCCTGGGCCTACCGCAAGCGGCACCACTGGTACCGAGAGGTCATGAGTGGCACCGTAGTCGCCCACGGGTGGTACTCGTCGAGGGGCTTGCTGAGTTCTGGCTACCAGGAGTACCTGGTGGCCGTGGCAGGCAAGAACCGTCACGGCGATTGCCGCGTTCAGTGGCGCCGGGTGCAGCCGAGGACCTACTACAACTACGAGGCTGGAGACCCGATCAACTTCGGCTAGCAGATGGGTACACGCCCACGGAGAGGACCACGCGTCCCGACCGTGGGCCTTTTCGTTTATCAAAATCTGATCCACCACATCCACCTGCCCACCGCGAAGTCGACTCCCGTCCTTCGTGAGGGCGGGTTTCGACGTTTTAAATTGTATTTATTGATGATAGGGTTCAGTGCGAACTAATAAATCGTAGGTATCCTCGCCAGCCCAGAACCTAATTTCTGGAATTAAGGCGGCGCGGCCTACGGCTTGCCAGTAGGGCAGAATACGGGGGCTGATTTCTGCTACATTTGTGTGAAGCCCTGTGCCGATTTTTCTATCGACAAGAACGGGCGTTTCGGTAGTATGCCGCCCAAGTTCGAGAGCATTTATAGACGGCAGCTGTAATTTTCGTGGTGCGGTTGATCGTTTTTTCATTTTTTCAAGATATGCATGAACGGCGTCTTTTATAGGTTCGCGACCGATTATGAGCACGTGCTCGAGCTCGTGTGGTGATGTGTCATTAATATGTAGTTCACGTCCGTTGACACGCAGAGTAGTGCCAGAAATAGTTACGTCAGCCTCAGAAATAGCCATATTACACTATTATACCACAAAATATAGAAAAATACAATATGCACTACTTTTCATGCTGCGTGCTACAATTTTGATATGGCATATAAAAGTGGAAACCCAGCGCTTGGCGCGAACACCTTTACTAACTTTGCAGAAACTGGCGATAAGTCGGTAATGACAATGGACGGCGTAGTGGCGAAAAGCGCACTGCTACTAGCAGTACTGCTGGCTGGTGGCGTAGCAGGCTGGCGTATTGCCGTGAACAACCCAGAGATTGCTGGTACGTTGATACTGACTGGTGTTGTCGTAGGCTTTATAGTTGCCCTAATAACGATATTTAAAAAGACAGTAGCAAAGTATAGCGCACCGGTATATGCGCTGGTAGAGGGCTTTGTGATTGGCGCAATATCGATGATATTTGAAGCTATCTACCCCGGCGTGGTGGTGCAGGCAATCTTGATAACCCTCGGTATTTTCCTGATGATGCTGGTGCTATACCGCTCTGAAGTGATAAAGGTGACAGAGAAATTCAAGCTAGGGATTGTGGCAGCGACTGGTGGCATTGCCTTGTACTACATCGCCTACCTTATAGCGGGGTTCTTTGGCGTGAGCTTGCCACTGGTAGATGAGGCCAGTGGGTGGGGAATCGCCTTTAGCGTGATTGTCGTGATAGTCGCATCGCTAAACTTGGTATTAGATTTCGACTTTATAAACCAAGGCGTGAAGAACAAAGCCCCGAAGTACCTGGAATGGTATGCTAGCTTTGGCCTGATGGTCACGCTGATTTGGCTGTATCTAGAAATCCTTCGACTGCTAGGCAAAGCACGCCGTTAAAAACGGGCGTATAATAAAAATAGCAGGCGACCATAAGCCGCCAGCGTGGAGGGTGCGATGTTGGAACACACAACGGCGTTTAGCGGTTTTGCCGTAGACGACGCGAACGAAGCAAAGCAATTTTACGAAATGCTAGGACTGGACGTAAAGCAAACACCGATGGGGTTAGAGCTGCATTTTGATGGCCGCAACCCGGTATATATTTACGAGAAACCCGACTACGAACCCGCCACGTATACAGTACTGAACTTTGAAGTAGATGACATAGACGCCACGGTAGATGCCATGAGCGAAGCAGGTGTAGAGTTTGAACACTATGATGACATGCCGTTTGAACAAGACGAAAAAGGTATTGCCCGAGGTAAGGCCGCCAATATGGGGCCAGATATCGCCTGGTTCCACGACCCAGCCGGCAATATTTTCAGTGTACTGAGTAAATAGCTGGTAGAGTTAGCCCCGAATTTACACCATGGTTTGACATAACCACTTTGCTGTATTACCATAGACCTAACCAATAGGGAGTAAACGAGGGAGATACATGCGAGGTAAATCACGCTCATTAGCGCTCGTTCTAGCGGCTGTAGGGGCATTTATACCTGTGGCAGTTTGGGCGGCACCAACACCAACACTTAATCAAACTGTTAACCCGGGCACATTGTCGACAGACATTTTGCAAAACGATGGGTCGACACCAGTTGCGTCACCAACAGTGACCTTCCCGGCAGTGAACAAGAGCTTCAACTGTCAGACCAATGCTGCAACACTTGGTGACACGAACAACAAGGTGTACGTAACTAACCTAGCAAGTAACAACGGCTGGACGCTAACTATGGCAGCAACCAGCGGTGCGGGAACACCGTGGGATGATGGTTCTAACAACTATAGCTTCGATGACCCAACCAGTACAGGTGAGGGAACGGGCTGTGCGAACGGTCAGTTAACGGTAGACCCCTCTGGCGCGACACTAACATTAGACTGTAACTCGGTGTGTAACTCAGCAGGCATTACGCAAGGTTCACCAACCGCATATAACAACGGTACCGTAGATAGCGTAACGCTGATGCAAGACGCCAACGGTGACGCTTGGAAAGGCTACTTAACAGGTATTGGCTTAAGCCAAAAGATTCCAGGTGGTCAATCTGATGGTGCGTATTCACTAGGAATGACCATTACAGTCACCGCTAACTAAACTTATGCTTGCCGAAGCTAAAAGATATACGGTACAGTAGAGGTAACGTATGAATAGGGTATTTCGCTACATTTTGGCAACGGTTCTATCTCTTATAGTTCTCGCTCCTATTGCCGCTGCGGTAGAGTATCAGGGTATTGGCGGACGTCCAGCAAACCCGGTGAAAGACAACCCGCGCACTCAGTCAATTTTTGTCTATGAGTTAGACCCAGGTTCATCGAAAGAAGATGCAGTACGCGTATTTAATAATACTGATACAACACGAACCATCACTCTAGACGCGGTTGACTCCGTGCTATCAAGCGGGGGTGCGTTTGCCTGTGCACAATCAGCAGACGCCAAGAGCGACGTGGGTGCCTGGACAGTGCTCTCGAAAACGAAGCTTGTATTGCCCGCTGGCGGTAGTGCCACGGTACCATTTACCGTAACGGTACCGAAAGAGGTTGCCGTAGGTGAACATGACGGTTGTATAACGATCCAAGACAAGTCTAACAAGCAGACCAACGCGGATGGTGGAGTAGTGCTAGGATTTCGGTCAGGAATTCGTATGGCGGTTTCAATACCAGGCGATATTGTAAAGCGTCTTGAGATTGATTCGCTGGAAGTAAAAGAACGCAAGAAAGACACGTTCCGAGTTGTACCTACGGTATCAAATAAGGGAAACGTATCACTTGATACAGATGTAACAGTTTCATTTCAAACATTATTCGGCACTACAATAGGTGAAACGATTACTAGCACGTACCCCGTACTACAGCGGTCTACTGCTAGCTGGAACCTTCAGCTTGAGCGTCCGTTTTGGGGTGGTTGGTACCGAGCGCACACCGCGGTTTCCTATAATAACAGTACATCAGCTGGGTTGGGAGAAACGGACGGTACGACTGAAGAAAAAGAACTTTCATCCGCCGTGTTCTTTGCGCCTCCTACGCTTGCGGCTGCATTGATAGAATTATTAATTTTAGCGGCGATTGCTGGAGTGATTGGCGCATATGTACAAAAGCAGCAAGATATCCAGCACATTCGGGCACATTGGGAAGATTATGTTGCAAAGAAAGACGATACGTTGGTAAGCCTAGCGAAAGATCGACACGTGTCTTGGCGCAAATTAGCCAGAGTCAATAAAGTAAAGGCACCATACACACTGGAAAAAGGTAAAAAGCTGAAAGTTCCGCCGAAACACAAGGGCTAATATGCGTGTTTCAATAAACCAACGAAGCAAAGCATCCGCGTCGGTTGGTTTGAAGCAGCGATTTTTTTCAAAGCCGCTACTACTGCTATTTCTGCTATTGGCTGGGCAGCTTATTTCGATACCTTTTCTGTCTCCACGTGCATGGGCAGCTCCCGTTCAAATTATATTAACGAGTGGCGCCACCTGGACAGTGCCACCTGCATGGGACAATACGAATAACACAATTGAAGCGATTGGCGCAGGCGGTAACGGCGCACCGGGTTTAAACAATACCTACGCTGGTGCTGGCGGCGGTGGTGGTGAGTATCGCCAGGCTGTTAATGTTAGTCTTACCCCAAATAGTACTGTTGACATAAATATACCATCGGGTGGAGCGGGCTCGGCGACTGACGGCGCATGGCTAAAGAATAGTGGCGGCACGATTCAAATTGAAGCAAAAAATGGCGGAAATGCCAGCGGTGCAACTGCAGGTACAGGTGGCACCGGAGGTACTGGTTCAGCACTCAACTTTGACGGTGGTGCTGGTGGCTCGGGCGGAAGTGGTAACAACAACGATTCCGCAGGTGGCGGTGGGGGCTCCGCAGGTCCGAATGGCACAGGAAAAGCTGGTGGTAATGGTGTTGGGGCGACATCCTATGGTGGCGGTGGTGGTGGCGGCAGCAACGGTGGCTCATCAACTGCGGGAGTCACTCCGACTGGTGTCCCAGGAGGAAATGGCGGCAACAATACAAGCGGTATTGGCGGTGGATCTGGTGGCTCTTCTAGAAATAGTAATGATGCAGTAAGCGGTAACTCCGGCGGTGGAGGTGGTGGTGGTAGCCAATCAACAGGAAGCACTCCGTCAATTGGTGGTGATGGTAGCGTTCAAGACCTGTGGGACACTGGAGTTGGTCCTTCTGGCGGCGGTGGCGGCGGTGGTGGCTGTGGTGGAACAGGCTGTACAGTATCACACCTTGGCGGCGCAGGCGGTGCATATGGTGGCGGTGCTGGAGGTTGTGGTATGTCTGGCTCTCATGCTGCGGCAAACTGTCCATCAACACCAACCGGTGGACAAGGAATTATTGTAATTACCTACACACCGTCTGTAAGTCCGAGTATTACCCAAGCAGACTACAGATTGTTTGAGAATCCAGCAGGTCTTGGATCTACACCGTGGCAACAATGTCGAAGCGAACAGGGTGAAACCACTATCCCTGGTGGCTCAGCCAGTACAACAGTAACACTTTCACAATCTATTGCCGACGTAAACCAGGCATACTTGCTGATGAATTTCAGTGGTACCAGTTCCGTACAAAGCGCTGATGACAGTATGGCGACAGGGCAGATTACCAATGCAACTACACTCACATTCACCCGTGGTGCTGCAAGTGGTGGTGACGCAGAAATTAGCTATGCTGTGGTGGAGTGTTTCCAAAATGAGTTCAGTGTGCAACGTGGCACTACGACCATTGCTACAGGTACAAGCTCGAACACTGCTTCGATTAGCGCGGTTGATACGGGCAAGTCTATGGTAATTGTTTCGAGCTATAGTGATGACAGTTCGGCGAATGAACAAACGGGACTTGCAACCGGTTCATTACAAGACAGCACAACGGTGCAGGTGAGCCGCTATGACTCCCCGACGATTAATGCGACTGTTGCATGGCAAGTCGTGACATTTTCTAACGGTTCTGGAGCAACTGTACAGACTGGCCAAACGACACTTGCATCCGGTAACGCATCAGATACAGCTACGATCAGTTCAGTCGATACCGCCCACTCATGGCTATATTGTAGTTACGACGCCGATAGTAATGGTCTTCGTCAAAATGCGGTTGGCTGTGATCTGACTGACTCGACTACGGTAACTGTGAACCGCTATGCAAGCAGTGCATATATAAATAATGTTCGTTGGTATGTTGTAAGTTTTCCTTCGGACGGGGTAAATGTACAGCGTGGCGCTGTGGTTGATACGGGTAGCACGACCGATAATACACGTTATGATATCAATATCCCCCTCAACACGCCTGTAATAGATATCACAAAGGCATTTAGTTTTGTGACAAATACGACAAGTGGTACCGGAACAGCGTTTCCGCGTAATCAGTGGATCAGCCAGTTGACCGACGCATCGACCTTGCAAACCTCCTTCTGGCGAGGCAGCAGCAATGGTAACGGCACGCACTACTGGCAAGTAATGGAGTTCGCGCCTTCGCCAGCAGATGTTGGCACGCCATTATCGGCCGAGAACACATCTGCCACACTACGTTCTACTGACCGTCCGTTTCGGCTACGCATGCTACTTGGGGTGAGTGATGCAACGTTGGCTCAGGACACAGCTTTCAAACTGCAGTATGCACCGCTTTCAGGCAGTTGCTCGGCTAGTTCGTATAGCGATGTAACGGGAAGCAGTACGATTTCTTATCGAAACTTTGATTCGATAAGCGACAAGACTCCATTAGTTGCGAACGTTAATGATCCGGTCGATGGGACTAATACAACCGAAACTCAGACCTATGTTGAGTCAAATAATTTCGCAAACTCACAGTCAGCTTTGTCGCCAGGTGAAGACGGCGAGTGGGATTTCTCTTTAGCTGATAATGGAGCTGGGGCCAATAGTGCGTACTGCTTTCGTATTGTGCATAGCGATGGAGGCTTGCTTGATGCATACACCTACTATCCGCTAATTACTACGTCTGACGGTGTTTTCCAAACAGATATTGTCGATAGTGGCGGTACACCGATTGCAAACCCAAGCGTGACAATGTCGCCAGCTGTGA
Source organism: bacterium (assembly GCA_030427525.1). Taxonomy (GTDB): domain Bacteria; phylum Patescibacteriota; class Saccharimonadia; order Saccharimonadales; family Saccharimonadaceae; genus UBA1020. The sequence continues at coordinate 16,016 of JAUIBD010000010.1, forward strand.
AGGACGTAGCTTGCAATAGCTCTAGTGGAACATTGGGTACGTCTTCGGAACGTCTAAGGGTTGTAAACCACAGTGCTAATATACCGTGGTCTATGTCTATAGCAGCGACGGATGGAACGAATGCGTTATGGACAGATGGGTCAGCATTGTTTGACTTTAATGACCCCTCGGGTGCACCAGCTGGATGTTCAGCAGGCGCTGATGCAGACGTATATGCTGGCCAGCTGAGCTTTGCCTTTGGATCTGCTTCGATTAGCCCAGAGAGCGGCTGTTCATCAAGTGGCGTGACACTGGGTAGCAATGCTGGTTTTAATGAGGGGACACTTGATAGTGTTACTCTCGCATCCGCGGGTTCGTCTGCGGAAACGGGGTGTTACTGGGATATTCAGGGTATTGACGTAGCACAAAGCATTCCAGGGGGGCAGCCTTCAGGTAACTACAGCCTTGATTTAACGGTAACGGTGGTAGCAAACTAATGCGTCGACTAGCATATCTACTAATAGTGGCTACGGTACAGATGAGTTTTATCGCGAGTGCTGGCGCCGAATCATCAAAGCTTAAACAGCAAATTTTGCCAATAAATTGCATATTTGAAATAGTAGATTATGGTACGGGAGAGATACGTTTCTTGACCCCGGAAGAATGCGGTGTTGTGGTTACGCCCGATCCTCAGCCTGAATCAGAAAATAGTCAGTCGAGGAATTCAGGAAATGGATCGACCATCTTTTCGCAGAGCGGCGTATTTACGATTCAAAACTTGGGGCTATATAATGACCAAGATCTACCATTAAAAGCTATTAACCTCGATCGATATGCTAGTTTTAGGACATCTCTTGGACAAGATATTCTGGTACGGGCAGGACAGACATACTACTTTAGGACAACGGCTAGCAATAATGCGAAAAAACTAACGTCTGTCTTTATTTCAAAGATAACGAAGAATAGCATCGTAATAAGTATAAATGGAAAATCTGAAAGAGAACTATTATTGCGTCACACACTAGCGCTCGATATTAATCAAGATAACATCGTCGACTTTTTTATCGGAGCAAAGTCTATAAAAAGTAGTTCTATTGCTGTAGTAAACTTCCGCTACTTCCAAACCGTGAACAATAGAACGCCAGACAATACTACTGCTAAAGATGACTATACCGCTGTGTATGTGTTAGCGGGCATTATCTTAATTATCACGGCGGAACGCATATCGAGGTGGCGTCGTAAGGAATTAGTTGATAAAAAATAACAAGTGTACAATGGTAATGAACGCCAAGTAAAAAGGAGGCAGTAATGATCGGAAGGTTTCTAGCAGGATTTATTAACTTTTTTGTCGGTGTGGCCGAGCTATTTTTGGGATTACGTGTGCTGCTGAGACTATTTGGCGCCAACCCTGAGAATGGATTTGTGCAGTTTATTTACGATTCGAGTAGTGTGCTACTTGAACCGTTTCGTGGTATTTTTCCCGCGAAGGAAATTGCCAATGTTGGGGTGGTAGATTTTTCTGCTCTATTTGCCATGCTGGTATACGCATTGGTTGGCCTGGCGCTACTGGCGCTAGCAGCGTGGCTGACGCCATCTGAAGTAGTAGTGAAGAAAAAGTAGATTTCTAAGCATAATATCTAGAGGCATAGAATAATTCATGAGGAGGAAAAATGTTCGGACTATTCAAAAAAGAAAAGTTAGATAGAGCGTGGAAGTGGTATGCGACTGCATCGTTCGCTGCTGCGTTGGTGGTGAATGGTTTGGCAGGTAGCACCACACTCATTGGTGGACAAAATACGGCTGCGATATCTGACAAATACGCAAATCTATTCGCACCGGCTGGCTTTACGTTTGCAATATGGGGCGTAATTTATCTGCTGTTGACAGTATTTTTAGTGCGAATATTCGGTTTTTGGCAGACAAATAGGCCGAAGGTTAGTACTAAAACACTGAACAATGTACTTAAACTGTTTACCTACACCTCGCTGATAAATGCAGCGTGGCTGCTGGCATGGCAATACGAAATACTATGGCTAAGTGTGATACTAATGATAGGGTTGCTGGTGACACTGATAGTACTACATCGAAGTGTAGTGTCTGAGAAAAAGAGCACGGCGGAATATATAGCAGTACAAGTACCGTTCAGCGTGTATCTTGGTTGGATATCGGTGGCTACGATTGCAAACATCACCACCTGGCTGGTGCAAATTGGCTGGAGTGGATGGGGAGTCAGTGAGAGTACCTGGACAATAATTGTGCTTCTGGTTGGCGCGGTGATTGGAATTACGACAGCACTTGTGCGAAGTGACTGGGCCTACTTGGCAGTATTTATTTGGGCATATTTCGGAATTCTATATAAACACCTGACATTTTTCGATGGTGACTACCAAGGAGTAATACTAACGATTGTGATGTTACTACCTATGCTCGCTGTAGTAAGCTTGCTGAGTAGCTCGACAGTTAATAGATTGTTAGCTAAAACGAGGAGTTAGGATGACGAAAGCAGCGAGCTTTTCAGCAGCTAGCTAGATTCGACCTTACGAACCGCAACGTGACATTTATAACCTAGACGGTGAACAGTGGGTCTTTAACGACCCACAGTATCGCTAAAGTCCTGAAACTACGCTATACTTTTCACACTATGGCACGTGACAATCAAAAAAGCCTTGGGATTATAGGTTACGGACATTTTGGAAAATTTTTGGCAGAAAAACTGTCGCCACATTTTGAGTTGAGAGTATACAGCGCTAGCGGTAAAGAAAATAAATGGGCATCGGGCCTCGAAGTTACGGCGTCGTGCGATTTTTTAGTGCTTTCGTTGCCACTAGCAAAGCACGCCGAAGTGTGCGAACAAGTAAGGCCATATGTGCGACCAGAAACGGTGATTGTTGATGTGTGTTCGGTCAAAGAAGAGTCGGGGCTAATTATCAAAAAACATTTACCTTCGCAGCCACTTTTATCAACCCACCCACTGTTTGGGCCCGAATCGGCCACAGAGAGCTTAAAAGACCATGTGTTGGTGCTCTGCAGCGATGCGACCAATGCGGAACTAATTGAGCCAAGTAAACGATTTTTCGAGTCGTTGGATCTCAAAGTGATAGAGATGACCAGCCGTGCACATGATGAGAATATGGCTTTGGTACAGGGGCTGACATTTTTCATCGCCCGAGTGCTAAAGGATTTCAATTTACATGAATCAGCACTCTCAACACCATCGTTTCAAAAACTGATAGCGCTCGCAGAGCTAGAGATGCAGCACACCCCTGAGCTCTTCGTGACCATACAAAAAGGCAACCCACATACCGATCAAATAAGAAAAAAGTTTATCGCTCGTGCCGAAGAACTACAGGCTTTGCTGGAAAAAGAACAAATTCCGGAGTAGTTAGCGCCCAAACATACCGAATAAACTGCCGAATGCATCGAATAAGCGACGGTGAAAGAGCCAAATACCACCAGCGGCTGCCGTAGCGCTGCCACCATAAACAAATGGTTTGCTTTTAACTTCATTTGCAACAGCCACTGGCCATGGATTGTCGACTTTAATAATAATATCTTTGCTTTTACCGTTTTCTGTTACGGTTACAGTGTGGGTGCCATCTGTTAGCTTTTTGGTATCAATCTTGGTGTTGTCGTGCTCTTTTCCATCGACTTTTACTGATATAGTTGATCCAGGTTTTGTAGGTGTAACCTCGACTGTGCCAGTAACCTCAAGAGGTTGCTCGATTGAGGTTTCTTTTTTTGTATCAATTTTTGTGACTGGTTCTGGTTCAGCGGGTTCCGGATCGGTCGGTGCTGGTACCGGCGCTGGCGTGTTGTCAAAGCGGACGCTACGAGTAGCGGTTTCCCCCATGTTGTCGGCAGCGTCGAATGCGCGGAGTACAATAGTATGTGAGCCGTCTTTATATTTTGTTGAGTCAAAGGTTAATTTGTATGGCGCAGACGTATCTTTCGCAACGTATTTATCATCTACTCGTAGCGTGACACTCTTTACTCCAACATTATCGCTGGCAGTAGCTGAAACCGTTACCATTCCGTCAAGCACTGCTCCTACGGCAGGGGAGGTAATAGATACATTTGGTTTGGTTGTATCTGGCGCAGGCGCCGGGGGCGGTGTTGTCGTGCCACCACCTCCAGTTACGCTTGAGCCTAGTTGATTGACACGCATTACACGCTGGTCGTTCTTGAGAATATTAATGAAAGCAGTTTTGTTTGCGCCTGTTAAGAGCCAGGAGCCTACGCTGTTCGCATCTGAATCAAAGTATGACATACCTACCATGTCTTTTTTGTTTTTGAACGACCATTCCCAGAAATCGGTAATTTGTGAGCTTGGTGCCTCGGCGCGTACCGCCCATTCGCCAATCGCATACGGCAGTCCTTTCGAGAGGACCCAGTTGATGGTTGTTGTCCATTTACTACCCAGTAGTGACTTTGAGCCGTCACGCTCGTAGATATCAAAGCCGATGAAATCCCAAATGCCACTACCGTACCAGTTGTTGTGGGCGCTGCCCATAGATATGATTTTTGACGATTGGTAAACTGGTGCAAATGCAATATTCTTTGTCTTTAAGGCAGTCATTCGTTGGCGTATGTGGCGTTGCATATTTACGAAATCTGCAGCCGAGCCAGCGTTAGAATTACCTTCATCATTTTCAGGTTCATGCCAGAAGGTAACCCAAACAGGATGACCGGTGTTATCCAAGGCACGTAGAGTGGAATCTAGTATCGCATCGTGATCACCATTTGCCACTTGAGACCACTTTGGTGTCTTAAAAGATATCCAGACAAGGCGGTTTTTGCTGTAGTTTGAATTGATTGTATTGACGGCGGACGAAGCAGTGTTCCACTGATTAAATTTGCGATATACACCTACCGGTTTCCCGGAGGCAGCTTCGTAGTCATCTAAGTACTTACCGGATGTACCAAAGAAAGCTTTGCCAGATACAAGCGGGTTAGGGTCGCCCGGAAACCGTTGTTGCACGGCAGCGTCTGAAACATTGAACTGGCCTCCCCAAAGGTAACTGGCAACACCGAAAAGAGAGACAACGATCAGCAGGGCAATAACGCTACCATACCGCCTCAGAAAACTCTGTCGCTTTGACGCAATGACGCTTGATTTTTTGGTGGTACTTCTTTTTTGGCTTGATTTTGCTGCCATACTGAATATGCTTTCTGAACATAATAATACAACAAGTGGCAAAAATAGTATAATCACAAGAGATGAAACGCAAACATGAACAAGGCCAACACTTTTTACGCTCGCCAAGGCTAGTAGCAGAGCTAGTGGGGCACAGTAATATTCGAAAAAATGATACTGTGTATGATTTAGGGGCAGGAAGTGGTGTGATTGCAAGTGTGCTGGCAAATCGATGCAAGCAAGTGATTGCGGTTGAAATTGAGCCTGAAGCACTGAAAAAACTCAGACAAAATTTGGGACATGTTGAAAATTTAGTCATTATTGATAGCGATATTTTGGCGCTTGACCCTGCACCAGGAACATACAAGATATTTGCAAATATTCCCTTTTCACTGAGCGCTCGGGTTGTAAGAAAGTTTACCTCTGGCGAGAACACACCAAAGGCAATATATTTGATAGTGCAGAAACAGTTTGCCCGGAAGTTGGTGCCAGGTGATGATCATTTTACCAGCGCATTAGCCGCGCAAATTGGGCCATGGTGGATAGTTCGAGTACGAAAGCCGCTGCGAAAAACTGATTTTACGCCACCGCCGGCAGTCGACACGGTATTGCTAGAAATAAAACGACGCGAACAACCGATGGCGGCCTTAGACCAAGCTGCGTATCATGACTATATAGCGAAAGCATTTTCAGACCAAGTATTCTTTCGAAACTTACCATTACAAAAGGCAGGTATTTCAGCCGAATTACGGCCATCGCAGCTTACTATAGAGCAATGGCTTGAGCTGTATGCTACGTCGTAATGAATGACCGCATTGAAACACTGCCGAGGTCGATTTTCTCGTTGAAGAAATCGAGTTGCTCATCTGGGTCAAGTAGTGACATGGCCCCAAGCATTGGGCGATAGTGATCATCTGTAGGTATAGAGGGTCGTGCAGCACCACCCAGGGTAACTGGTACGGTGAGACCGGCGATATTTTTTTCTTGAATCGCGATTTTTGAAAGTTCATCGAACTCGAGTGCCCAGTCGTACGCCGTGGGGCTATCAAACCGCACCATACCAAGATTATGAACAATATTGCCACTACCGATAAAAATAACACCTTTATCGCGTAGCGGTCGTAAGTTCGAGAACATTTCTACCACTTGCGGCAAGCTTTGATTGGCATCGAGACTGATTTGGAGTACCGGCACATTTGCGACAGGTCGTAAGTGCTTTAATACCGACCAGGTACCATGGTCGAGCCCCCAACTGCTGTCCAGGATTGCTTCGTACTCTAAGAACTGCCTTTTTAGTACTTCGGCAAGTTTTGGGTCGCCCTTGGCGGGGTACTCGACTTCGTAAAGCTCATTCGGAAAACCATACATGTCGTAGATGATTGGCTGAGTGGGCGCATTGGTGATATGAGTACCGCGAGTGAGCCAGTGGGCGCTAATTACTACGATAGCTTGGGCTTGCGGTAGGTTTTTGCCTATTTTTTTCCAGCTGCGCGTAAATTCGTTATCAGTGATGGCATTCATAGGGTTGCCGTGGCCAACAAACAACACCGGCATACGTGGGCTGGGGCGAAGATGTGTCGACAAAGAGGCTAAGCGGTCCATAACTATACATAGTATAGCAACAAGAGTTGTGATTTGGTATACTGAAATCATGAAACTAGCAATAATCGCTGCAGATGGGCGAAGCGGCAGGGCACTCGTAGAGGCTGCAATCGAATCTGGACACACTGTGCGGGCAGGCATCCGCGGCGATAATCCTTTTAGCGAACACAAAAACCTAGAGGTGATGCAATGTGACGCAAGAAAGCCTGCCCAGGTGGGCTCGCTGATAAAAGGCTGTAATGTAGTGGTTATCCTGATTGGCCATGTCAAAGGTTCACCAGACAATGTACAGACTGCTGCGACGAAAGTGATTGTAGCTGAAATGAAAAAAGTCAAAACAAATAGAATTATTAGTCTTACGGGCACAGGTGTTCGTTTTCCTGGCGACAAAATCACGCTGGCAGATAGGGTCTTGAATCTAGCAATTTCTGTTGTCGACCCCGCCAGAGTGAAAGACGGTAAAGACCATGCTGAAGTTTTGAAAAAAAGTGGCTTGGATTGGACACTAATTCGTGTACTGAAGCTGCAGAACACTGACATGCAGCCCTTTGTATTGCGGGAAAAGGGGCCAACGAAACTATATGTCAGCCGAAAAGATGTTGCGCGCGCCATCTTGCAAGTGCTTTCAACCGACAGGTTTCATAAAAGCGCACCAATAATTGGAAAGGTTGATTAGCGTATGAATCCTACCCTGAAAATGGCAGCAAGTGCGACGGTGCATTGCTTGATTGGCTGCTCTATCGGTGAATTAATCGGTGTGACGATAGGCACTGAATTACAGCTTCATCCTGTCCAGATTGTCTCTTTAGCAGGAGTTTTAGCCTTTATTAGTGGCTATGCGTTCTCTACCTGGCCGTTGATGCGTAGTGGCATGAAATTTTTCGAGTCATTGAAGCTCGTTGCAGCAGCAGATACGCTATCCATTGTTACGATGATAGTGGTAGATAACGCCGTAATGGCCAGTGTGCCAGGTGCATTTGACAAAGATTTTACGCAGCCTATCTACTGGATTAGTCGCGCTGTTGCGCTGACTGCGGCATTTTTGGTAGCATGGCCAGTGAATTACTATCTTATAAAAAGAGGCAAAGGCCACGCCCTGACCCACGGACATCATTCCCACCACGAACATCAGCACTAGGTAGCGTATACTAGAAACATGAAACGCTTATATCGATCAAAAAAAGATAGAAAAATCAGCGGTGTTTGTGGTGGGCTAGGTGAGTATTTCAACGTTGATCCGACGATCATTCGTATTATATTTGTTGTCTTGGCACTTCCGGGCGGCCTACCTGGCATCATCCCCTACGTTATCTTGTGGGTTGTTGTACCATCGCAGCCATAGAATTTTTGCTTTCAACCTGACATAATAGCTGCTAATGCACACGCTACTAAAAGTTCTTGGCTATGCACGACATTTGTGGCCGTACTATGTTGGAATAATCATTTTCTCAGTTTTGATGAGCTTAACGGCACTTGCTGCACCGTTCATTATTAAGGATGCAACTGACCTAGTGGTGGCAGCTATTCAAACAGGCAACCCAGATATTTCTGGAGCAATATGGTTGGCGGTTGCGCTGTTTGTAGCGGATGTGCTAAATACATTATTCACCAACTGGGGCGGATACCTCGGTGATGTCATGAGTGCCAAATTAAAAAAGCAACTGAGTGAACGCTACTATACCCACTTGCTAAAACTGCCGCAGAGTTATTATGACAAAGAACTGACGGGCACAATCATTAACCGACTAAACCGCACGATTTTTGAGGTAACTCAGTTTATGAACATGTTTGCGAACAATTTTTTCCAAATGTTCCTCACTATGATTCTGACGGTTATTATCGTACTGACTTACAGCTGGGAGCTGGCGCTGCTGTTGATTATTTTATATCCACTGTTCATGTGGCTGACGGCCCTAACCAGTAAAAAATGGCAGAAATGGCAAAACGAGAAGAATCTACAAACAGACATCGCAAGCGGGCGATTTGCGGAAGTGATATCACAGATTCGGGTGGTGAAAAGCTTTATACAAGAAAACCTGGAATTTCGCCATTTTGAACGGCGCTTTCAGCATACGATTGATATAACACATAAACAGTCGCGCTACTGGCACAACATGGACATTACGCGTAGGTTTGCGCTGAATGCAATCTTTTTCGCTATGTTTGCGTATTTATTTGTAAAAACCGCTGAAGGTAGATTTACCGTGGGTGAGATGGTGCTGTTGCTGCAGCTCATTAATATGATGAGATTCCCAATTTTCAATATGAGTTTCATTATTGAAGGCATCCAAAAGGCAATTTCTGGTAGCCGTGATTACTTTAAAGTAATGGAGCTAGAGCCTGCTGTGGCAGACAAAGACCACGCACCCGCACTTGAGGTATCAGAGGGTCGTGTGGAATATCACGAGGTCGATTTTGGTTATAACGAGCATGACCAGGTGCTGAAACGAATTAGTTTTGCTGTTGAGCCGGGCGAAAAAGTTGCCTTGGTTGGCGAAAGCGGTGAAGGAAAAACTACTCTAACAAGCTTGCTGCTACGACTGTACGATGTGAATAATGGTACGATAACCATTGATGGTACATCTGTTGATGAGGTGCGCCAAACGAGCCTACGAGAAAATATTGCTGTGGTATTCCAGGAGCCAGCGCTTTTTAGTGGAACTATCCGCGAAAATATCGCCTATGCAAAGCCACATGCGACCGACGATGATATCGAAAAGGCTGCCAAGGCAGCAAATGCGTTTGATTTCATTGCAAAATTAGAAAATGGCTTCGATACAGAAATTGGCGAACGCGGTTTAAAGCTTTCTGGTGGACAAAAGCAACGCATAGCGATTGCTCGCGCTATATTAAAGAACGCGCCAATCTTACTACTTGACGAGGCGACCAGTAGCTTAGATAGTCGAGCAGAGAAACAAGTGCAAGAAGCCCTTGATAGGCTTATGAAAGGGCGAACCACGCTAATTATTGCTCACCGCCTCAGTACGATTGCTCATGTGGATCGTATCGTTACACTGAAGCATGGCGAAATAGATGAGGTTGGTACACCGAAACAGCTTGCCAAAACTGGTGGTATTTATGCGCAGTTACTAGAGCTACAAATGGGTAGTAGCGAGCAGGCGAAAGCAAAATTACGCGACTATGAGATCGCTACGTAGTTTGATATACTAAGTAAAGTAATTAAGAAACATCTACAGGGGATTTATGGCAACATCGACAAGTCAACGTTTTGGAATATGGGTGATAGCAATTGTACTAACAGTAGGTACATTGGCCGGCTTTATTGCAATGATTATTGCACCACAAAACGAGGCAAACGATCAACTACAGCAACAACAAGATCTAGCGCAAAGTGTGAAGGACCAATGGAAAGCCAATGAACCACTGAAGGGCTACGAGGCAAGCTCCTTTGACCCGGCAAAAGTGACGAAACTCGATGTTGAGGTGCTAAAAAAAGGTACTGGCAAAACAGCCGAGGATACCTCAACCGTAAGCGCGAATTATTTTGGCTGGAATAGCGAAGGATTGATTTTTGATAGTACTAATAGGGATGGTACGCAAACTCCAATTGACTTTGGACTAGACCAAGTAATTTCGGGTTGGACAGAAGGCCTCTCGGGACAAAAAGCTGGTTCGGTAGTTCGCCTTACAATTCCAGCAGACATGGCATATGGCGAAGACACGGGCACATTTACCGGCCGACCTACAGGACCGCTAAAGTTCGTTGTGATTCTGGAAGAGGTGAAATAGCATGAGCGACACTACTGTACGAGATGTCGTAATGATCGGCGCTGGCCCAAGCGCGCTAGCGGCAGCTGTATATACCACTCGCGAAGATATTGACACGGTGCTGTATGAAAAAGGCGTTGTGGGCGGTATGGCGGCAATCACCGACAAAGTAGACAACTACCCTGGTTTCGCGGAAGGTATTGAAGGATTGAAGCTAGCCGAAGAGTTGCAAAAGCAAGCACAGCGATTTGGTGCGAACATAGAATTTGGTGAAGTGAGCGAAATTCGTAACAACGGCGATACGAAAACAGTTGTAGTCGACGGCCAAGACGTGGAAGCAAAAACTGTACTAATTGCTACAGGCAGTGACTACAACAAAATCAATGTTCCTGGTGAAGCTGAATACTATGGTCGTGGTGTGCACTACTGTGCCACCTGCGACGGTGCATTTTATCGTGACAAAAAGCTGGCGGTTGTGGGCGGCGGCAACTCGGCCGTTCAGGAAGCGCTGTTTCTTACGCGCTTTGCGAGCCACATTGACCTATTGGTTCGCAGCGAAATTAAAGCCAGTGAAGTACTGCAGCACGAGCTACAGGAATTTATTGATAACGGCAAAATTACAGTACACCTTGGCACCACGACGTCCGAAATTGTAGCTGGCGACGGTAAAAAAGTAAGTTCTGTAAAAATAGACGAAGCTGGTGAGCCGAAAGAAATTGAAGTTGACGGAGTGTTCGTGTTCGTAGGCCTAAAGCCAAACACGCAGTTTTTGCAGGGTTCTGAAATTGACTTAGATACATCTGGTTTGATAAAGACCGACAATTTGTTAGAGACCAGCATGCCAGGCGTATTTGCCAGCGGAGACGTACGTAGTGGCGCCACTATGCAGATTGCAAGTGCAGTTGGTGAAGGTGCTTCGGCTGCTCTGAGTATTCGAGAATATCTGAACGATATGAAACGCAAAAAATCTTAAGCGACGTATTTTTTAAAGAATTTCTCAAGCTGTTTGATGATTTTTGGATCACGTGTTTCAAGTGCGACTTCACGTGTACCTAGTAGTACTCCTGCATATACAAAGTTGTGCGAACCAGTCAGAGCGACTTTTTCGCCGCTTGGCATTGTATAAATGATGAATTTCGCATGTACGTAGCGGTCGCGTTTGTACAGTGTTTCATGGCCACTAAAGGCAAGTCCAATGCCGATCACCACCTTGTTTAAGGGTCCTGCAAGCTCAGGCCGATTAAAATATAGCCTATGTTTTTTACTTTTTAATATGCGGCCAAGTTTACCGGTAGGGCAATACTGTGAAACCAGCAAAACTTCATCAGCCTTTTTTGCCAACTCGCACGCTCGCCGATAGATAATCGAGTCACCTTGAAAGCCTCCGTCAGTCAGCACGGTATCTTTTCCATACGAAAATTTATGACTACGATAGGCATAATGACTTCGGTCTGCTTTGGTAATTTGGGAACATTCATGAACCAAATCATCAGCCAGGCGCGGGTCTTCGCATCGGAACATGTAATCAATATTATTCAGGATGTCTTTTCCGTATAGGTTGATACCTCCGAATGAAAAAACGATGTCATCGACGACTAATGCTTTTATGTGCGTACGCCCTGTGAATGGTGTGGCGCTAAAACGTCCCAACCAATCAAATTTGACACCCTTTGATTTGAGTGAGCGTACCATAGCGGTAGTGTCCCGAGATTGTTTACTAAAAAATTTAACTGGCAAGAAGTGACCGCCTAGCTCGCCGTAGGTAAACATGTCTGCAGCAACAACTACTTCAACGCCACGCTCAGCAGCGCTACCCAGCGCGTCAATAAACTCGTCGGTCGTGTCATCATCGGTAATCATCAGCGCCATGAAATAGATGCGCGTTGACGCTTTATGAATAGCTGCGGTCGCCTCTTTGAGATACTCGCTAGGCAACAGCAACGTAGGTTGTTTCGACATACTGTTATTATACCTTAACTGCTACGTTTCAATTTTTTAGCGATGAGTGCAGGGTCGTCAGTTACAATTCCGTCGACTCCGCGTTCAGCAAATAGCTTTGCCGTTGCTGGCAGGTTCACCGTGTACACATAGGTAAAAATACCTGCTTTTTTAGCAATGTCTAGTGCCAGCGCATTTGTCCGCTGGCGATGAAAACCGACAGCCGTGAGATCAAGTTTCAGGTGATGGGCAATGTAGGCAAATGGGTTTTTATCATGTAGTAGCGCGATATTCGCACGTTTGCTGACAGAACGAACTGCGTAGAGCTCGCTAACTTTAAATGATGAAAACACAATGGAGTCCCAGTCTGAAGCTTTTTTGATATAGCGATCGCGAACCATTCGAGCGATTTGTGAACCACTGCCGTAGCTTTTTATTTCTAAATTCAGTAAAATTTTGCCGAAAAATTCATCCAGGATTTCTTCGAGCGTATTTATATGATGGCCTTTTTCGAGCGCTTTTCGAATGCTTTCGTGTGACGACCAACGGATCCAATTTTGCTTGTTGTGTTTGCGCAGTGTCATGTCGTGTATCGCTAAAGGTACCTTGTCGCGTGTCAAGCGAATATCAAATTCAAGCATGTCAGCACCGACCTCTTGGCCTTTTCGGAGGGCATCAACAGTATTTTCCGGCGCCAGCCCAGCTGCGCCGCGGTGTCCAATGATTAACATAACTACCAGCTAGTATAACAATTTGCTACAATATAAACAGTAAACAAAGGAGAAATAATGGCAGACTTTAACCAAGTTCTAACACCTGGTAACGTAGACGACGGCATGGTAAACACCGTAGTCGAGATCCCACAAGGTTCACAACTAAAAGTAGAATGGGACCGCGAACGCGCAGCGTTTATGCTCGACCGCGTAGAACCACGTATTTTTGCAAAGCCGGTTAACTACGGCTTTATTCCACAAACCCTCGACGAAGACGGCGACGAGCTTGATACCTTGATTGTGTGCCCTGAACCATTGGCAACTGGCGTGTGGTTAGAGGCAAAAGTACTTGGCGTGATGAAATTTGTTGACGATGGCGAAGTAGATGACAAGATTGTGGTAGTTCCAGCCGACAACCGAGACGATGGCGATGCAATTAATAGCCTCGACGACATTTCACACCTACTAAAACAAATTGAAAACCATTTCAACCACTACAAAGACCTGAAAAAACCAGGCAGCACCGAAGTAAAATCTTGGGGCGATGTAGAAGAAGCCAAAGCAGTGATAAAAGAGTGCATGGAGCGCTGGAACAGCAAATAATGCAAATCCTTAATGTCACCAAAGTTCTGATACGAAACGGCGAAGGCAAGTACCTTTTACTGAGAGGCAGCGTATGGCCAGAGCGACCAGATAGATCGCAGAAGCCTGATTTACCAGGAGGCTTGGTAGACGAAGGCGAGACGCACGTGCAGGGCGCGGTTCGCGAGGTAAAAGAAGAAGCAAATATAGATGTCGCTGAGTCTGATATGTTGCTTGTCTATTCTACGACATACCTCCACGCCTCAGAGGGCGAGTCTGTAAACCGTCATATTTATCGTGTAGATGTTGAAGGCACTCCAGAGGTGACACTCAGCTGGGAGCACGAGGCTTTCAGTTGGGTAAGCGCTGACGATCTACTGAACTTAGAAATACGCGACCCGTACCCAGAAGTCTTCCGATACCTGAAAGAAATTGGCCAGCTAAGCTAGTGCTTTCTGCTGGGCAATAGGCGTTCCAGCATGCCACGATTCTCGCGTGATAGCTGCAGGCGTAACTTTTCTTTCGCGTGATTAGTTACCAAATACTCTTTCCATTGCGGTTTTGGCTTGGCAGTTTTGCTGGTGAGCACTTCTACCGTGTCACCGTGCTGTAGTTCGTAGCTAAACGGCTTCATCACGCCATTGATACGAAAGCCACTCGCGTGTGAGGCAACGTCTGAGTGCACGCGGTAGGCGAAATCGAGCGGGTAAGCACCTGCAGGCAGATCCCATATATCGCCTTTTGGCGAGTAGATAAAAATACGGTCTTTGAACAAGTTCATGCGAAATTTTTTGGCGTCGAACTGTTTGCCTCCGGCGGCTTTTGCTGCCGTTTGCTGTAGGTCGCTAATCCATGATAGATTCGCAGGAAGTTTAGCGATGGCACCTTTTTTATAAGCCTCGGTTAGTTTTGATTCATTGTAATGGAAGCTTGCGGCGAATCCCCGTTCCGCGTAGTCGTGCATTTCGCGGGTACGCACCTGAAATTCTACTATCTGGCCAGTGTCGGTTTGAATTGTGGTGTGCAAGCTTTGGTACCCGTTTTGCTTTGGTTGCGCTACGTAATCTTTGATGCGCTCGTAAAATGGTGTGTATAGTTCGTGTAGCACACCAAGTACTAGGTAACAGGTCGAAAGGTCATCTACAATAATACGAAGGGCCACTAGGTCGTGCACACGGTCCATGTCGCCCTCTAGTCGGTCGAGCTTTTTGAATGTGCTATACACACTTTTTATGCGGCCATCCATCTCAAAGTCGATCTTTTCATCTTTCAGACGCGCTTCAACAGCCCGCTGTACAGTATTCAACCGTTTCTGGCTTTTCTTCAGGCGACTATCCATCAGTGCTTTCGTGCGTGCGAAATCTTTCGGCATCATGTATTTAAAGGCTAATTCCTCTAGCTGTACGCGTACTCGTCCCATGTTTAAACGGTCGGCCAGCGGCGCAAATACTTCCATGGTTTCTCGCGCGATTTTCTTTTGTTTTTCGCGGGGCATGTGTTCGAGTGTACGCATATTATGCAAACGGTCGGCAAGTTTGATAATAAGAACACGTACATCTTGGCCAACAGCAATCATCAGCTTTGAAAGATTGTCTTTGGTACCAGGTAGGTAGGTCGTAAGGTCGCGCATTCCGCTACGTGCTTGGCCAACTTTGGTTACCCCATCTACCAAAAACGCGACATCGCGGCCAAAGGTGGTTTCTAGCTTTTCCAGAGTCAACTCTGTATCTTCCAGCGTGTCATGCAGTACGCCGGCAATGACCGTGTCGATATCCATGCCCCAATCAATCAAAATGCAGGCCACAGCTAGCGGGTGAATGATATAGCTTTCACCACTTTTTCGCTTTTGACCTTTGTGGGCTTTCGTAGCCATATCAATTGCATGCTCGAGCTCTAGTACGTCATTATCGGCGTACTTTGCTTTTGCCGCGGCTACAACCTCTTTCCTGCTCATATATCTAGTATACCCTAGACCGAGGTAGTGTATAATCATAAGCAAGACAAGAAATGCATGTACTGAAAGGGTGGGAAAACACATGAGTACAACCAAGATCGCCATAAATGGCTTTGGACGAATCGGCCGCAACGCTTTTAAAATTGCCTTTGAACGGAGTGATTTAGAAATTGTCGCCATAAACGACCTAACAGATAATAAAACACTGGCGTACTTGCTGAAACACGACAGCAACTACGGCACCTATGGCCACGATGTAAAGGCAGAGGAAGACGGCTTTACGGTAGATGGCAAAAAGGTAAAGGTGCTAGCTGAAAAAGATCCTGCTGCGCTGCCATGGGGTGATATGGGCGTTGACTTGGTAATTGAAAGTACTGGCTTTTTTACCGATAAAGAAGGTGCGAGTAAGCACATTCAGGCAGGCGCGAAACGTGTGGTGATATCTGGCCCTACAAAAAGCGATGGTGTCGACACAATTGTACTGGGTGCTAATGATGACAAAGTAGAGGGTGCAACGGAAGTGATTTCAAACGCCAGCTGTACCACAAATAGTTTAGGTGCTGTTATGGCGGTGCTCGACGCTGAATTTGGCGTGGAAAAGAGTATGCTAACCACCGTACACAGCTACACTGCTAGCCAGAAACTGCAAGATGCACCGGCCAAAGACCTGCGTGAGGGCCGCAACGCTGCAGAAAACATGGTACCAACTACTACCGGCGCCGCCATTGCTGTTACGAAAACATTGCCACAGCTAGAGGGCAAGTTCGACGGTGTAAGTGTACGTGTACCGACTCCTGTGGTATCGATTTCAGATGTTACGGCGTTACTTTCAAAAGATGTAACTGTGGAAGAAGTGAACGAAGCCTTCAAAAAGGCTGCCGCGCAAGATTACTACCAGGGAATTTTGGGCGTGTCAGACGAACCGCTGGTCTCGAGCGATTACATTGGCAACAGCAATTCGGGTACTGTTGACCTACCGCTCACCAAAGTTGTCGATGGCAACTTGATAAAAGTGATGGTATGGTACGACAACGAGTGGGGTTATAGCAACCGCCTCGTAGAGCTTGTCGCCGACGTTGGCAAGAACTTGTAAAACATCACTTTAGGGGGTGGAAACGCAGCTTTGAATTCATTTCAAAGCACGTTGGAGGGGCGAGCCCCTCCTGAAGGTGTACGACAACGAATGGGATTATGGCAACCGTCTCGTAGAGCTTGTTGCGGACGTTGGTAAAAGTTTGCAATAAAAAACACCCATCTTGGGTGAAATATCATTGAAGTGCGGGCTCCGCGGGACAGTGTCCCACGGAGCCCATCGCACCTCAGGCAGGTCGTCAGTTCCGCCGGACTCTCGCCCAGAGCTGTCGCTGCTGCAGAAGTCGACCGTTCTCCTGCTCGAACAGCTCACCGAGGAACTGCTCGTCGGTCTCGGCGACGAAGCGTCGCCGGTACTCGATGGCGAGCAGCACCACGTGGCTGGCGAGAACAGGCAGCGTTGCCACTGTCAGCTTGCGCCAGGAGGGCTTGGTACGCGTCTCGACCAGACCGGGGTGCATGATGCGGCCACGCATGGCGTTGACCGAGTGCACCAGCAGATGTGCTGATGCTCGTCCGAACTTGGTCGAGAGCTCTTCGTCGCTCAGGTGGCTGAAGCGGTCGGCGGCGAGAGCTTCCAGCCACTTGTAGTAGCCACGGGTGCTCTCGCGGGCCTGTCCGGACAGGTTCTGGGGGTTGAACATTGGGGCCAACTTTCCGATCTAAGGTGCAGGCGCACCTCGATCTAGGTAGTAGAGAGGTAGGGCCTATCTTTTCATTATAGCATAAATAATACAAAAAGTCAATATTCTTAGAATCCGTAATACAAATAAAACACCCGACAGGGTGTATCTTTGAAGCGCGGACACCGAGAGGCGAGTGCCTCTCAGTGCCCGATGCGCCTCAGACGCGGAGCGTGACGGGCTGGGCGTTCGGCGATGTTGTCGCCATCTCGGCCTGCCAGTAGGTCACCGAGTCCATGATCTTCTTGAGGTTGCCGCCGTGCGTCCGCTGCAGCGTGGCCTGGCGAATCGCCTCCGCGACGGCCTCCACGGTGTTCGCGACGTTCTTGCGAGCCCGCACGTCGTCCTTGATCTTGTCGACCAGCTCGCGCATCGCCTGCTTGTCGGGGGCATTTGCGATCAGGTACTC
Source organism: bacterium (assembly GCA_030427525.1). GTDB lineage: Bacteria > Patescibacteriota > Saccharimonadia > Saccharimonadales > Saccharimonadaceae > UBA1020. The sequence continues at coordinate 33,831 of JAUIBD010000010.1, forward strand.
CGGGTTCCACGAGTCGATCACCGGCTTGGGCATGGCGTCTCCGTCCTGAGGTGCAGACCGCACCTCCGAGGGGGTTGGTGTAGTCAAGACTAATTTCAGCACAAGCTAAACTTCGAGTCAAGGCAGAGCTATTGTTCGCGTGCTACAGCTTGCTTGGTCACCGACACGCTCCGTTGAGCGCAGGGAATCATCGAACCGTTTGGTGTTGTAATGTAGGGACGCAGCAGATACGCACCTGGCTTATTTGCATCAATTACAAAGTTTGCACTGTTATGGTCGTCTGATGAAACCGTTTGAGTCATACTATCAACGGGCTTAAATTCAAACCGGCCTTTACCTAAGCCGCTGCGCAGAACTACTAATACGGCACCGCCGAATTTTGTAAGATCACCCTGTAGCTGCATGTCTACATCGAAACTGTGACCGTTCTCACTAGTGACAATAACATTGCTGCACTCCACAGGTAATTCAAGCGGTGTGGCGAGTGTACTTTCTGGAACAGCATCGGAAATTGGTGGTTCGGGAGGTAGAGGCGCAACATATTCAGGAAGATCGGCTGAACACGCCGTACCAATGCCAGCAACAGCAAGCAGCTCACCAGCTAGCATAGTCTTGGTGAGTGTAAATCTCTGGTGCGTGGGGCTGTGGTCTATTTTGCTCATACTACTTCCTTGAGTGCTCTAGTTATAGCATGTGTCTACCTACAGGGCAAACAAAAAGCACCTAATGGTGCTATATCTTTGAGAGCGGGCCCGGGGGTTGCCCCCCGGAACCCGTGCGCCTCAGCGGTACTTGACCAGAAGGTCGATGGCGATGTCGAGCCCGCGCTGGGCGCGACGAACCGCTCCGCGCAGCGAACCGCTCTCCTTGGCGAGGTACGCCAGGCGAACTGCTCGCATGTGCTGGATCTTGTCTCGCCAGTTGGTGATGTCACACTTGGCGAGCGACTTGAGGTGCTCATCGAGCATCGCTCGCGCGAGGTCGGCCTCTTGCTGGGTTAGAGTGGCAGACATGCCAGCCCCTTTCGAAGTATCTGAGGTGCGGGCTGCACCTCAACGGATGGACGGAGGTGAAGCCTATCTATCATTATAGCACAAAAAATAGGTTTAGTCAATATAACCATAAGCTTTACATCACTTTTCAAAGCGCTTATACTGTAAGCATGAAGGTATTCTTGGGTGCGGATCACGGTGGCTTTTACCTAAAAGAGAAGATTTTTGCGTACCTAGCAAAACACGGCCTAGAAGTAGAAGATGTCGGTGATAAAGAACTCGACCCAAAAGACGACTTCCCAGAATTTGCCCAAATGGCGGCGCTAAAAGTGCTGGGTGAAGAAGAAAAAGACGACCCGCGTGCAATTCTTATTTGTACCGGTGGGCAGGGTATGGCTATGGCGGCGAATCGTTTTAGTGGTATCCGTGCCGCGGTAATATGGGATGCGTTTGAAGCAAAAGAATGCCGGAACGATAATGATAGCAACATTTTATGCCTTCCAGCCCGAGTGGTTGAAAACGATGAGGCGTTGTGGGAAGGCATCGTAGAAACCTGGCTAAATACTCCGTTTGCTGGTGCGGCTAGATATAAGCGCCGGAACGCGCAGTTAGACGAGATAGCGTAGTGGCAGCAATTGCACCCTGTATTACGGTTGAAAACGACGATATGTACAAGGAAGCCATTCAACGGATTGCGCCATTCGCCGAGCGTGTGCATATAGACATAGCTGACGGAGAATTCGCGCCGACGTTTTTAGTCTCAGAAGAGCGTATTTATTGGCAGCAAAACTGGCACGCCGATGTGCATGCAATGGTGGCACGGCCGAGTGAATATGTCGATAAGCTAATTGCCTTGAAGCCGAGCTTAGTAATTTTTCATGCTGAGGTTGCCGAAGATTTAGTACCGATTCTGCAAAAGATTCAGCAAGCTGGTATAAAAGCGGGCGTTGCTTTGCAGCGTACTACCGTACCTAACACAGTTGCCTCACTGATAGAACTCGCCGACCATGTGATGATATTTTCTGGCGACCTGGGCCACTACGGAGGAAAAGCCAGCCTTATGCAGCTGGAAAAGGTTCGGTTGATTCGTGCGATAAAACCCAGTATCGAAGTAGGCTGGGACGGCGGCGTGAATGTGGAAAACGCCTTTACTTTGAGCCAAGGCGGTGTTGATGTACTAAATGTCGGCGGCACAATTGCAAAAAGTACCGACCCAGCAGCGACGTACAAACAATTGGTGGGCGAAATAAACAAGCACGGCGTTATTTAACGCTTATGGCTATGCTACAATAAGAGCAGTA
>JAUIBD010000001.1 GCA_030427525.1 bacterium
CGTGTACGGCTATTTTTTCGTACTCCGGCTTGGAACCCCCAATTGCCGTATCGATATCTGCAGGAGTTGCCGGAGGTATCACAAATATTGCATTGTTTTTATCGTTTTTGTCTTCATCCCACCACGTGGGTGCATGCTCTAGCGCGTCTACATAATCGACTGCTGATAGAACCATACACACTACTGAAAAACCAAACCGGTGTTCAATTGCTTGTTCGCAGCGGTTTATCAGCCTAGCAACATTGGCTTCGTCGCTATCGAATAGTACGTTGCCGCTATTGATGTAGGTCGACACATTGCCGAAACCTGCTTGTTCAAAACATGATTTCAGTTGGTGCATGGCAACTTTGTTGTTGCCGCCCACGTTGATACCGCGCAGTAGACAGACGAAGCGGGTTAAAATAAGCTAATAACCCACGCAGCCACGAGTAGACGCACTAGTAACTCTCCGCTCATAATGGCAATCTGCTCGAATTTATATCGGTTCGGCGTATTGCTAAACAGTACGGCAGATACACTGCTAGGCATTGCGAAGCCAAGCCACAAAAAGAAGGCTAGTTTCCAATACTCATAGTCGGGAAATGCGCCCATAAAATGTGCGAGTACGTATGCAGACACCAATGTTACTGCCAGCTGTGTACCGTAGATTGGTCCCATGTTTTTCATCAAAGCATCTTGCTCTTTTTTGCTCAGTTTGTCGAAGCCCATTATTCGGCTCCATGCTTTTTGGAATGGCACAGTGTACCAAAATGCACCAATACCGAACATTACGACAGTTGCCGCTAGCACTGCCCATAGATTTACATTAATATCCATACTTCCCCCTTTATGTAGTTAGTTGCGCTATGCGGTATTTCACCACATCTTTGATCAATTCTACCGGTAATGGTTCGCTCAGCGGAAACTGTACAGAGCCTTTGCCCTGTTTATACTTTGCAAACTTTTCCTTAAAAGCTTCATGTCCATTCGGCGTGGCGTAAAAACCCACGTGTTCCTTGAATCCACCAAAATACACCAGTGGTTTCTTATTCAGTTTGTAGCCGACTAAACCATAGCTCAGTGACTCTTCTGCAGCTGGAGACTCAGTACGTATAAGCTCTCGCACCTCATCAAGACGAGCTCTGACCTCCCCAGAAAATTGGTTCAAGTAATCTTCGACAGTCACTTTTTTTGCCTCCAACGCGGCGCAAAGCCTGCCATGAATGCGTAAAATTTTGCCTTGGTCTTGCTTTCACCCCTTGCCACAATGGCATCTATCATGCCACGCTTGAACTCTTTCAGGTCATCTCCTTCGTACATCAAATGCCCATCAGAATAGCAGTAACTGCAGTATTTTTCGTGTTCTCTATCAGCACCCAATGGGTCTTTTTTAAATGGCATCATGCAACTTTCACACATACCATCAATAGTTTTTGAAGCATCCATATACAACCTCCTATGTATAGGTTCAGTATACTCTTCTGCATCCTAGCTGTATACTAAAACTAGTTGATAGGAGGTTACGTATGAATATGTTCGCAAAAAATACCGCAGATAGCGTGGAGTCGTATCTTGCTGGAGTGCCAGACGATAGAAAAGAAACTATCGATTTCATGCACGATTTTATTCAAAAAGCGGTGCCTTCGTTTACGCCCTACTTTGCTTACAATATGCTCGGCTACGGCGAGTTTAAATACTATGACAAACGAGCAAAGCAGGCGAAAAGCTGGCCTATCGTGGCACTAGCCAATCAAAAGAATTACGTCAGCCTCTATGTGTGTGCGGTCGATGGCGACGAATACCTGGCAGAAATCTACAGCGACAAGCTTGGCAAAGTGAGTACTGGCAAAAGCTGTATCCGCTTTAAAAAACTTGAAGATTTAAACCTAGAAGTCGTACGAGAAGTTCTGGTAAAGGCGTCCCAATCGGCTGGTATGGTGGGGGCAGAAACCGTAAAAGACTAGTTTGCTGCAAGAGCCGCAGATATTTCTTGTTCCAGCACACCGGCTGGGCGCATACCCACTAGCTCTTCTACTACCTTACCGCCCTTGAACAGTTGCATATTAGGAATACCTTGCACGCCATATTGCACGGCAAGCTGCTGGTTTTCTGGCGACTCCTCGATGTTTACTTTCACAATGTCAACGTCTTTATCCATTTTCTTCGCCACGCTCTCTAGTGCTGGTGCCATTGCCCTGCATGGCATACACCATGCTGCCCAGAAATCAACAAGTACTAGCTTGTCACTTTGCAGTACCTTTTCTTCAAACTCTTTTTTGGTCAATGTGTTTAGTAGTGCCATGTCTTCTCCTTACCTATTTAGTTGTCGATTAAACGCCCGTAGATGGTTTTCGCTGCCACGACGCAAATCTTCGAGTGTCTGAATAACATCAACATCGCTCGCGGTCTCTAGTTGCTTCGTGATGTCCGCAATATCTACCTCCTCTATCGTCACGCCTACTTCATAAGCATCTTTTTCACTCTTCATGCCTTTTGCGATTAAGTCATCGTACAGTTTCTGTAAGTCTGGGTCGGTAAATTCACCTACTGCATCCTTTCTCGGGTCGGCAATATTACGCTGCTCCAACAAGCTAAGCACACGCTCTTGGTGAGTGCTTTCACTTTGCAAAATGTTACCGAACACGCGTGCACCATATTTGTCGTATAACACGGTATATACATCATGCGCTAGCTTTTCTTCCTCGATAAGATAGAGAAGTTGTGTCTCGGTACTATCTGTCGTGGCCGAGCCTGTATCGGGCTCTTTAGAAAGCAGTGGCTGCTCCTCGTCTATCATTGCCGTACTTGTCGTGCTCTCTTCCTTTACTAATGCATTGTCACCTAACATGTAGCCGGCAACTGATGCAACTGCTATGGCGGCAACGACGCCTAGCACAATACTGATTCCTTTTATCGTTGTCATTCTTCTTCCCTCCACATCTTTTTACAGCTATCACACACGCCGCTTACTGTCAGCGGCCCACTTATCGAACAATCTTCTACATTACACTTGATAATAGAAAGGCAGGCTTGCGGAATAGAAACATCACGCACCTGTCCGCACATTGTGCACATAAAGTGGTCGTGACGCTCGGTATTCGAATCATAGCGAACAGAGCCGTCTAAACATGCCGGCCCTTTACGCAGTTCACCGTCTTCGTATAGTCTTTGCGTTACCCTATGTATAGTTGTAGCGCTTACATCCGGGTAGTTCTCTCGCAAATCTGCCAAAATTTCTGCATTATTTGCGTGCCCTCGCAGGCGAACTATCTTTTTTACCTCTGTTACATACTTGGTTGTGCGTCTATCTGCCAACTTCATGTTATTATTGTAAATGATTTACATTAATAATTCAACTATGTTACAATTTTAGTAACACACTATGGAGGAAATATGAAAACAGCAATTATAGTAATAGTCGCAATTGTCGGGCTGTTAGGGCTCGCGTTCTTATCGAAAGACAGTAACCAAACAACAACTACACTATCGCCTGATACCACCGTATATGATGTGCGTACACCTGCTGAATACGCAGACGGTCATGCCAAAGAAGCAATTCTATTGCCGCTGGCGGCTATCCAAGCTGGCAGCTACCCTTCTGTCGATAAAGACGCCCCAATTGCCGTGTACTGTCGAAGCGGTAATCGTTCAAGCCAGGCAGCGAAAATTCTGAAAGATGCTGGGTATACGAACATCACCGATATCGGTGCGTACACAAACCTATCGAAGTATGGTTTGTCTACTACGTAGAAAGTAGCTGAACTTCATGGGCTAGTTTCAATACTCGAGTGCCGTTGTCTTGTTCGATTATCAGGGCCGGGTCTTCCGATGTACCATTACGAGTTATCAACTTTCCTTTTGATTCAATCTGCGTTTTTTCTGGTTTTATGTCGATTATTTTGCCCTCAGCAACCCCATACCCCCATTTCCAGCCAACGTAATCACCGATTTTCACCAGGTATACCTTTCTTATATAATGCACCGCTGACTCTGGGATGTTCTAGCGAAAATGTTTCTGGTGACAATTCTACAAATTTTTCACGATTTCTTACCAAAAACTCGTACCTTCTGTATACATCTTTCAATACCTCCCCTTCGTCATAGGCTTGCCGCAGTTCTTCTACCGACATCCATCTCAAATCATTCGATTCGTCTTTATGGACTGATAGCTTAGGCTTTTGGGCTGCCACAAAACCATAGCACAAATCAGTGTGGTAGTGTTCATTATTTACCAGATGAGTATTGACATTGAATGGTATAGGGTGCGTCACCGCTGGCCCGCCATCACCAAACTCGGCAATAGGCTGCAATAGTTTAAGCTCGTTTAGTGTGTAGCCGCTTTCTTCCAATATCTCAGCAGCCAACGCTTGCCACGGTGTTTGATTAAGCTCTAGATGGCCGCCTATTTGCATTAGGGTTTCTATTTTTCTATGAAAATGAACGAGACATTTTGTAGCACCACCTTCATCCAACAATATCCAAGCGCTCACTGTCATATCGTGCTGGCCCGGTTCGGTATGAATATGAGGCATTTATCGTATTTCCTTTAGCCAGCTTGTCGTCTGTTCAAAAAGCTCTTGCATCGTACTATCTTGTTCATCAAAACCGTGACCAGCACCCTGAATTACAACTAGTTCCTTCGCAGCAGGCAAATAGTCCATGTATTTAGGTACAAATCGGTAAATCGGACTTTTGTCACCGGTAATGACTTTTACGGGGCACTCTAGGTTAGCTGCGTCCGCTGATGTATCACCAAAAGTTTCAATATCGCGTTGTAGCCTAAGTGGTCGCATGCTACCTCGTCCTACCGTTGAAATTACAAACTCATCAGTTTTCACGTTCCAATCGCACTTTACATCACCATCTTGCCACGCAAGCCCATGACTTGGATCCCACAGTACGGCACCTTCGACAGTCGATTTACTTTTTATAATCGTCAAACCACCAAAGCTGTGGCCGACACTGTAAATTGTTCGTACACCTTTTTCGCGCAGATAAGATAGTACATCCTCATAGTCGCTGACATGCGTAGCCAGTACGCAGTCGTGCAAATCTCTGTATTGCTCTGGGTAGTCATACATGTAGAGCGCCAGTGTGGTGAAGCCGTGTTCGTATAAGTAACGAGAGCCAAGGTAAATAAGGGGGTTTTTTGGCGTGCCCGGCATACCATGCATCATTACCACCACGGGTTTACCGCTACCCAACTCACCTCTCAGTAAACCATGAATCTTTTTTCCGTCTCCAAGGTCTATTACGACATCGGTTTCAGTGACCGACTCGTATTTCACGCTGCCACTTTCTGTTTTGCTTCATGCATTTTCTTGCAGTCAGCAGTGTGGAATAGTAGGTCAGGATTTTCTTTGCAGGTTTCACAAATCAAGACCAGATCGTTACATTCTGTGTGCGCGCAGTTTTCAAAGTTGCTGGTTTTTCCTTGGCAGTGGGTACACTCACCAATTGTTTTCGCGTGGTCAGAAAAATCTACGGTCATACGGTCGTCAAATACTCGCAGACTGCCTTCCCATAATCCATCATCGCCGTATGCTTCGCCGTATTTCACTATGCCGCCGTCTATTTGGTAGACCTCTTTGAAACCACGTTTCATCATCATGGCAGAAATTACCTCGCAGCGGATACCGCCGGTACAGTAGCTAATGATTTTCTTGTCTTTGATGTCGTCGTATTTGTCGCTCTCTAGTTCGGCGATGAAATCTCGGCTGGTATTTGTATTTGGCACCACGGCGTTCTTAAACTTACCTATTTTTGCTTCGTGTTCGTTGCGACCATCAAAAAACACCACATCGTCACCATATTTTTCAATGAGTTGATGTACTTGCTTTGGCTTTAAGTGCTTACCGCCACCCACTACACCGTTTTCATCAACATCAAACTCGTCGTCTGAGTTTTTAAAACCCACCAGCTCGCGCCGTGCCTTCACGCTCATACGTGGAAAATCTTCACGCCCCCCATCGCTCCACTTGAACGCCGTATCTTTGAAGCCTGGATACTGCTTTGTCGCCTTTATATATTTCTTCAGGTCATCCATATCGCCGCCAACCGTGCCGTTCAGCCCATGACGACTCACCAATATTCGCCCACGCAAATTCAAGCCATCACAAAGCGTTTTCTGCCACAGCTTTACTGCCTCTGGGTCAGAAATGGGGGTAAATTTGTAATATAGTAGTATTTTCTGCACGAGAATTTTGCCTCTTTTTCAGAGGTAATTATAGCAGAACTTGACTTTTTATACAAAATTTGATATAATAGTAAGATAACCCTGTGTTACACTAGTAGCACTATGAACGACTACTAAATCGTTCCTCTATTCGCCAACGTTTGGACGACCAAACCACTAGCGAACAAGAAATAAATGAAAAGCTTTCGCTTATAATAGATGAAATGAGAGAAATGAAAGAACAGTCAATTGTTCGACGCGCCATGCGTGTCTACAACCGCGAGATTTTCCGCGGATGGAAATACAGCCTACCAATAATCCTCAGTGTTATCTTGGGTACTATTTTCATATTCTATCTCCCACCTCTCGTCATCGCACAGCTCATCGCAAGCGATGTCACCATAAACCTACAGAATGGCAGTCTATACCTCCTGCTCTTTTGTGCATCATGGCTAGGTGGTGAGTTACTGTGGCGATTTGCTTTCTTTTTGATGGCTCGATTCGAAGCAAATACGCTTGAGAAATTGTACAATCAGACCCTCCAGACATTACTTGAAAAAGATATCACGTTTTTCCATGACCGATTTGCTGGTAGCATTACAAAAAATGTTCTTGCCTATGCGCGTAGATTTGAAACATATTTTGACACCATTACCTTTGGCGTTATATCCCAAGTCGGTCCAGCGATATTCGGTTTAGTAGTACTAACCATCATCTCACCAATACTATCGTTCGCGCTAATTGTGATTTTAATGATCACGGTGCTGTTAGTCAGGCCTCTTATTATAAAACGCAGCAAGCTCGTAAAACACCGCGAGGATACTCACGCAAAAATGTCGGGGCATATCTCTGATGTAATCAGCAATATAGCCAGCGTCAAAGCATTTGGTGCAGAGCGACGAGAGTTAGCGGTTCACAAAGTCAACGCAAAACATTTTGCCAATGCAGCGTATGCATCGTGGCAGTACCACAACACTCGAATCGATATGCTTGTATCGCCTCTGTACGTTCTTGCAAATGTACTTGCACTAGCGATTATTATGCAAACGGGTATCGACGCCAGTACGAAGGCCTCCCTCTTTTTGGCCTTCAATTATTTCATGTCGATCTCACGATTTATGTGGGAGTTCAATGGAATTTATCGTCGACTCGAGGAGGCCTTGACCGATGCTGGATTATATATAGAATATTCAGATGTAAAAAGCACAGTTAGTGATATTCAACATGCGAAAAGGCTCGAAGTTTCTCGTGGCTTGGTTGAGTTTTCGTCTATCGATTTTTCGCATCACGACGTGTCCAATGAAGATGCGTTGTTCGAGCATTTCTCGCTGAAAATAGCTGCCGGAACCAGAGTAGGTCTAGTGGGTCATTCCGGCGCCGGCAAGAGCACGTTGGTCAATCTGCTCCTACGATACAGCGATGTCGATGGCGGAGAGATTTCTATCGATGGCCAATCTATTGCCGATGTCACTCAGGAAAGCTTGCACCAATCTATCGCGTACGTAGCCCAAGAGCCAATGTTGTTTCATCGTTCACTACGAGACAACATCGCCTACGGCAAGCCAGACGCAACTGAAAAAGAAGTATTGGCAGCCGCAAAGAGCGCGTTTGCCTACGAGTTTATAAAGGATTTGCCAAATGGCCTAGACACACTGGTCGGTGAACGCGGCGTAAAACTTTCGGGCGGACAGCGCCAGCGAATTGCTATTGCGCGAGCAATTTTGAAAGATGCACCGATATTAGTGCTAGACGAAGCCACGTCTGCGCTTGATAGCGAGTCTGAAAAACTGATTCAAGAAAGTTTGAGTGAGCTAATGAAAGATTGCACCAGCATTGTAATTGCCCACCGACTTTCCACCATCGCAAAGCTCGATCGAATTATCGTGCTAGACAACGGCAAGATTGCAGAGGATGGGACTCATAGTGAACTTCTAGCTAAAAACGGTATATACTCAAAACTATGGAATCACCAGAGCGGCGGATTTATTGAGGAATGAAAGTCTTTAGCCGTACCGACGAAGCAACGACACGAGCAACGCTAACAATTTTCCGCGAGCAACTGCGAAAAGACGGTAAGCAATCACTAAAGTTTTTGATTATGATTCCGCTGGGTCATTTGCTTCGTTTTATTGCAATTCCTCTGACACTCAGTTTTATTATTCAGTCACTTATTACAGAGCCCCAAGAAACCACTACGCCACTGTTGCTAATTGCTTTGACGGCTGTATTCATGATACTTTCAACATATTTCAACGATAAGGGTTATACGGCGCTGTTCAATCATGAAGAGCGTGTACAGTCACGCTTGCTGCATGATGGGCTTAAAAACCTCATGAGCAGAAGTTACCAGTTTTTTGCTGATCAAAAAGTGGGCACCCTCGCGGGTGACTTGATGAACTACAGCCGCTCGTACTTGGGCATCATGGACAACTATTTTCTTAATACAAACCATTTGGTAATTAGCTTTGCAGTGAGTCTGATTGTAATAGGATTTCTGGCTCCAGTATTACTAATACCGTCACTATTTATTACGTTCGTGCTAATCGGGCTTAACATTCGCAATGTAAAAGCACGTGCGCCATATAGAAACAAGCGTAAAAAACTTACTTCACAATTAGCTGGCTCAATTGCAGATGTGATGGGTAACCAACTGCTAGTTCGCGTCTTTGCCGCAGAAAAACGCGAATCAGAAGCAATTATGCGTGACAGACATACAGTGGAAAAGATTGCACGCAGTGAGATAGAGATTATCGAGCGTGAGTCAATGATACGACAAAGTTTTTTGTATTCGTTTCAACTAATAACAGTGCTACTCTTTGTGTGGATGGCAGCAAACGACATCGTCTCCATTGCTGGTATCATCTTTACATTTACTTATATTAACCGTTCTACCGATGCGATATTTGGTATTTCGAGTATTGTTCGCCAGTTCGAGCAGGCATTTTTAGATGCTGCACCAATTGTAAAAATACTGCAGAGCCCATTAACGGTTGTTGACAAAGATACTGCTGGCAATTTAACCGTAGAACATGGCAAGATTGAGCTGCGAAACGTTGATTTTGCGTACAACGGACACACCGATGACCCTGTCTTCGAAAAGCTTTCGCTTAGTGTCCCGCCAGGACAGCGTGTCGGTCTAGCGGGACATAGCGGCGGTGGTAAAACAACGCTAACAAAATTGCTATTACGTTTTGCTGACATTGATCGCGGAGAAATTCTGATTGATGGCCAGAACATTGCTGATGTGACTCAAAGTAGCCTACGTTCACAGATTGCCTATGTTCCGCAAGACCCATTTCTATTCCATCGATCTCTCAGGGATAATATAGCCTATGCCAACCCGGATGCGAGCGAAGAAGCCATCGTCGCAGCAGCTAAACAGGCCTACGCATGGGAATTTATTGAAAAACTACCCGACGGACTAGAAACAATTGTGGGCGAGCGAGGCGTAAAGCTTTCCGGCGGCCAACGTCAACGGATTGCAATTGCCAGGGCCATTATCAAAGATGCACCTATTTTGATTCTCGATGAGGCAACCTCGGCCCTTGACAGTGAAAGTGAGAAGTTTATTCAAAAAGCCCTCAAAGACCTTATGAAAGGTCGCACCAGCATTGTAATCGCCCACAGGCTAAGCACCATTTCGACGTTAGATCGTATTATCGTACTCGACGATGGCAAGATAATTGAAGATGGCACCCACTCAGAACTACTCGCCAATAATACAACTTATGCAAGTCTTTGGAACCATCAAAGCGGTGGATTTATCGAATCATAGATGATAGTGCTATACTATCGCTACGATGAAACCACATGTTAAAAATGCGCTGCACTGGCTCAACACACCAGGCAAGAGCGCTCTTCCGATTTTAGACATTTTTGTAGTAAGTGGTCTGCTGACAGTATTTGGAACGCGGGCCTACCTAGCTGCAACTGGCTACCCACAGATCGGTGGAGATGTCCTGCATATTGCTCACATGCTCTGGGGTGGTTTGGCCCTCGCGGCAGTATTACTGTACCTGGCAATAGCGCTGAAACCGAATGAAAAGCTTGCGATGTTTGTAGCCGGGTTTGGATTTGGTTTGTTTATAGACGAACTTGGCAAATTTATCACCGTAGACAACGACTACTTCTTTCGGCCTGCCGCATCATTGATAATTATTATTTTTATCGTGTTGTGGGCCATGTTGAGATTATATATATCAAAACGGGAACACAAGCCGATCTTGCCTCCAGCGGAGTGGCCAACGGAGCTCTATTCAAGAGGTTTTGTATATACTTGGCTTATTCTTCAAACTATAGGTATGATACTGACTGTCGGCGTACTACTTGCAAAATCAGATAGCTCCATACCCGCACAGCTTACTATTCCTTATGTAGTTTACTTACTTGCCTTGCTATTTGTATGGTTTTTGATTGCTGCAAAGAAACGTCTTGCAGCGGCAAACACGCTTCGCACAATCGCCGTTCTGACAGTTATTGTTATTACCCCTATCAATTTCTACGTCGACCAGTTTGTAGCTGCGATTGAATTCATTTTCTTGGTATTACTGATTCTTTCTACTAGTAAAGATTACGAAAAAGTAAAGAAAATTTAGTTAGCGTACTATGCTCGTCGAGCTGCTAGCTTCGTTTGAAAACCTTCCATTTCTTTTGTCAGGTTAATATCAAACGTGTTCGCAAGAGTTACAAGTGTGACCAAAAAATCAGCAAATTCAGAGCCGAGCTTGTCATCATCTTGTTTGTAATCACCTGACATGGTTTTCTTGCGAATTGCTTCGGCGACTTCACCGAATTCTTCGATAGCAAACAACAATTGCGCCTGCAGGTCAGGCTTTAGTTTACTATTTTTCTTCCAGTCGTCATTCACCCATTTTTGTAATTCTTCAATTGTCATAGCTGTGTCCTTTTACTTAAAAAGGCTGCACATAACGCACAGCCTTTTTGCATGCGTTTATTTAATTATTCGCTTTTTTCTTCGTTCTTATCCGCGTCTGCAGAGTCATCGCCTTCAGCTGGAGCCTCGGCTTCACCGTTTTCTGATTCTACTTCAGACTCGTCTTCGGCATCACCAGCTGCAGCATCGTTAGCAGCCGCTAGCGCGCTTGGTTCCCATGCGCTAGCGACCATAAGGTCAGTCACGTGGGCTTTTTCTTCCTCATCTTCATCGCCATGGTGGCTGTCGTGCTCAACGAATTCAACACCATCAGGCAGACTTGCTGCGGCTAATGTTACTTTGTCGCCTGCCTCTTTCAAGCTTACGATTGAAACTTCGACAGCCTCTGGTAGGTCCATTGGCAGTGCTTTAACCTCAATTTTTTCAAGGTTTTGGAGTACTATCAAACCTGCACGTTCAGCTTCAGATTCACCCTCACCAACAAGCCGAACAGGTACCTCAGCAACCACTGGGTCTGTTGCCTTTACGGCGTGGAATGAAACGTGACGAAATGTACCTTTCACTGGGTCACGGTCGACGTCTTTAATCATGGCTATTTTCTTTTTCGTGCCGATAGTAAGGTGTACCGGTGCGTGTGTACCCGCCTTTTTGTAAGCCTTTGTTAGCACGCCATCTTCAACTTGTACACTGATAGGATCAATGCCGGGACCATACACAACAGCGGGGACTAAACCGTCTTTACGTAGTTTGGCAACTTTTTTACCGTGGAGCTCGCGCTCATCTAATTTGAGATTTACTTTGTCTCCCATCTCTCTCCTCCTTTAAGGATACTTTTACGGAGTAATATTGTTACACTATTATAACACAAAGCATGTTATGCGGCTAGCTTTGCTATAATATGATGCAGTGGAAGCATTACTTAACTTTATTACAGGCCTTGGCGTATTCGCCATCATGTTCGTGGTATATGCGGAATCTGGCTTACTATTCGGTTTTCTTTTCCCGGGCGACAGCCTACTATTTACCGCCGGCTTCTTGTTCCAGCAAGGCATTTTACCTGGGCCAATCCCTATAAATGTCCATGTGTTCGCGTTTCTATTGTTCATTTCGGCTGCATTGGGGCAAAGCACGGGCTACCTGTTTGGCAAAAAAATAGGACGCAAACTGTTTGACAGACCTAACACTCGCCTTTTTAGAAAAGAAAACCTCATACGAACTGAGGAATTCTACGACAAATACGGCCCCCTTGCAATAACACTCGCATGCTATGTGCCGTTTGTGCGGACTTTCGTACCTATTGTTGCCGGTGTAAGCAAAATGACATATCGACAATTTTTGCCAGTGAGTATTTTAGGTACATTCACTTGGACATACATATTTACTTACCTCGGTTACTATGCAGGAAAAGTTCTACATGATTTAGGTGTGAACGTTGAAGTCGCCGCACTCATTATTATCTTCCTGTCGATTTCGCCTATTCTGTACCACGCGTTAAAAGAACCGGAACGCCGCAAGGCCCTATGGCATGGCACGATTCGTGAAATAAAGATTATTCTTGGCAAAGAAAAGCGTTAAAGTACAGTTTTTAGATATTGCCCTGTGAACGAATCTTTCACTTTAGCGACTGCCTCAGGTGTACCGTTGGCAACCACTTGCCCACCACCCAGGCCGCCTTCAGGACCCATGTCGATGATGTGGTCGGCTGTTTTAATCACGTCTAAGTTATGTTCAATAATCACCATACTATTGCCGCCTTCTACTAGTTGCTGCAAAATACCCAGCAAGCGATTTACGTCCGCGCTGTGAAGTCCAGTCGTTGGTTCATCCAGAATATAAAGTGTTTTTCCAGTCGAACGACGCGATAATTCACTGGAAAGTTTAATACGCTGCGCTTCACCACCTGAAAACGTTGTAGCTGGCTGGCCCAGTGTAATGTAGCCCAAGCCAACATCTACTAGCGTGTTCAGCTTGCGCGCGATGCTTGGAACATTGGCAAAGAATTCCGCGGCTTGTTCAACTGTCATTTCCAGTATGTCTGAAATGGTTTTTTCTTTGTATTTGATCTCGAGTGCTTCACGGTTGTAGCGTTTTCCTTTACATTCATCGCAAGTTACATACACATCTGGCAAGAAATGCATCTCAATTTTTATCACACCATCACCCTGACAGTTTTCACATCGACCACCTTTTACATTGAAGCTAAAGCGCCCCGCCTTATAACCGCGAATATTCGCTTCTGGTGTGCTAGCAAAGAGTTCACGGATTGGCGTAAACACTCCTGTATAGGTGGCTGGGTTTGAACGCGGCGTGCGACCGATTGCGGACTGGTCGATAACAATTACTTTATCCAGGTGGTTGATGCCTTCAATATTTTCGTGCTTCCCCGGCACTGTTTGTGCACGGTGCAGTCGTGCTGATAGCTCTTTTGCTAAAATATCATTTACAAGAGTAGACTTCCCGCTACCGCTCACACCACTTACGACAGTCAGTACACCAAGCGGAAACTCAACATCTATGTTTTTCAAATTATTTTCTGCTGCACCTCGAATGACCAGTTTACGATCTTTTTCAATCGTCCGACGCTTTTTTGGTATCGGAATTGATTCTTTGCCACTAAGATACTTACCGGTTAGACTTTTCGGATGCGCCGCAACCTCTTCCGGAGTGCCGTGGGCGACAATTTCACCACCATGCACACCTGCATGAGGGCCTATGTCGATAAGATAATCGCTAGAACGGATGGTGTCTTCATCGTGTTCTACCACCAATACTGTATTTCCTAGGTCTCGTAAGTGTTTCAGGGTAGCAATCAACCGGTCATTGTCGCGTTGATGAAGACCAATCGAAGGTTCATCTAACACATATAGCACCCCTTGTAATCCAGAACCAATCTGTGTAGCCAAACGAATACGTTGTGCTTCGCCTCCAGAAAGAGTATTGGCTGCACGAGAAAGCTCTAAGTAGTTCAAACCAACATTGTTCATAAAGCCAAGTCGTGATGAAATTTCTTTTACAATCTGTTTTGCAATAAAGAGTTCTTGTTCAGTGAATTTCAAATCGTTCGTAAATAGGTCGAGTGCTTTGTCAACACCCAAATTACACACATCCATGATGTTCATACCGTGCACCGTTACCGCAAGCACTACTGGCTTGAGCCTGGCACCACCACAGGCATGGCATTTACGCTCACGCATGAAGCGTTCGATATCTTTTCGCATAAATTCACTGTCAGTTTCTTTATGACGACGCTCGAGGTTTGGAATTACACCTTCGTACGTAGAGTCATAGTAGCGTCCATCACTTAAACTTACTCGATACTTTTGATTGCCAGTGCCATAGAGTACTTTATCTAGCGCTTCGGCTGAAAGTTCTTTGACAGGCACCTGCAGGCTAAAGCCGTGTTCGTTGGCAACTTCGCTTAGTCGCTTCATGTACCACGCATCGGAACTCACGCGATTGTATGGCCGAATAGCACCTTCTGAAATGGTGAGGTTTGGATTGAATACTAAGTCAGGGTCAACTTCAAGCCTACTGCCAAGCCCGGTACAAACCGGGCACGCACCATGTGGCGCGTTGAAACTAAACAAACGTGGTTCGAGTTCTGGTATATCTTCGCCAGGGTGGTCTACACACGCGTAGCGCTGAGAGTAAGTATGCAGCGCTTCTTCATCAACATCATAAATCTCTACTACTCCATCGGCAATATCGAGCGACTGCTCGGTTGATTGCGTAATACGACTCAGCTGGTCGGGGTTAATAACCACACGGTCGACAACGATTTCAATGGTGTGCTTAAATTTTTTGTCGAGACTAGGAAATTCGTCGAGTGAATACACAACACCATCAACGCGAGCTCTAGCAAAGCCTTGACGAGTATACTGCTCAGGAATATGTGCAAATTCACCCTTTTTATCGGTTACAATTGGCGCCAATATCATGACGCGCTTCCCGGCAGGAAACTTCATAATTTCATCGATAATTGCTTGGGCCGTACGACGCGAGACTGGCTTGTTACACACAGGACAGTGCGGCACGCCGATACGTGCATAGAGCAAACGCAAATAGTCATAGATTTCTGTAACTGTTGCTACAGTCGAGCGTGGATTGCGGCTAGTAGATTTCTGGTCAATCGAGATTGCGGGGCTGAGGCCGTCAATTTGATCAACGTCAGGCTTTTCCATCAAACCGAGGAATTGCCGAGCATAGCTCGAGAGACTTTCAACGTAGCGGCGCTGACCTTCTGCATAGATTGTATCAAAGGCAAGCGAAGACTTGCCCGAACCGCTCAGTCCTGTAATAACCACCAATTTGTCTCTTGGTATATCAACAGAGACATTTTTTAGGTTGTGCTCCCTTGCACCAACAACACGAATACTATCTGACATAACGCTACATTATACCATTTTTACTGCCGCCCTGCACAGTGTGTAACGCGCTCGAAACCGATGAATTGAATAATTATGCTTATGATTGCATAATATTGCTAATTATGCTATATTCTTATGAAATAATCTTTTCAGCAGTGGAGCAAGCAGTATGCAAAAACACATCACTATCGCTTGCCTGATCGGTTCGGGCATCATCATCGCTACAACGGTGGGCGTATTCAATAGCATATTAATGTTTTTACTCATGGGTGAGGTTCCGTTTACCAATACGGTGCTAAGTCCTACGCAAATGGGAATGGTGCTCGCCCTCGCTTGTGCTGTCTTGATTGTTATTAGCACACAAGCGCCGTTGCACTATATCTTGAAAAAGCGTAGCGAGGTTGCAAAAAGTCGCTTACCAAAGCGCCGACTAAAGCAAGTTTAAGCTTCTGGAGCGGGCATAATTGCCTCTGCCCACAGCTGCAATTCCTGAAGTACAAACTGCCTTTCGTCATTACTTGTTTGCGCTAGTCTCTGTAGGGCTTTTAAAAAGCCTGGTAACTGGCTCTGAAGTCGTTTTTCACGCCACATCTCCCACTGTCCAACCTCAGACTCACTGAGGCTACTCGGAAAACTACGGGCTTTGTAGTGAAGTAGTAGTCCTGGCAGGCGTTCGTCTTGAAATTCTGGCTGGAAATCTGCAAGTTGGCCTGGCTGCGCATTTCTGACAGATTCTATGCGCAGTTTGTCTCTGTCGCTCACGAAGCTATCGTACAGCTGTGCTTCCGGGTCACTGCTTGGCTTGTAGTCTTTCGTTTTTTCGTAAATACTGCGCAGTTTCTCGGCAAAGTCTGGCCGTGAAAGTAAGCTGTTTTTGTGGGCTTCAATACTTTCAAGGTCTAGGCCTATTCGTTGCCATCCATCGCCTTGTTCCAGTACACCTAATGGCGCTACCGCGGGGCAGCGATTGTATTGCAATACCTTCGCTGGTAGTTTCACAAAGTCTTCGGCTTTTCTTTCTTCCCACGTGGCAAAGACCTTCTTTGCCAGGTCATTCGCCGAGAGTTCAAGAAATTCGTTCGGATTGTAGCGTAAATCGTACACCAGTACATTCCCATTTGGCGCACTTGTCAGCGGAAATGCTACTGTTGCTTTGTGAAATTCGCTGTCGTAGCGCCCACTCACATACACAAACGGCTGTTTCGTATCTAGATTAACGAGTTTCTGAACAGCTTTTTTATCACGCATGGCGAGCAGATGCTCAAATAGTTTCGGTTGTTTGGTCTTAATCAGCTTTGCAACGCCAATCAGTGCCTCAACATCACTCAGCGCATCATGCGCTTTGCTATGTTCAAGCCCGTTTGCTTTCGAAAGTAACTCGAGTCGATTAGTCGGGTTACCTTCGCTATCTAGCGGCCACTCTATGCCTTCTGGTCTCAATGCGCGAGTCATACGAACCACGTCAAGTATGTCCCATCTGCTACGACCTTCACTCCACGCCCATTCATATGGGTCGTAGAAGTTGCGCCAGAGTGTGTGACGAATAAACTCATCGTCAAAGCGGAGGTTATTGAACCCGACGGTGATAGTGTCTGGCATAAAGACTTCTTCGATCAGTAGTTTCGCAAATTCCGCTTCAGTCAGGCCATCAGTTTGCGTCTGCTGCGGGGTAATACCAGTAACTAGTATTGCATCTGGGCTCGGTAGCGTATCATCATTAAGTTTTACTAAGATATTGTAGGGCTCGCCTACTGGCTGCAGGTTCATATCAGTCCGCTGGCCAGCAAACTGCATAATACGATCATCACGGCCAGATAGACCACTGGTTTCTAGGTCATAAAAGAAAAATGTTTGAGTCATTACTACCTATCATACCAAAAACCACTCCCCGGGGGAGTGGTTGAAAGTACTAACTGCTTGCTAGAAGACTGATCGAAAGACCAGCCCCGGGTGGGACACGACTGGCAGCCGTGTCCCACCCTTCTCGGGGGAGCAGCCGTCACGAGCAGGACGGTGCGGGGTGCCGGCGATCAGGGATCGCCGACCGGTGGGGGTCAGGCCAGGCAGGCGGTGCCGGACGAGGTGTCGAAGAAGGCGGCGGAGGCGACGTCGGGGGCCACGGACATCTGGGTGAACGCGGTCTGCGGCGGGTGCTTCGTCATGGTGGTGTCCTTTCGGGACTCTTCTCGGGTGAGTGTTCGGTGTTTCTCGGTGAGCGCCCGCTTCCGCTTGGAGCGGGCGAGGGTTCTCCGATGCGACACGTGTCGGACCGGAGGAAGAATACACGATATGCACTCTTCTTCCAGTCCGAACCACTCTCAGTCTTCTAGCAAGTTAATGTACCTTGGGAACAGTAGGATTTTTGTTCTCTACTACTGTTCTACCAAAAGTATGTGCTTACTATACTCCTATCATGAATAGATTGCAACTTTTTTATTATTGTTCTACCAGTGTAAACTCGGCCAGGCCAATGCGTACAATAGAATCACCCACTGCACCGGCGCGAGTAAGCTCGTGCGTGATGCCCATTTTTTTCATAATATCACGCAAACGGTTCACGTTTTCGTAGCCATCAAAATTGGTACGACGGGCAAATTTTTCTATTTTGTGGCCTTTTACTATGTACACATCCCGTCCATCTTCGCTTTGCTTTTTCACCTGCCACGCAAGTTTTTTGGTTTCGTTTGAAAGCGTGATGCGTGGAATACCGTCTGCAGCTTCGTTCTCTTCTACGACTTCGGCTTGTTTCTTTGCTAGCTGTACTTGTGCCACCAAGCTACGCAAGACTTCTTTCAGGCCTTTATGCGCCGTTGATGAAATTGCAAAAATCTGACTACCCTTCGTTGCTACCTTTTTCACGGCGGCAATCTGCATCGCGACAATATCTTCGTCTAGGCCTTCTGTTTTCGTGATAGCAATCACTTCTGGTCGTTTTATCAGCTCCGCGCTGTATTGTTTTAGCTCACTACGGATAGTTTTATAGTCGGCGGCAATATCGTTAGAATACGCGTCTATAAGATGTAGTAGTACCGACGTACGTTCAACGTGGCGTAGAAATGCGTCGCCGAGGCCTTTGCCTTCAGAGGCACCCTCTATCAAGCCAGGAATATCGGCGATGAGCAGACTCGATTCATCGATATCAGCGACTCCTAGATTCGGTGTAAGCGTAGTAAACGCATAGTCGGCAATCTCGGGGCGAGCATTAGACACGACACTCAGAAAGGTTGACTTACCGGCATTCGGAAAACCAACCAGCCCGACATCAGCGAGAAGCTTTAATTCTAAATCTGCCTCAAATGTTTCGCCGTCTTCGCCTAGTTCAGCAATACGAGGTGTTTGGCGTACCGAGCTTTTGAAGTGTGCATTCCCGAAGCCACCATCACCGCCATGTGCCACAATAACCTCCTGATTATCATCTGTTAGATCAGCCAAGACCTTGCCATCGCGTTTTACAACCGTACCCATAGGTACCCTTACTAATAGATCCTCGCCAGACTTACCGCGGCGATCTCTTTTTGCGCCGTTTGCTCCTGGCTTTGCTTTTAGTTCTGGTTTGTAGCGAAAATCAATTAGAGTGTTGAGGTTTTTTGTGGCCTGAAACACGACGTTGCCACCTTTGCCACCGTCACCACCATCTGGTCCTCCCTTATCAACATAAATTTCGTGCCGAAAACTGACGGCTCCATTGCCGCCTTTACCTGCTTGAACCAGTACTGTAGCTGTGTCTACAAACATATTGCTTCTATTATAGCAAATATTGCAACGAATTAACAGGGGTGAGTGTTGTTAGAAGGATCATATTGCCTGGCTACCGCCTCGACGGTAACGAGACGACAGCCGTGCTTGAGGTGTTGGAAGTTCAGGCTTGAATTCATTTCAAACCTGAACTTGGAGAGTATGCCCTCGCTTAATGTATATACAAGTAAATGCGCGCTTGGCCAGCAGAAATTGTGCGTTGGTTGACAATATTGAAACCGCCATAAGCATAGTTGTTCATTTCGCTCACCACAACATCTCCGTTCGGCTTTACTCTTTCAACTATACCAACGTGTCCAAAGTAGCCGGCTTGGTCAGCAAATACAGCACCTGCGGCTGCGCTATTATTAACCCTGTAGCCACTTGCTCGAGCGTTTGCCGCCCACGTGTTTGCGTTACCCCAGAAGCTACCAACAGGACGGCCTAATTGGGCGCGACGTTCGTATGCGTACCAGGTACAGTTACCCGGTGCATAGCGGTTACCTACAGATACCGCGCTGATTCCAGAGTCGATTATTCCGCCGCCAATGTCTCCTGAGCCTGTATTAACCTGGCTGCTTGGAACACCCGCAGCATTTGATAGTTGCTCTACTTTTACCCCATCTGGAACAATAATACGTGACCCTACCTTGAGGCCACTGAGCTCGAGGTCATTTACGGCTACAATTCGACTCGAGTTAGAGTTGAAGTTTCGCGCGATTGAACTGACTGTCTCGCCACCAGAAACGGTATGCAAAATACCACTGACAGGTAGAATCGTAAGCTTGCGACCTGATTCTATCATGTCAGTATCAGCGAGACCATTGGCCCAACGAATAGTGTCGGCAGATATACCAAATTTGCTAGCAATCTTCGGAATTGTATCACCCTTTTTGGTGACGTAGGTTGATATCGCACGGTTTGTATTTGTCGGCTTAATAATTTGAGGCTTGGTTACCTCTGTAGTGTCTGTCTGAGCAAGCTCACTTTTTACGGTAAGAGAAACCGACATACTAGCAGCGTTTGCGGCAATCGGCAGGTTCGCTCGCTCCGCTAGAGCGGCTGCGATATCTGTTGCAATTACATCATCTACAGATGGACCAACATTGGGTGTAATCGAGGCATCAGCTGCGCTTGGAGCTAGCAACGCCGCTTGCTGTGCAGCAGTATTTTTCGGCGAATCATAACCAAGCGCCACAATAGCGATCAGGAGTGCGAAGGCACCAGCGTAGGCAGTTAATGCAGCTGCCGACGGACGTAGTTTCTTCGATGCACGTTTTTGTTTCGATACAACTGGCTGTTTTAGAACAGCTGTTTGTGCATGAGACGAGCTCGGTGCAATGTCGTTACGAATTTTCGTTCTCCTGCCGCCCTCAATTACTTAAGGGGGCTTCTACCGTACTTAGTCTTTCTTCTCGCAGTGAGAACAGGACACACATGTCGACCTATGTATTAGTTGATATTGCTATAAATAGTTCTTGTTCGGTGCCCGTACGACAGTTCGGGTAGGCCCATTTCAGTGAATTCGTGCTGTCTCTCGCAGTAGGAGTTACCTCCTATAGACTCACTGACAAATCACGAAATGTGCTGGTACTTATTGTAGCAATGCTTGCATTTTATGTCAATACATTTTGTAGGAGGGTTTTATCCCTCGATTTATATCAAACCAGACCGGGATGGCTGTGCCCTCACTGTTAAAGTATCAGACACTTTTTCTGGCAATGTTTTTCTATATTTGCCTCGTGTTCGGCATTTGTGCGAGCGAAGTATGTTTTGTCGTCGTCACCACTAAGGAAATAGAGGTAGTCACCTTTTGCTGGATTAGCAACCGCCAGTAATGCGCTCTCACCCGGTGAAGCAATTGGGCCCGGTGGCAGACCGTTGTACCTTCGGGTATTGTATGGCGAATCCAGTCCTGGGTCTCGTGCGACCCCAGTTTTATCGGCGATATATTGATATGTTACATCGGATCCTAACTGCATACCCTGCTTCAACCGCAATAGAAACACCTGCGCTACTTGCGCTGAGTCAGCAGCCGAGGAAACCTCACGCTGGATTATGGAAGCCAATGTAATGCCTTCGTATAGAGTAAGACCCTGTTTTTTATACGCTGTTACCAAATTATTCTCGTTTACAACGCTTTCTAGCTGACTAAATGTCCGCTCAAGCACCTGCTCAACTGTTGCATCGGTAGGAAACTGATATGTTTCGCCGTATATATAACCTTCAAGATCGGCGGATGCTGGCTTGTCAGCAAAGACTGGGTTGTCATAGTCTTTAGCAAGCGCTTGGTCGACATCTGCCTCAGCGAATCCGGCTTGCAGCAGCACTTTTCTATGCTCCTCTAGGGTTGCTCCTGGATAAAATGTCATGCTAAAGGTTTCAGTTTTGCCAGAGGTGATCGTCTCGACAATTGTTGGTACGCTTGACCCGCGACTAAATTTAAAGGGTCCTGCTTGTAATTGCCCACTGGCACCGCTTAGTCGTACATACCACGCAAACGCAGTTGCACTGCGTATTACATCTTTTTCCTTTAGGGTTTCGGCTAAGCTAGCCCCCGTGCTCCCAGCTGGTATCGTAACCGTTACCAGCTGGTTGCTGCCGGGTTCTACCGGCTGAAGTTGTTGATTATACCAAAGTAATACACCTAAGAATAACAGTACTACAGCACCGACTACGCCTATTAGTACAGCGAATAGTCTTTTCTTCGATCGACTTTTTTCCAGTACGACTGGTTCAGAGGGTTCCATCTCTAGTGGAGTTGGGTCGACAGGTTCAGCTGGCTTCTCCTCTTCAGGTGGAATAATTGGTTCTTTTTGTTTTGGTGGTAAAATATCATTCATATTTGTGCCTCCATGTAATCTTGCAAGATTATTGCCGCCGCTTCAGCATCGATGTCTTCTTTATTATAGCCAGCTTTTCGTTGTTTTAAACGGTCTTCTGCCATGACGCTGGTCAATGATTCATCTTGAAATACGATTTCGGCAATGCCTTCGAGCTTTTTCGCTACGCTCTCTACAAATGCCGTTTGCTGCGTTGCTTCGCCCGATTGATTGCGTGGATAACCAATCACAATAGTGGAAACACCGTGCAGATCTACCAATTTAGAAATTGCCTCAACTTCACTGCCATCCACTAGTACGACGCCATGAGGTGTGGCAATTTGCACGGTTCCGTCCGCCACGGCCACACCAATACGAACAGTGCCAATATCAAGACCAAGTAAGGTATTAGTTTGACTCATCCAACTTGAACTGCACAGTAACTTTTTTGCTATCGTCTGGCACGGTATTGACCCAAAATGGGAAGAATTTGATATCAACAGAATCAACACCTTGAATTGACTGAATATCTGCCTGAATATCGCCGAATTTCTTACCTTTGGCGTTTTCTTTCACCTCTTTCTCGTCAATCTTTGGTCCAACTTGACCAGTGGCTATCAGTGTGGCCTCACCGCCATCGGTCTTTTTTACGACGTCTTGGAACTGTGCATCGGCGGCGCCAGTATCATATATGCGTTGTTCATCTTTGTTATCGAGAGTATCTGTGAGGGTTGCTTTCAAAAATTCATCAATTTCGCTACGCGCCACAGCATACATTTTGTAGGTTACCTTGCCAGTTAGCGTGGCGTTGCCCCCAGCGGCTTCAGCTCCTACGGCAGGGTTAGACGTGACGTTGGCGTAGTCAGTCATAAAGGTATCTTCTAGCACTACAACGTCGCCTTCAAACTTGCCTTTTAGTTGATTTATAATGTCGTCGGTGTTTTGGTCAACCAGAGATTGCTTTGCCTTTTGCACGTCCGATTCTTTGACTACTTTTACTATTTTGTCTGTTCCCCCAGAGGTAGGGTCGACAAGTGTAGCATCAATATTGTTAGGTGCGCCAGACATACTGCCGCTCGCCGCGTTATATTTTGCACCGACTTCCGCCGCTTCAACAGTTGTAGGCGCATTGTTATAGTTTGAAATCGTTATCGTGACATCTGATTGAGTAATGTACGCGAGACCACCAGAAACCAGTTTGGTACCCGCAGGTATGGTGGTGCCTAGTGCGGTAATCGAATTAGTCGAGAATTGAACGGTGCCTGTGGCCTTATTACCAACATTCTTGCTGCCAGTTGCGGTAAAATCTTGTGAAATATCTTCTGACTGACTGGCCAATACGGCCTTTAGTGTGCCTTTTTTAGCATCGGTTTTCAGTTTGTCGCCAACAACAACATCAGTATTAACAGATGAACTGGTTGTCTTCGCAGCAATAACAATTGTCGCATGTGGCGCAAAGAAAATAGCCCATACCAAAAACGCAATTAGCGCAATACCTCCGGTTATACCAAAGAAAAGTTTCTTCCTAAAACTGCTAAAGTTTGGTACCTTCGCACGAGATTTTTTACTCGGTTTGGTTGCCCGAGAAGATCGCGGGGGTGGAGTTGAGGGGATATCATCCATAGTCTCGGCAGCTTCATCAATTCCGTCCGGGTCGGCTCCTGGCGCCATTTTGGCGTGCTCGCCTATTGGCACTTCATTCCCATCAATCACGTCGACTGAATCGTCAGCATCTAGTGACGATGGTTCTACTAGTTCCGGCTTGCTCTGGAGATTCTTTGCTACAGGAATCGCCGCGGCCGCGGCAAGGCTAACAAGTGATGCATTGCTGCTGATTAGCACCACGCGTTTGTCATTGGTTTTTGCCGCGCGTGCTAATAACCGCAAGTTCACTGCACTTTGCAAAACGCCAGTTCTTTTCGGGGGTACAAGTGCAATAATCTTCTCGTTAGAAGCCTTAATTTTGCTAATTATACCTGTGATATCGTCTTCGACATCGATGTAAATAACGTCTTTATTCATTCACTTAAATTCGCAAAATGCGATTGAGTTTTTCCTTTATCGAGCCGTTGTCGTCGCTGCCTACAATTGTATCATAGCCAACCCGTAGCAGCCCCATGGCGGTTATGAATGTGTGGTCGTTTGCCTTTGCGGTGATATCATCAATTCCCACTACTGTTTCAGGTGATATTAGCTGCACGCTGGGGCGCTTTGTAAACGGCAAACTTTTGTACCAATCTTCGGTGTTTAAAGCCTCTACTAGTTTAATCAAACTTGCGCCACCACCACACAACAATATACGCCCAGGTAGGTGGTCGACTGAGTCAAATTCACTGAGGGCAAGTTCGACGCCTGACAGCCAGACATCGAGTGTTTTATCGATTGCTTCATCGGCTTGTTTTTTCACGCTTGGTTTAATTTGGTCGTTATCAATGTTGATCTTTAGTTTTTCAGCGTCTTCATAACCAAGATTAAGCTCGCTTGCTATTGTGCGCGTAAAGCTTCGTCCACCAATACCGAACATTTTAGTACCTTCTACACCACCATCGTTTACTACGGCAATGTCGGTGGTACCACCACCAACATCGGCAAGTACAGCTGTTAGATTACTACTGGCGTCGTTGCCTAATACACTGCGACTCACTGCAAATGGCTCTGCCGCTACTGCCAGAAGCTCTAGCGCAAGTTCGTCAGCTACCCGTTCCAGCGCGCCAATATGCACCATAGGAGCAAACGCAGTGTATATCTGTACAGCTACGTCTTTACCTTGAAAGCCAATTGGGTTTGATACTTTATAGCCGTCAATATGAATGCTGACCAGCGCGGAATTGACCAGTTTTACTTCTACTTCATCGTTGCCTGTTTCGAGGGCAATCTGCTTTTGAGCCTTGCCTTGGGCACGTTCTTGTACTTTTTCGATTATAAATTCCATTTCGGAAATATCGAGAGGTCGATCTGGCTGCGGGCGTCGGTATTTAATGGTATTAGTCACACCTATCACGAGTTCACCGGCGATGCCAATAACCACCCGCTTCGCCTGCAAACCAGCTTGGTCTTCTGCTTCAGCCAAGGCTTGTTCGCAGTTTTGCACCACGCCAGCAATGTCGGCAATGGCACCTGTGTGCATATCGCTCACATTTTGCCGAGCCTTACCCACGCCTACTATCTTCATTTTGTCATCTTCAACTTTAGCTATTAGAGCTTTCACAAACTCTGTCCCGATATCCAACGCCACGATGTGCTGCTTGTCCTCAGCCTCTGCCTTTTTTTGACGCATATTACGTATTTTTGCTAAAACCATAAGTAGTACCATTATACTACTGTTTGCTAGGGGAGCAAAGCTACTTGCAAAATGTCACATAATGTGATAATATATAATTATGGAATATGATGATTCAGAGCCAGTTGAACTCTCAATCAGCGACATAAAGGCACTCGAGGATCGAGAACGAGCTGTTTTAGCCACAGACGTGATTGAAGCGGCAGAGTCGGCCGTTGCATCACTAAGAATACAAAAAGAGCCTTCTGCACAACGGGACACACTATATTTCGAGCTGGACGAGTTGAATGCCGTGCTGCCACCATCACTATTGGGCAATCTTGCGGGCGGTACAACTTTGGAGAACGCTATCATCACGTTTGACCACAATTTAGATGACAAAAAAGGTTCAATTTCTGTACGATTTGATTTAGCTAAGGAAACGGCTGATATGCTGTCTGTTGCTGTTGAGCTTATACCTTCTGTAGAACATGACATGTACGTTGCACTTATGCATATTGAGGGAGAGGATTCACCGATTGCACTGTTTGACCTTGTTCCTCGTACAGAGCTGAACGTATTCTTTGCAAGTATATTTTCGCGCTCTAAGACTGGTAAGTATGATGCCTTCAAGCAAATACCGCACAACGAACTCGAGGTTTTACGCCGTCTGCTCGACGCTTTGAGCGAACATACAGATGACCACATGTCCGAATCGACCTACATAGAAGGCTGGGCAGATGATGAAAAGACGATACCAATCAATCCTATCCAAGTCAACGAAGACTGTGGACAGACCATCAGAATACAGGCTGAAAACAGTAAAGCCCCTCAGCGCAGAGTAATGACGATAGAATTCGACCAAGAGGGCAAACCCTACAGTGAAGGAGATGAGCTAGACCCTAATTCGATCGACGGTATACGCATCTATGAACCTTCAAACGATCCAAACATAGAGCACACAGCAGAAAGACCTAGTACCGAGCACCTCGTTGAGTTTTTGGATTTCTTTAATGGAATAGCTCCCATGTCCGAGACCGAAAGCGAGATCCCTGCCGGTGCCATGCTTGATCTACCCGACTCGCAAACAATGAACATTGAAGATTCTAGAGAACTTTCGCCCGAAGAGGATTCTACGCTAGAATAGCCTTGATGCGTCGGATTCCGGCGCTTGAGGCTTCTTCTCTTGTAATCTTGAATTTCTTGCCATCCTCAAATAGTTGCAGTGTGTGATCGACATGTGGCCCGCCACAAATTTCGAAGCTAAATGGTCGCTCATGTGCGGGCGATTTCTCGTCCTTCATGCTGTACACCTTTACAGTGTCGCCGTAGCGGTCGCCGAATTGACCTAGTGCACCTAGCCGGCCGGTGGCTTCTTCGGTAGGATATTCTTTAAAACTAATCTGCAAATCTTTGGCAATTTCGCGGTTTACAATTTCTTCTACTTGGTCCAGCTGTTCACGAGTCACCTTTTCAGGGTGTGAAAAGTCGAAACGTAGGCGCTCTTCGGTAATATTACTGCCCCGCTGGATTACGTGGTCGCCCAAAACATCACGAAGTGCCTGGTACATTAGGTGGGTTGCAGTGTGGTATTTCTTGTGCTGCATGGTTTGCCCGCCCAAGCCGCCTTTGAAGGTGCCTTTGGCTGCGGTTTGTGAACGCTGGCGCTGCTCGGCCATTTTCGCGTCGAATTCTTCACGCCAATTTTCAGATAGTCTCACAGTGGCAAGTTTGTTGCTCTGGTTTAATTCCTCATCAGTAACAGGCGGATTGATTGCTATGATTTCTGCTGTTAATTCAGGAGGATAGCCATACGTATCATACGCCGTGAAGACTTCTTCACCAGACATAACTCGCACTCCATCATGCTCCTTGCCAGAAGCAAGTACAAACTTTAGGCCCTTCCTCAAGGTCTGTCGGAAAGCTTTTTCTTCCTTTATTAGCACAGCGATGACTTCCTCGCGTTTTTCTGCCACTTCTGGGAAATCATCGTGGTAAAGGTCGGCAATTACTGGCACTACTTCTTGTAAGAAGTTCTGCTCGATACCCAGTTCGAACGCGAAACGAATTGCGCGGCGTAGCAAGCGTCGCATGACGTACCCCTGCTCTTTATTGCTCGGCACGCAGCCGTCTACTGCCAGGAAGGTTGCGGCGCGTAAGTGATCGGCAATCACCCGCATAGCATTGGTGTGACTGTCGTAGCTTTTACCACTTAGCTTCTCCAGCTTTTCAATAATCGGCCACATCAGACTAATCTTAAAGACATCTGGGTCGTCTAATTTAGCAGCTGCAATGCGCTCTAGGCCAGAGCCGTGGTCTATATTCGGCTTCTCCAGTGGCTCAAACTTGCCATCTGCCACTTTTTTATATGCCATAAACACATTGTTGCCAATTTCTAGGAAACGGCCGCAGTCGCAGTTCGGGTGGCAATGCTCACCAAATTCTGGATTGTGTTGCGTACCAAAATCATAAAACATTTCACTGTCTGGGCCACACGGGTCGCCAATTGGCGTGCTCTCAGGCGCACCGTTGCGGCTCCACCAGTTTTTGCTGCCATCATAAAAGAAAATACGTTCGCCATCCTTTATCCCCCGCTGGTAGCCAGCTTCTTCGCTGCCGACATCTGCTTGACCGCTGGAAAGGCCTTTTTCGTCGAATAATTTTGCCCATACATCAGCGGCTTCGATATCCTTTTCAATATCGTACTCCGGAGCACCGATATAGCAGGTGATATAAAGCTTGCTGGCATCAAGTCCCACAACATTTGTCAGGAAATCCCACATCCACTCGATTTGCTCTTTTTTGTAGTTTGCCGGATTTCCGCCCATATTCCAGTTGCCCAGCATTTCAAAAAAAGTCGTGTGGCGGTTGTCGCCAATTTCTTCAATGTCCATCGCTCGCAGACACGTCTGACTGTCGACGATTCGATTGCCTTCTGGGTGCTGCTCGCCCAGCAGATAAGGAATAATCGGCTGCATGCCGCTGCCGGTAAATAGGGTGGTAGGGTCATCGTGAAGCACTAGCGGCGCGCGTTTTACGATAGCATGGCCACGATCTTCAAAGTACTTTAAGTACGCGTTGCGAATTTCTTGAGCATTCATCACCCCCTATTGTAACAGAGGCCACTCGGATTGAGTAGCCTCTGTATTTGTGTACCAAGTAAATTTATTGAGCAGGCGGTACTGGCGGTTGCTGCTCTTCTGTTGCCGGCGCCTCCGGAGCGGGCGCTTCAGGTGCTGGCATAGCTGGTTCAGCCGGTGCCACAGGATCTGCTACTGGGGTTGCTGGCTCTGCTGATGGCACAACTGGAGCTTCTGGTGCTGTTGGAGCAGGAGATGCAGGTGCCATTGGGTCTGTTGGAATTGCAGGTGCTGCTGGTTCCATCGGAGCTGGTGCATCCATTGCAGGAGCTTCTGGTGCTGGTGCTGCTGTATCTGCAACTGGTGCAGATGGGTCTGCTACTGGAGCTGTAGGCTCTGCTGGTGCAGGAGCAGACATACCGTCTGCTGGCACTTGTGCATCCATAGCTGGTTCTGTTGGTTGGGTTGGGTTTGCTGGGTCTTGCATGTTTTTCTTACCTCCAAACATATTCTTTAATCCATCGAATAGTCCCATATTCCTCCTTATGCTTATACGGCCATTATACTACGATACCACCACCTAGACATATTTTACCGTCATAAAGCACGGTAGACTGCCCTGGCGTAATGGCACGCTGTGACTCTTCCAACTGTAACATTCCCTGGCTATAGGTACAATTCACCAGAGGTGCACGATGTCGAATGCGTAGTGCATAGGTCTGCCCTTCACGCGGCTCTTCGTTAATCCAATGCGTGCTTTGCAGCGTAATATTTTCTTGCCATAAGCTTTCGGTATTCAGGTTTGTTGATACATAAACCTCGTTTTTTTCCATATCCTTACCCACAACGTAGTATGGCAAGCCACCGCCAACATTCAGCCCATGACGCTGGCCTAGTGTATAAAATATCGCGCCGTCGTGTTTACCGACCACATTTTTTGAAGACAAATCGATAATTTTACCAGGTTTTGTCTGGACGTATTGCCCTAAAAATTCACGAATACCGATCTGCCCAACAAAACAGATACCTTGGCTGTCTTTTTTGCTGGCTGTTGCTAGGCCTCGTTCCTTAGCCATAGTGCGCACTTGGGGTTTCGTGAATTCACCGAGAGGGAAGAGTGTTTTTTCAAGCGCGGATTGTTCAACCCTATACAGAAAATACGTTTGGTCTTTGTTTCCGTCTAATGCTAGTAGCAGTTTACCGTTGTTTGTTTGCGCATAATGGCCGGTTGCAATCATATCGGCGCCTTGTTCAAGGGCGGTCTCAAGAAATAGTTTAAACTTCACCTCTTGATTGCACATAATGTCAGGGTTTGGGGTGTGTCCTGACTTGTATTCATCTATCATGTACTGCACTACTTTGTCGCGGTACTCGTTTTCAAAATCAAACACGCGAAAATCTATGCCGAGCTGTACCGCCACTCGTTTTGCATCGGCTAAATCATCCGCCCATGGGCAGCGCATACCCGGTAGATCCTGCGTCCAGTTTTTCATATACACGCCCGTGACTTCATAGCCCTGCTCTACCAGCAAAGCTGCAGTCAAACTAGAGTCGACGCCACCGCTCATACCAACAAATACTTTTTTCATTACTGGCTTTGCCCGGCGTAAAAGGCGATTATTTTTACGATCTCACCGCCAGCCAGCCACCAGCCGCGTGGTGTAAGCCACCACCAAAACGACCAATCATCATCGTGTGTGGTAGGGTGGTTGCGAATAATAACATCATTTCCTACTGCGGCATTAAACTCCAAACTAGCACGGCGCTGGTGGTAGGGTGAGGTCACAAGTATCACGTCATGAAGATCGTATTGCTCGAATACGTTACTCGTTTTCGTGGCATTTTCTTTGGTAGTCTGTGAAAAGTTTTCTACCAAAATATCACTTGGGTCGATACCCGCATCAATAGCTTGTCGGCGCATTACTTCAGCGTTACTCGGACCAGAAGTGTCTTTGGCGGCACCAGAGAAAATAAGCTTATTTCCCCAGCCGAGTTTAAATAGTTCGATCGCTTCAAGTGCTCGTTCGGGTGTATTTCCACCGCTAACTGCCACGATTGCGTCGGCTTTTCTGCATGTGCCGCTAACGGACGGCAGTTTTTCGCATCCGCTAAGGTCATTTACCGCAAGGTAATTACCGACTAGCGTAATGCCGGCGATTGCTAGTACAGCTGCGAATATAAGCAACTTAAGCATCACCTATCCTTTTGTACTCAGCTTGCACTTCCTCGCTGATGATTCTGGCTGCTTCTTGAATGATTTCTTTAGTACTTAGCTTACCGAGCGTTAATCGGAGGCTACCGTCAGCCTCTGCGTTGCCGAGCCCAATTGACTTGAGCACATGTGAACGCGTGCCCTTGTTTGCTGCACACGCACTGCCCGTCGCTACCAACACGCCTCGTGATTCAAGTCGAAATACGAGCCGCTCACCATCTAGCCCTGGAAATGCAACATGCAACGACCCAGGAAGACGCTTTTTTGGGTGTCCACTAACAACCATATCGCTAAACGTTTTCTGAAGCGTTATTTGCAGGTTATCACGAAGCTCGCGTAAGCGATTGGCTTCGGACTTGGTATGTTTTTCTGCCAGCTGTGCGGCCTTTGAAAAACCCATTACACCAGCTACATTCTCTGTACCATTTCGAAGGCCTCGTTCCTGCCCACCGCCAAGAATCAACGGTAATACACTAACACCAGCCTTGAGCCACAGCAGGCCAACTTGTTTAGGGCCGTACATTTTCCCGCTATTAAGCGTTAGCATGTCGACACCAAGCCTGGCAATATGGACATCTATCTGGCCAAAGCCTTGTGAGGCATCTGTATGAAAGTGAAGGGGAGTCGACTCACCTGCTTCTGCCCTACGATTTCGCTCGGTCTCAATAATTGTTGCAATGTCTCGCAGCGGCTGTATGGTACCAATTTCATTGTTTGCTAGCTGAATAGTGACAATTTCAGTGTTCGGTGTAATAGCAGCAGCTATGGCTTCTGGCGTAATAATACCCTTTTCTGTTGGAGCAACTAAGGTATGTTCGTGCCGCCCAACTGCCGCCAACACCGCGTGATGTTCTATAGCCGAACTCACTACATGACCTGTTACACCAGATAGTGCTAGGTTGATTGACTCTGTTGCGCCTGCAGTGATAACAATTTCATCACCTTTAGCGCCAAATGTACCGGCTAAAAGCGCTTTGGCCTCTTCGTATTCATGACGAACTTGTACAGCCGGTGCATACGGGCTTGAGGGGTTGTAAAAATGGGTATCAAAATAAGGACGCATCGCATCAAGAACGCGTTCGTCCATCGGTGTCGCCGCTGCATGGTCAAGATAGATTTGCTTCAGGGACATACGTTCAATTATACCGTACGATTACACAGTATTAGCTGAGTTTATAGCCAGTATTCGGGTCACGCTGATACACCTCGCGAGCCGCACGTTCGTAGTAGATTTGTACAGCAAGGCCAAAGTTTTCTAATTCTGTGCCTTCGATGTAGCTATATCGCGCACCATCTTGGACCTTTAAAATGCCTTTGTCTTGGACTTCGTACTTAGTTGTAATCGAGTGAGGTTGTTTATTGGCATCAAAATATTCTTCGTGCCAAATCCATGTTTTTGGGTCAAGATTAAAGAACTCTCGTCTGTGGCCTTTGGGAATTTCACCAAATAGCGTCTTGCCAATCTCGCTCTCCATTTGTATCAGTTGGCGCTCGGTGAGCACTTTCAGTGGACCCATTTTTTTGGGAACCTTCAAGAATACTGCGGGGTCTTCTGCGCCAGTTAGCAAAGTTAGTGTGTGGCGGATCAGCTTGTTCATTACGCCGCATCCTCTACTTTGCTCGGTACATGGTACTGAAAGTTATCGAAGGTTTCTTCCGAGGCCTTAGCTGTTTCCGCACTATCAACCGGTAGTTCGGCGATTGTTGTATTTGTCTCTGGCTCTAGCCCGAGAACATGTTTACGCATGGCTTCAATATTAACACCGCGTACTTCAACTGCACGCCGTATCACTTCGTTATGCCCCAATACTTCGTTACGAACGAAACTGCCGTATACTGCTTGCCTAGCAAGTCCTTCTTCGGTACTACCTATCGATTCAGTTCTACCGTCAGGTCGAAACTCTAACTGATCGCCGTGTTCAAACGTCGTGTTGGGATCTTTCTGAAATGCGTTCGGTGTCACGAGCAGGCTCCTACCTTCCGATAAGTTGATATATTCTCTTTTTGTTTGAGATGGCTGTTTATAGTGAAAACAGTGTGGTTGCGTTGTGGCTTGTTGTCTCGGCTAGTTCTTCAATGGCCACACCTCGCTGAATTGCGTGGTATTGTGCGGTGAAGCTCACAAACGCTGGCTCATTTACTTTACCACGGTGTGGCAAAGGTGTCAAGAATGGTGCATCCGTTTCTAAAAGCATATGCTCTATAGGGATGGATTCATACATTTTTCGTTGATTTTCGTCTTTTGTGAAGGTTGAAATACCGTTTACACCAATATAGAGGCCGTTCTCGAGGCCGCGCTGCATATTTGACAAATTATCAGTAAAGCTGTGTAAAACGCCTCTTAGACCCGGAAAATTGTTAAATATAGGCCAAAAATCGTCAAACGCATCACGTACATGAAATGAAACAGGCAAATTTTGGTCAATCGCCCATTGAAGTTGCTGTTCAAGCACGGCAATTTGCTGCTCTTTTGGTGAATGCATGTAGTAATAATCGAGCCCAATTTCACCTATACCTACAACTTTTTCATGCTTTTCTTTCAGTATTTCCTCTACTCGCACACAGCTGGTTTTGCTTTCATGTGGATGAACACCTACTACCGCCCAGCTTGCAGGATGCGTTTTTACAAAATCAACAGCCTCTTGCGACGACTGTTCGTTGGTACCCACACAAATCATGCGTACACCTGCATCAACTGCCCGTTTGTACGCGGCCTCCCTGTCTAAATCATTATAAAATTCTGATTCATGAATATGGCAATGTGTGTCTGTGTAGTGCATTCTGTTAGTTCGCTTTTTTTATTTGTGGATCTTGTGTATGTAGATATTTTTTAGGGAACATTACGCCATCTGAAGGCACAACAACCCCCGTTTCAAATGTTTGGTGAATATACTTCGCGGTTGTCGGCAAAAATGGCACCAGCAGGTCGGCTATTTGTAACAAATTGCCCACGCAGTGAGCAAGCACCTCAGATAAATGCCCTTCAGCATCTGGGTCTTTGTCTTTGCTTTTGGCTATTTCCCACGGTTTCACTTGTTCAATGTATTGGTTTACTGAACGCACCATTCCCCACACTTCATCTATTGCTTCATCAAATTTTAATTCATCCATGGCACGACGATAATTTTGCATGTCATGTTCGCCCTGTGGCGCATCACCAATCACACCAGCCTGGTACCGAGTTAGCATGTTTGATACGCGACTTACTGAGTTGCCAAGGTCATTAGCAAGTTCGGTATTGTACGCCGTTTCAAATTTCTCCCAGGTAAAATCTCCGTCATCTTGAGTAGGAATGTGGCGTGCAAAAAAGTAGCGGAAGGCATCGGCACCATAGTTATCGATAATCTCCATCGGGTCAACCACGTTCCCCACCGTCTTGCTCATCTTGGCACCGCCCACATTTACAAAGCCGTGTACCAGTAGTTTCTTTGGTAGCGTTACTCCGATACCAAGCAGCATCGCTGGCCAGATACCCGCGTGGAAACGTAAAATATCTTTGCCAATTACTTGCACATCGGCCGGCCAATAGTCACGCCATTCGGGTTTATCAGGGTAGCCAAGAACTGTAATGTAGTTTGACAAAGCATCGAGCCACACGTACATTACTTGGCTATCATCGCCGGGCACAGGAACACCCCAACTCAAACTTTTTCGTGGACGCGAAATGCTGACATCCGGCAATCCGTCTTTCATTAGGTTGAGGAATTCTTTTTTGCGAAACTCAGGCACGATTTCCATCTTGCCTTTTTCAATTGCTTCACGGATTTTTTCGCTAAATTCGCTGGTTTTTAGAAAATAGTTTTCTTCTGAAACATGTTCATATTTGGTTTGGTGGTCAGGGCACATGCCACCAGTTTCTTCTACCTCTTTGTCGGTAAAGAACGCCTCATGACCCATACAGTACCAGCCAGTGTACGTATTCTTATAGATATGCGGCTGAAGTTGTTGCCAAATATACTGTACGGCACCTTTGTGATGCGGTTCGGTTGTGCGTATAAAATCTGTGTAGTCTGCACCAACTTTCTTCATAAGTGTTTCAAAATTCACATACATTTTATCGGTATAGGCCTGCGCGTCCATCCCAGCTTCAGCAGCTTTTGCGGCAATCTTATTTCCATGCTCATCGGTACCCACCTGAAAGCGAACTTCACGGCCGTTTTGTTTCTGGTATCGCGTCCAAATATCAGCCAAAAGGTAGTCGAGTGCATTACCAATATGTGGCGTACCATTTACGTATGGAATAGCAGTAGTAATGTAAAGATTTTTTCCCATTACGTCTCATTATATCAGAGGTAAAAATGTTTAACTAAAATTACTTTACGTATGCTATGCTACAAACATGAAAAAGCAAGCGTTAGTAGCAATATTTATAGTCGGCGCAATGATTCTGGCAGCAGTTGCCGTTGCTGCAAATTACCAAATGTTGTCGAAAGAAAATGAAGAAGTAGCAGAATCCGTGGCATCACAGAAGCTGCGTGAAGCACAATTTCAGTACTA
Organism: bacterium; assembly: GCA_030427525.1. Classification (GTDB taxonomy): domain Bacteria; phylum Patescibacteriota; class Saccharimonadia; order Saccharimonadales; family Saccharimonadaceae; genus UBA1020. The sequence goes on from JAUIBD010000001.1 coordinate 35,021, forward strand.
CGAGCCGTCATTCATACCTGGCAATCACCAGATACACCGCAAGCTATATACTCGTTCAGATCTACGTTCTGATGTCAGTGAATTTAGTGGCTATACAGATCAAATCCTTCTTTCACTCCATGAAGATAACAATGTATTTTCAATACTCGAGTTTAATAACGCGGATGGTACCTACGACAGGATTTCCGAGAGTCGAGGAAATAACGAAGATCCATCGTGCAGATTTGTTATTTCGCCAAAAGGCCAAAAGTACGAAAGTTGTATCGATGAATTCGAAAAGAACATAGAAACCACCATTCGTTTCAACAAGGGCACTACCTACGTTGTTGCACACCTTGATAGCCATCCAATTAAATCAATATCAGCAAAAGAGCAGAATATGTTTGTTGATTCATTTGAGCGCAGTTCGGGTGTAGACCTCGATTACCGACTACTCAACGGTGCTGGCTAAGCTTCCTTCATCATTGCAACCACTGCAAAACGACCATTCGCATCGCCCAGTGAGTGTGAGAAATAGTTTGGGTTCGTTGCAGTATTGACATGTGATATATGAATGTTGGCTTTTGGTATGCCAGCTTTTTTAGCTAAAGCGCTGTTGAACCCTGCTAAATCGAGATGAATTCCGTCGTTTTCCTCACTGGCATAATTTTTCCAGTCTTCATCTGTTAGGTGGTCAAACCATGTCAATATGTAGTCATGTTTTGCTACACTGGGTGCCATCCAAATGATAAGATCTTCTGGGTCACTTCCCTTTTCTTTGAAAAATTCGATCGTCTTTTGCATCGTCTTCGCGATAGATGCATGCCGACCGAGGTGCGCTAATGCGACGACATTTCGTTTAGAATCGTAAATCACCGTTCCTACACAGTCAGCTATCGGCAAAAACAGTCCAACACCAGGAACCTCGGTATAGAGAACATCGGCTTGAGCACCTTCGGTGTCTGGCTCAGTGACTTCGCGAATTACATCAAACGTATCGTTTTGATTGTAGCCGATGATTTGATAGACGCAGTTTTCATAGCTCAACCCCACGGTCTCACATATATCTTTGCGATTCTGAACAATATTTGGGTCGTCCCGATTTTCTATCGTACGATCAAGTACGGTGCCGTCATCCCTTGCTGATACAGCTGCTATGACATTATTTGGAAAACAGGAAGGCTGATCGTTCGTAATCATAGTATTTCTATTAGCTTTCGCCATTGTTCTATAGTCAATTCTTGAGCACGAAATTCAGGGCTAAGACCTGCCGAAAGAAGTAAATCATCAATGTTCAATTTGTCCCTATGCAGACCCGCTGCGAGGGAACTCCGCAGTTTTTTACGACGTTCGGCAAAGCCTGCTTTTACCAGCCGGAAGAAGGCTTTTTGCTGGTCTTTTGCAACTAGCGGTTCATCACGGCGATGAAGTATGACTACCTGACTGTCTACCTTTGGTGGCGGCGTGAAGTATTCGGCTGGTACCAACGGGCCAAGCTCTACTTCGTGAAAGACCTGGGCAGAGATCGATAGCATACTCATGTCGCCAGGTTTGGCCGCCAGACGCTCGGCAACTTCCTTTTGGACCAACAATACAGAGAGTTTTGGTGGATTTGAAGTTTCAGATAAAAGCTGTACGATTTTCGATGTTATATAGTACGGGACATTCGCAACAACTTTATAGTTAGCGGGTAGCGATGTCAGGTCAAAAGATAGTATATCGGCATTGTGTACCTGCAAATTCTTGCCCGGGAATTGGCCAGGAAGTTTACGTGCAAGTTCTGGGTCAAACTCAACGGCTTCAACTGCCTTGGCTCTGTCGAGCAGTACACTAGTCAGCGTGCCAAGTCCGGGACCGATTTCTAAAATCATATCAGTGTCTGAAATATCTCCACAATCAGCAATCGCCTCTAGTAGGAGGCGATCTTTTAACCAGTGCTGTCCAAGTGATTTGTTTGGCATAAACTACCTGTATGTATCTGGTAAGTCCGCTCCACAGTGTGGCCAAGGCTGCCAGCCTCGCCGTTCGTATAGACCACGCGCGGCTGCATCTTGCTGCGCAGGTGACGCGTCTGCCGGGTCATAGATACCGAAATTGTTTGCCCATGTAGAGTAGCTGAACTGGTAGGCTCCGCGGTACAAAGGGTTGTTCTTGTTCGCATAGTTTCCACCAGATTCACAGGCGCGGAGTTTTGCGAGTGCAGCTGCAAACCCACCACTAAAGCTTGGCTTTGCGCCAACAATCTCGACTTGCTCGCTAGCTTTTTCAATTATCACTGTCTTTACTGCACGCTTACTTACTTCTTTACCGTTTTTTACGTACACTTCATACGTAACTAGCTTTTTACCTGGAGTTCCTGCAGATTTAACTTTACGGTAGCCCACTTCCCTATTTGCATCTTGGATCTGACGAACTGGTGGCTCGATTACTTCTTCGCGAGTCACCAACTGCTTGCCGTCGCGCCATATTTCGATCTTCATTCCAGCGGTAATATTAGTTTGTTTGCTACTAGAGAGTTTATCCTTAGCGCCTAGGGTAATGTTTTTCTCCTTTAGAAAACCTACAACGTCGGTTGCTTGTGTATACACAGTCTCAGATTCACCGTAGAGTACTAATGTAAGCTCTGTCGCTCGGTCAATTACCATTCGCTCACTTGCCCCGTCGGCCAGCAGATTATCGGTTAGTTCGAGGCTTGCATTGTCTTCGTCATGCAGAACTATATTTGCCTGTTTGGCAATTTGTTTAGGGGTACGGTAGGCCGTCATTACCAACTGCTTGGTGGGGCCATCGACTATCACTACTGGCCGTGCCCTATATACGTTTACTTGGTAATTATTTCCAACAAGCTCTTCGTCTAAACCGGGTTCTACTAAGTCGTTTTTATCAAGCATAATATCTGCTTGCTTAAACACTTCACGTAGAGTTTTCTTTGAAGTAATGAGACCAGTTTCCTGTCCCTCATCGTGAATAGTAATAAGCCGCTCACCACTGGCAGGTATAGCGTGCGTACGTGGCATAACAGCAATAAGCACCAGGCTGGCAACTACTATGACAGCGGTGATTAACAGATGAAAAGCTGTAAATTTTTGTGACTCTATTCTCATACAGTGTGTCTCATGCTTTTTAAGGCATGCACTGCACCTAATTATAGCAAAAAATTGCCTCTATACCTAACTCTATACTCGACTTAGGTGTGCGTATTCTATGTTTAGTTTCTTGGTTTGACCATTTTCAAAGCGAATTGTAACCGCAAGCCCATCTACATCTATAATCTCGCCTTTACCAAACTGTGCAGAACGCACCGTCTCGCCAACTTCGAACATTTCTTGAAAATATTCTTCATCAGCGTACGAAGCCCTCTGTCGCTCAGTTTGCATTGCTTCTTTACCAATGTCGTCGAGAAATCGTGATGGCATATTGTAGCCACGCTGACCAAACTGCAAACGACTCGCAGCATAGGTCAGATGCAATTCTTCACGTGCTCGAGTCATGCCGACATAGCATAACCGCCGCTCTTCCTCGAGCTCGCTCGGTCCTGCTTCATGAATACGTGAATGGGGAAAAATTCCTTCTTCCATACCTGCTATTATCACGACAGGAAATTCTAGTCCTTTTGCAGCATGCAGGGTCATTAATGTCACGCTAGCCCCTTTTGCCGTTTCATCTACGCTCGACATCAGCGCAGCCTCTGCCAAAAAATCCTCCAAACTGGCGAATGCTTTCGCATCTGAAATTAGCGAGCTAATGTTTTCTTCACGCTCCTCTGCTTGTGGCGATCCGTCTCGTAAATAATCTAGATAGCGCGTACCTCTTACCACCTCGTCAGCTATCGTACTCGGCTCAACATCTTGTTCTACCATTTGGTGCAGTCTACCTAACATCTGGCCTATTGCACCTAAGGCCTTTTTGGCACGTGGCGTTAACCCATCAGCTTGGTCTACTATACACAAACTTTCGATAATATCGCGACCCGTGTTCGCCTGCCATATCAAAAATCGTTCAATACTCGTTGGCCCTATACCGCGCGTTGGCACATTGGCGATTCTACTAAAACTCATACGGTCGTTCGGCTGATACAGCAAACGTAAATATGCCAATATATCTTTTATTTCCTTGCGATCGTAAAATCGAACACCGCCAACAATGTGATACGGGATGTGCAACATCAGCAACGCTCGTTCTAGCGCGTAGCTTTGTGCATTCGTGCGGTACAACAAGGCAAAGTCAGATGGCGTGCGACCTGCTGTGTTTATTTGTGAAGCAATACGACTCGTTATTGCATTTGCTTCTTCTACTTCGTCGTAGAATTGATGAATTTGGACTGGTGAGCCTTCGCCCTCAGCTGTCCACAGTTTTTTATCAGTACGCTCTTTGTTTTTCGAAATGACATTCTGGGCAGCTGTTAGTATCGCACCTGTGCTGCGATAATTTTGCTCGAGTTTAGTGACTGTTGCTCCGGGGAAATCTCGCTCAAAGTTCAAAATATTTGTAAAGTCCGCCCCTCGCCAGCTGTATATTGATTGCCAATCATCTCCCACCACGCAAATATTTTTTTGCTGGTTTACCAAACTTTTCACAATCGTATACTGAGCTGCGTTGGTATCTTGGTACTCGTCAATCAGGATGTATTTAAAGTTGTCTTGCCATTTTTTACGCACTTCTGGTGCTTGTTTAAACAAACGCACGGTTTCCAGTAGTAAATCATCAAAGTCGAGCGCGCCCGCCTTTTTTCGCTGTTTTTCATACTCAACGTACAGCTTTGCAACAGCCTGTTGAAAGGGGTATTTTGCAGTACTACTAAATTCCTCTGGCGAAATCATTTGGTTTTTAGCATTCGATATTGTTGCACTAACAGCTCGTGGTTTTATAGAGCTGTCGGCTATACCCAGAGATTTCATGGCTTGTTTTATCAGACTCTGGCGATCGTCTTCATCGTAAATAACAAAGTTTTTTGGCACATCAATTACTTGACCGTCTTGTCGAAGCAAGCGAACACAGATGCCATGAAAGGTTCCCATCCATGGCATAAAATTCCTAGGAGGGGCCTGCCCCTCCGCTGGCGATCCAGAAGTGAATTCCGTATCGCGCTCCTCCCCCTGAAGCCGGCGCGATGCACCGTTGCCTTCAGCGGTTAACTGCCATAGTCGCTGACGCATTTCACCAGCAGCTTTGTTGGTAAACGTCACCGCCAGGATTTGATTTGGCCACACACCTTTTTCTTTCAGTAAATAGGCAATTCGATGCGTCAGCGTTTTTGTCTTGCCACTACCCGCGCCTGCCAATATCAGCAACGGACCGTCATCTGCAGTCACCGCTCTTTTCTGAGCGTCATTTAATCCCTCTAATATGTCCATTACTATCTAGTATAGCGAAAATGCTGACTAGATGATATTCATCAAGTAAAGTGCAACGGCCCCACCGGCACCGAGTGACAGCAAGATAAATATCCATAGCACCCAAAGCCAGCCAGATTTTTTCTTGACCTTCTTATTAGTTGGGTACGGTTGTGTATCGTAAATTGCTGCATGACTTTCGTCACCAGTACTTTGTTCTTCCTTGTATTGCTGGTTTATTGCACCGGCCTCCATGCCTGCATTCGACTGCGTATCGTTCTCAAGATTGTCGTGTTCGCCTGCCTCTACCGCTACCACATCTGCCTTTAGCTCAGCCTGTGTTGGTTCAGCGGGTAGCTGACTTGGCTCTTCGATTGTTTCGTCCTCGGCTGACGCTTCCACACCATCATCTTTTTCATCCGATGGCGCGTCTTCTTCTAGTACTTCACCGCCAAGTGGACGTTTTTCAACTTTCGCGTCTGAAAGAAATGGTGATTCGCTGCCTAAGTTGTCTGTAGATTCGGGCGTTGAATCTGCCGAGGCTTTGGGAATTGACGTCTCTTCAGGCGTTGGTTCTGCAACAGCTTCTACCATTGCTTCACTTTCAGGTTGCTTTGCCATATCAATTGGGTCTGGCATCGTATGTGCATCAGCTGGTTTCGGTGTTGGCTCAACTTCCTCAGGTTCTTTGGCTGGTGAGTCTGAAGTTTCCGCAGCATCCGTCGGTGGTGCAATTGAAGCACCAACACGTGAAACTGGGCCCGCTGGTCGAGCACCAGCAGACGATGGCATGACATCCATAAACTTACCACCTCGGCGTTTAGCTGGTGCGGCTGTTTTTGGCTTTGGTGTGGTTGAAGCTACCGAAACGGCGACTGGCTCGGCAACGGTTTCAGCAGCTGGTTCTGGTATTGATTCTTTCGATTGGTCCACTGGCGTTTCAGCCGTTGCTGGTTGTGGTGTATCTGCCACTGCTTCTTTTGCTTCTGGCGCGGCAGCGGGTTCAGTGGTTTTTTCAGCACTAGCACTCATCAACGAGTTTACTGCTTTGTCTAGTTCGTCGAAGTCGATGTCTTTCATGCTTTTTTACCTTTCCCTGCCTTATGTGCTGCTTCTATGATTTCTGTGAATTCTTCTTTCTTTAGACTTGCGCCACCAGGTAGTAATCCATCAACTCCAGGTGTGCGCAGGTAACTTCCGGCCGATGCGCCCGACACACTGCCGCCATAGATGACACGAAGATCACTCGCTTTCTTGCCATACAAATGCTCAATTTGCCTGCGAATTGAGGCGACAGCTGCTTCTACGTCATGTGGTGCGGCATTATTGCCTGTGCCAATTGCCCAAACCGGTTCGTAGGCTATCACAATAGCTTCGACTTCTTCAGAAGTTAAGTTAGCGAGACCACCTATCAATTGGTCATGTAGTACTGCGTCAGTTTCATTTTCGCTTCGTTCATGCGCAGTTTCGCCTACACATAAAATTGGCGTAATACCGTTACGTACAGCTGCTTGCATCTTGGCGCGGATATCTTTGTCACCTTCGTGAAATACGTGGCGTCGCTCAGAGTGACCCACCAGCGCATATTTCACCAAACCGTGTAGTTGATGTGCTGATACTTCACCAGTAAATGCACCTTCGTCTCGCCAATAAAAATTCTGAGCGGCCAGTTTGAACTTCTTGTGATCTATTTGCAAGGCTAGGGTAGGTAAAGCAAGCATACCCGGTGCCAACACAACTTCAACGTTGCGATGAGTCGTTAGTTCCTTCTCGAGAGTATGGACATATAAACTGGCCTCATGCACGGTGAGATTCATCTTCCAGTTACCAACAATCAGTTTTTTATCCGACACCCTAGTTACTGCTTACGCTTTTATTGTCTCTAGTGTACCACTTGTCATACTTAGGCGTCTAGTAAATGTTCAATTCCGGGGAGTTTTTCCCCAGCCATTAGCTGCAAGCTGGCGCCACCACCAGTAGACACATGGTTAAAGCTGTCGCCTTTTTTCTTGTCCCAATGCAACACAAAATCAGCCGTGTCGCCACCACCAACAATTGAATCTTGGCCGTGGCTTGTCATGGCCTCTGCTAGTACCTCTGAACCTTTGGCAAAGGCTGATGCTTCAGCATACCCCAATGTGCCGTTCCATACTACTGTTTTTGCATGTGCCACAATGTCTGCAAATTTTTCAGCGGTTGCGTCACCAATATCTAAACACATATCGTCTGCGCTAATATCTGCCAACATCACACTCTTTCTATGCTTTGTTTCGTCGGGTAATTTCCCTACCGCTACGTCCATTGGCAGCACCAGAAATTCATCAACGTTTTCTTTGCCCACCTTCTTTTCGGCGTCCGCATAAATTTTATCGAGCGTCTCGGTTTGGTCGCTTTCGACTTTGCTTGCGCCTACGTTTACCCCTTTGTAGGCCAGAAATGTGTTGGCCATTGCCCCACCTATTACTATGCGATCGGCTACTTTTACAAATTCGTCTATCACGGCTATTTTATCGCTTACCTTCGCGCCGCCCATTACTGCTACTAGCGGGCGTTCTGGGTGCTTCATCGCGCTGGAAATACTAGTATATTCTTTCTCTAGCAGCAGCCCGGCCACGCTCGGTAAGCACAATGTAATCGCCGCCATGCTAGCGTCTTCGCGGTGTGCGTTGCCAAAGGCGTCTTGCACAAAATACTGGGCACCACTGTCTTTGGCCAGTTGCTTGGCAAATTCTTCGCTATTCTTCTTTTCACCTTCGTTGAAACGCAGATTTTCAATCACTGTTACGCTGCGTTTTGGCGCGCGCTTTATAGCCATGCGTACTTTTTCGCCAGTGGTTTTGTCAACAAATCGCACAGGCTCGCCTAGCAGTTCCGCTAGTCGCTGGGCTGCAGGTTCCAGGCTAAATTTTGGGTCGATACCTTCTGGTCGACCTAGGTGTGCCATTAGCACCAGCTTGCAGCCATCTTTTAGCAAATGCTTGATAGTGGGCAGACTGGCTCGAATACGAAAATCATCGCCTACCTTGCCATCATCGGTCAGCGGGACGTTGTAATCTACGCGCACCAGCACAGTTTTACCTGCTATTGGCACGTCACGGATTGTTCGTTTATAGAATTTCATCCCACCCATTTCCTGTTTATTCTAGCACGCGCACGCGAATCGTATCGGTACCACCAATCAGGCCTGGCTGTTTACCACTTACAATCACTATCGTAATTGGCTCTTCTGTACCGAAAAATTGATCTTCGCGAAGTTCACGCACGAGAGTCAGGCCAGCTTTTTCACCGTCTGGGCGAATAAAGCTTTTATTTGCGTAGGTAAGGGCAAGTTGTTGAGCCGCTCGGGGCGAGCTCGAAACACTAATAATCGGTAGGTTAGGGCGGTACGCGGCAATGTCCTCGGCTGTCGCGCCAGATTTGGTTTCGGCCACAATTGCCACCGCGTTCACTTGCTCTGCTAGCTTTACTGCTGCTGCGCTAATGGCAGTGCGCGGGTGTGCATCTTGCTCGGTCAGCACATCTGGAATGGGCGCAGGTGGCGCGTTTTCCTGTGTATACAAAATCACTTTCTTCATAGCGGCAATTGCAAATAGCGGGTGATCGCCCATGGCTGTTTCGTCTGAAAGCATGACAGCATCAGCGCCAAGTATGACTGCGCTGGCGATATCGTTTACCTCTGCCCTTGTTGGTTCTGGGTTACTTACCATGCTCGCCATCATCTGCGTCGCTACAATGCTTAGTTTGCCATGCTTTCGACACAGCGCAATTATACGTCGCTGAATAATCGGCACTACTTCGGCACCTGCCTCAACAGCTAGGTCACCACGTGCAACCATTACACCATCACTTGCTTTCACAATTTTTTCGAGGTTGTCTGGCTGAATGGCTGCTTTTGTCTCTATCTTAGCAATAATATGCGCCGATGAACCACCAGCCACCAATGTCTGACGCAAACTATGAATATCTTCTGCGGTCTGTACGAAACTCAGCGCCACATAGTCGATGTCTTTATCAAGGCCATATTCTATGTCGGCTGTGTCTTTTTCGGTAATGATGTCGCCTTCAAAATTGGTGTCGGGCAGGTTGATTCCTTTTCGGCTCATTAGCACTCCGTCGTTTTCTACCTTCACGCGTATCGCGGTTTCAGATACGACTTCCTCAACAATGGTGCGTACTTTTCCATCGAAAATATACAAAGGTTCGCCTGGATTCACTTTTTCAGCCAGGTTGTACTGAATGGGAATGGTAAAATCTCCGGCGTGTTCCTGTAGCGCAGCGTCAAGCACCAGCATGTCGCCTGTTTTTACATCCAGTTTGTCGACTGAAAGGTTACCAAGCCGAATTTTTGGCCCTTGCAAGTCTTGCAAGATTGCTACTGGTTTGCCCACTTTTTTACTTGCATCACGGATCCACGCAATATGTTGGTCGGCGGCTTCAAATTTTTCGTGGCTAAAATTAAGGCGAAAGCCATTTACGCCTGCTTTGGCCATTGCTTCTATTTTTTTGTAACTGTCGACAGCTGGCCCAACCGTCGCCAAAATCTTGGTACGTTTAAAGATTACACTCATTATGTTCTATTGTAACAAACTACCCACTAAAACTCTTGCGGTAATCCCACCTGCCCGAACCTTCTGTTTTGTAGGTCCAGTAGCACTGAGCAATCGCCCCGTCATAGGCATTCACTTGTGTGGTTGCAAACTCGGCTGTGCGCTCTATCGATACGCCGTAGGGCAACACCGCACTCCATTCACCAATCATCACCGGTTGAAATACTGAAAGTGCCTTCACTAGCCAGCGGCTGTATTTAGCGATGCGCATGTGCTGCTTCAGTGAGCGTTGTTTGTTGCGCTTACCAAATACGTAGTAAATATGCGTGTCCATAACCACAGGAAAGTCAGGGTGGGCGAACCAGCCAACTGTATTTGCCATCAATAATGGGTTTAATCCGTCGGAAAATACTATATGCATGTTTGGCCTGGCTACTTTTGTCAGACTTTTGTAGGCACGACGATAAAAGCGCGCGAGCCGTAGACCTGCCTTGCCTGTGCTTGGTTCGTTTAGCATTTCTATGCCCCACAGCGCTTCATCGTTGTAGTAACGTTTGGCAAGTGTTTCAAGCAGTTCAATTGTTTTTGTTTGGTTGTGCCTATCGTTCAGCCACTCACCTTTTGAAAGGATTCCCCCATTGTGCTGTTTATCATTCTGTGCTCCTGGTGCACCGTGCAGGTCTATTAACACTTTCATGCCATAGCGATGCGCCATATCCATCAGCCAGTCGAGTCGTTCTATTGACCCTACGAATTCTGGGTCTTCGCCTAAAATCCAATAGCCTATTGGTACACGTAATAGTTCAAAATCGTTATCGGCCAGCCACGCTATGTCTTTTTCAGTGATAAATGTTTTGTGATGTTTGCGAATGCGGGTTTTGCCGCCTTTTTCAGCAGTCAGGCCACGTTCTGTCATTGCTGTCGTACCCTGAAAGAGTGTTGGGGTAATCCACCGCTCCAACACAAGCCACCCGCCAAGGTTAATGCCCTTTAGCGCTGTCATAGTCTTAGTATACGCCTAGCTGATGGTTGTCCCAAATAGAACACCTACATAATAGGTCACTATCATGGCCGCCAAACCGCCACCTACTACGCGGAGCACGGCGCGAATGCGTGATGCACCACCTACCGTTGCACTCAGATAGCCGGTCAAAATCAAAGCAATCAGCACGGCAACAATAGTTACCGGTATACGCCAACTTTCCGGTGAAAAAATAATTGCCAGAAACGGCACCAAACCACCAGCAGTAAATGCCAGCAGTGATGCGACGGCAGCGTGCATTGGGTTATTGATGTCATCTGGGTCGATATTGAAATGCATACGCAGGTGTGAACGCAGCGGGTTCTTTTCAGTCAGCTCTTTTGCTGCCTGTTTAGCCGTTTTTTCGCTCAAACCATGCTTCATATATTCGCGTGTTAGCTCTTCTAGCTCGCCTTCTGGGTCCATCTCTAGCTGCTTTTTCTCTTCATCAATGAATGTTTTTTCGGCGTCACTCTGGCTGCTTACACTCACGTACTCACCCACTGCCATACTCAGGGCACCAGCTACCAATGCGGCTAGGCCAGCAGTGACGATTGCCTGGTGGTTACTAGTGGCACCGGCTACGCCCATCACCACGCTACCGGTACTCACAATACCGTCGTTGGCGCCCAGTACAGCCGCACGTAGTTTGTTCAAAAGGCCATTGTTCAAGTTGTCCGAGGGGACGTTGAATTCATTTTCCATAGCTTTAGTATAGCAGTGTATACTGGGAATAGATGAACAATTCGGGGGTCGACACTACCATTTTTTTGTTTGATTTCGATAGCACATTCGTGACTGTCGAAGCATTGGATGAGCTGGCAAATATCGCGCTAGCCAATGCGCCCGACCGCGCCCAAAGCGTGGCGGCTATTGCTGAAATAACTGCTGATGGCATGGCCGGACTGATTGGTTTTGATGAATCACTCGCCCGGCGCTTTGCACAAATTTCACCCAGCAAAGCACATTTTGATGCACTGGTTACTCTGCTAAAACATTCCGTCAGTCCATCGTTCGTAGCCAATAAAGATTTTTTCCAAAAAAACGCCGAGACTATTTACATTGTTTCTGGCGGGTTCAAAGATTTTATCGTACCTGTTGTAGCAGAGTTTGGCATCGACCCTTCGCATGTGCTGGCAAATGAATTCACATGGAGTTCTGAAGGGCAAACTATCACTGGCTACGACACAGCGAATCCCCTTGCGCACAACGGCGGCAAAATCAAGGCAATTCAGGCGCTGAATCTACCGAAAAACGCACACAAAATCATGATCGGCGATGGCATGACCGACTATGCTGTGCGCGGTGTGGGGGCTGTAAATGAATTTATTGCATATACCGATACCGTCAAACGAAAGCCGGTAATCGAGGTAGCAGACTTTGTAGCAACCTCAATTGACGACGTTTTGGCCCACACTATCCAGCCTAGGGCTATACAGCACTAGCGAAACTTTCTATACTGTAGGTACATGGTGGGATTTATTCTTGTGGTTAATGTCGGCTCATCTAGTTTGAAATATAGCTTGTTTGATGTGGACTCAAGCGAGTTTTACGCTGTTGCTGAACACGATATATCAACCAATGCACCAACCGAGCATATTCATCGACTAAAAGAGCTCATAGATTCTCAAGCGTCGGCCGAGAAGCCACTGCTGGCTGTTGGATATCGTATTGTTCATGGAGGTAAACGCCAGTTAAAGCATTGCCTTATTGATGATACGGTTGTCGCCGACTTAGAGGCAGCTGTTCCGCTAGATCCTGAACATCTCCCTGCACAGATTCGACTCGTAAAGCTACTACGTCGTCAATTTCATGATGCGTCGCATATTGCTTGTTTTGATACCGCGTTTCATAGCACCATGCCCCGCGCAGCCAGTACTTTGGCGTTGCCAAAACGCCTCAGAAACAAGGGACTGCGGCGCTATGGATTCCACGGACTATCGTATGAGTATGTCACAAATGCAATTCGCAACAATTTTCCGAACACACCTCACAGCAAGGTAGTCGTAGCGCACCTTGGCAGCGGTGCTAGCGTTGCAGCTATACGTGATGGGGTTTCAATAGATACTACCATGGGCCTTACTCCTGCAAGCGGCTTGCCTATGAGCACGCGCATCGGTGATATCGACCCAAATCTTGTTAGCTTCCTGCAAAGCCACGAGCGACTTTCAACAAAAGAAACCGCGCGCCTGCTCAACTTTCAGTCTGGATTACTCGGGCTTGGTGGTAGCAAAGATATGAAAACCTTGATTGAACGCATGGATACAGATGAAGACGCATCAACTGCTGTAGAAGTCTTCGTGTATCAATTGGTTAAATCGATAGGTGCGTACACGGCCGTGCTGGGTGGACTCGACGCCCTGGTGTTCACTGGTGGTATTGGCGAACAAGCACCACGTATTCGTACTATGGTTGCCGAGGCACTAAGCTATACCGGAATCGTCATAGATACGAACGAAAACTTGGCAAATAAGCAGATCATTTCAACGCCAGGCAGCTCAGTCGCTGTGTATGTCGCCACAACCAACGAAGGCACTCAGATTGCCAAGCATTGTATTCGAATACTACATACTAACAAACACGGAGACTTACATGAGTGACACTATTTCTAACGAGACCTTGGCTGGTATCGATAAATACTGGCGGGCGGCCAACTATCTTTCAGTGGGGCAAATCTATCTACGCGATAATCCGCTATTAAGGCAGCCGCTTGAACGCAGCGACGTAAAGAATATTCTGCTGGGACACTGGGGTACAACACCTGGGCAAAACTTCATTTATGCACATCTAAACCGTGTCATCAACGCGCATGATCTAAACATGATATATCTGTCTGGGCCTGGTCATGGTGGCCCAGCACTGGTATCGAATGTCTACCTAGAGGGTAGTTATAGTGAAATTTACCCTGATATTACTCAAGACGAAGATGGCATGCGCCGACTATTTCATCAGTTTTCGTTTCCTGGCGGTATTTCTAGCCACGTATCACCACAGGTCCCCGGTTCGATTCACGAAGGTGGTGAGTTAGGCTATAGCCTAAGCCATGCATTTGGCGCTGTATTCGATAACCCCAATCTAATAGCGGCGTGTGTTGTGGGTGATGGCGAGGCCGAAACTGGACCCTTGGCTACGGCATGGCATTCAAATAAATTTCTTAGCCCAGTTGGTGATGGTGTTGTACTACCTATCTTGCACCTAAATGGCTATAAGATTTCTAACCCAACCATACTCGCGCGTATAGAGCGCGATGAGTTAGAGCAGCTATTTCGCGGTTATGGATGGGAGCCCTACGTAGTAGAAGGTAGCGACCCAGCCACAATGCATCGTTTAATGGCTGAAACAATGGAAACGGTGACCAGTGAAATTAAGCGCATAAAGAAACAAGCTGCCGACTACGCCGACTTCCCTCGCCCGCGGTGGCCAATGATTATTCTGATATCACCCAAAGGCTGGACGGGTCCAAAGACCGTCAATGGGCTGCCAAATGAGGGTAATTTCCGTTCACACCAAGTTCCGCTAGCACTTGATGAAAATTCGTCAGACGAGGATTTCAAGCAACTAGAATCATGGCTACGGAGCTACAAACCCGAAGAGTTATTCGATGAAAACGGCACATTACTACCGGATATTGCTGCCCTCGCACCAAAAGGCGATCGACGCATGGGAGCTAACCCACATACAAATGGCGGCAAGCTACTGCGACCTTTGCAGGTGCCAGATTTTAGGGATTATGCACTGGCCGTACCGGAACCGACTGAAACGCGCAGCAGTAGCATGCGCGCACTTGCGCCTTTCCTGCGTGATATCTTGCGCATGAATGACGACCAAAAGAATTTCCGTATCTTTAGCCCAGACGAAACTATGTCAAACCGCCTAGGTGGCATATTCGAAGTTACCGACCGTCAATGGGATGCCCGTATACGTGACGGCGATGAAGCATTGGCCCCGACTGGTCGCGTGATTGACAGCATGCTATCCGAGCATATGGCTGAGGGTTGGCTAGAGGGCTATCTGCTAACTGGTCGCCACGGTCTATTCCATAGCTACGAGGCATTTATTCGTATTATCGACAGTATGCTAAATCAGCATGCCAAATGGATAAAAATGAGTTCGGAGCTGCCATGGCGCGTACCAATTTCATCGCTGAACTACCTGCTTACCAGCCATGTTTGGCGCCAAGACCACAACGGCTTTACACACCAAGACCCAGGTTTTATTGACCATTTGTTGAATAAAAAAGGTGAAACAATTCGTGTGTACCTTCCACCAGATGCCAACACACTACTTTCGACAGTCGACCACTGTTTGCGCAGTCGGAACTATATCAACCTAATGATATGTGGCAAACACGAGGAAGCACCGCAATTCCTTAGTATGCCAGAAGCTATTGAACATTGCTCAGCTGGTCTCGGTATATGGAAATGGGCATCAAACGACCATGAAAGTGAGCCAGATGTCGTGCTAGCATGTGCTGGCGATGTGCCGACTCTCGAGACATTAGCGGCAGCGGCGATTTTGCGCGAACATCTGCCAGAGCTAAAAGTACGAGTCGTAAATATCATCGATATTATGAAGCTCGAGCCAGAAAGTGAAAGTCCGCACGGCCTATCAGACACCGACTACGACGACATCTTTACCACAGACAAGCACATTATATTTGCCTTTCACGGCTATCCGTGGCTTGTACACCGTCTTACGTACAGGAGGAAGAATCGCAACCTACACGTGCGTGGGTACAAAGAAGAAGGCACTATTACTACTGCGTTCGATATGTGCGTACTAAACAATATTGACCGTTTCAATCTAGTCATCGACACGCTCGACCGCGTTGGTGATGCATTTGGCAGTAAAGCTGTGTACCTAAAGCAGTCTATGGAGAAAAAATTAGTCCAGCACCGTGAATACATTACCGAAAATGGCTTCGATATGCCCGAAATTCGCGACTGGCACTGGGTATTCGACGACAAAGAAGACTAGGCAACACCTGGTCTGTTGAGTACCAACGACATACCGTTCTCACTTATACTAACTGATAAGAAACAAGCAAAATGACAAATTGTTGCGACTGTGTGTGCAGCCTTTGCAGTACTGAATTCTATAGTGATCCACTCGTTTCCGAAGATATCGACCTCTACATGTTAATGTTGTACATTTCCCATTCGACGGCATGACCGATTACGCTGTGCGAGGGGTGGGATTGGTAGATGAATTTGTAGCATATACAGAAACGGTGGCTCGAAAGCCGGTTATCGAGGTAGCGGACAAAGCGGTCGACTCCCTAGATCTTATTCTTCAGCCCTAAGCAGTGCCGCCATTTGGGCGATTCTTACCAGATCTTCAAGCACATCAACAGGGTGGTGTGCTGCATCTACCTCGTGCGTTGACGCTTCTTTAAACCATGGCTGTCTTAGCCTGAATACTCGAAGTGCGCCTTCCTCATCAACCAGAGCCGGACGATCCGTATCGCCACGGTTTCGCAGGCAAGCTCTTGCAACTTCAAATGGAATTTGCAACAACACAACTGGCCCGTAACTCTGTGCTGCAGAAAGAGCATTTCTGCCTAGCTCGGTACGGACAATTTCACCAGTCGTAGCGATGACGCCAGGTTCTGCGTCTAACAATTCTTGCAGCGCCAACACTTCTTGTGTAACTAGTTCCACCGGATCTTCCCTGAAGAGTTGTGCTACATCTACACCTCTACCCTTCATGTGTAATTCCGTATCATGAAACGGTACTTCCATGCGAGCTGCTGCAGCCTTGCCCACAAGAGATTTTCCAGCCCCTGGGGTACCAATTAGTACTAACCGCTCCTTTAACATAATTCTGACTAGTATGTACCCCCTCTTGGGTTTAATCAAGCATTAGCTCGAACGATCGACGTTGCTCATCTCCATAAGACGAGAATTGCAATAACGAGGAAGTTACCCATGAGTGCCAGCCTAGAATATCGGCGTGCGGTGCGTAGCGTAATGTATGTTATGAAGCCGGCAAACAAATATAGCGGGAGTGTTTGTAGTGAAGCTAAGTGCCACAAATCTGCTGGTAAATAATAGTAGATATAGTCATCAAATAGCCACAGAAAACTAAGGTTCACTAACGTTTCAATAACTATTGCCTCTACCATAAATATCGTGGAAAACGCGAGTGCCGACGTTAGTTTTTTTCGCTTCAGTAAATCTTTCAGTAAGTATATATGTAAGCCAATCATTCCCCATAAAAACACAGAATAGATCGATGTATAGCTGTCGTGTATCGGCAAAACATGATACACCCAGAGTGGAGCATTGAAGACTGCCTGGTACACTGAATCAAATATTATTTCACCGATTAAGCCAAGCGCTGCCATTGTGGTGATATAAAGGCTCATTTCGCTCCAATTGGGTACAATCACTTTTCCCGCCAGCATACAATTACCCACGTATATAATTACGAGCCAACTAAGTGCAAAAAGTATAAGCGACATACCATCCATTCTGTCTACTATACCGCATCTTTCGGGCTAAAATTATTCGGTTTATTGATTGATTACGGAAAACGAGGCATACTAGTAATGCTTTTATGAAAAAACAAACAAAATGGCTATTAGTTGCGTTTGCTGGTGCTGCATTGGCGGCGCCAAACCCTATGGTGATTCATCTTGTTTCGAATGATATCGACCCCTACATGCTAAACGTTGTTCGGTTTTTGCTTGCGGGGTTGGTTTTCTTGCCGTATCTACTAAAAGACCTGCGTGCCATTTTGCGTCGCGGCAAAAAAGGGCTAAAGTGGCTGCTAATTGCCACCAGTTCGCTGGTAGTGGCTGGCACGACATATACCATGGCGTTAGCGCAGGCACCTGCCAGCTATATTGCGCTATTTGGCCTCGTTTCCCCTGTTATGATAGTGGCATTTGCATCACTAATCATGCGAGAACGTATAAGTAAACGAGCATTTTCGGGTGTCGTTATAGCTGGTATGGGCGCGTTCATTCTAGCAGCAGTACCGCTGCTAGCTGCCGATAAAGTAGAGCTAAAAATTTACCCACTTGCCACATTTCTAGCGGTTGTTTCTGCTATAGGCTACCCGTTTTACGTGGTAGCAGCCAAAGAAGTCACACGCTTCCGTATTCATGTATTCTCGGTTATTTCGTTCTCTAGCCTCGTTACCAGCCTTGCAAGCCTTGGCATTTGGTTTGTCGCAACAGATCGCTCACTACCTGAGCCAACGCCCGTAATGCTCCTTGCCCTACTCTTTATGGGAGTCGTTGTACTCGGCATTTCCCGTTCGTTATCATTTTTCAGCTACAAACACCTCTCGTCCCCAGTGCTGAGTACTATGTTTTACCTAGAATCACTGCTCGCTGTCATGCTGCCAGTGGTGCTAATTGGTGAAAAAGTATCATTCGAAATGCTCATCGGTGGCCTACTAATCATGCTCGGTGTCTACGTTTCCGGGCATCATATTCGCATCCACCCGCATCATCATGCACTAAAACCTTGACTTTGAAGTTCATTTAGGTTATGATTAAGGTAGTTTTACGTATTCCTTACCTAAAATTCGGATGAATGCTCACTTCTATTAGCCTAGCGATTCATCACTTGATGAACTGAAAGGCATCTAAAAAACATGTATAAAAAACGTCCCTCAAACGGGAATCGTGGTACTGCTGCGCGGCCAAACCGTGGCCCAAACAGCTCGAACCGCTCAAACAACAGCCGTCGCCCAAACCGTGGCGGCAACCGCTCTGGCGGCAACCGTGGCAAAAGCGGTAGCCGTGGCAAACAATTCATTCACGAATCCAAATTTATCAACCGCGAGGTTGTGCAGCCAACAGCCGAGGTAGAGGTACACACCCCTACTCATGCTAGTTTTGCTGAGTTTCGTTTGGTAGAACCGTTGCAGAAAAACATTGCGAGCCTTGGCTTTGAAACACCCAGCGCGATTCAAGACCAAACTATTGGGCTTGGGCTCGCTGGCAAAGATATCATTGGCCTAGCCAACACCGGCACGGGTAAAACCGCGGCGTTTCTGCTGCCTATTATCAACCGCCTATACCGACAGTGCGTGCAAGGTTCAGTGCTAATCATGGCGCCAACTCGTGAGCTGGCCGACCAGATCGACCAAGAATTCCGTAAATTCGCCCGCGATATGAAGCTGTACTCTGTACTGCTAGTTGGTGGCGTAAACATTGGCCCACAATTTCGTAGCTTGCAGCGTCGTCCGCATGTCATTATTGGCACACCTGGTCGTATCAAAGACCACATCGAACGTGGCTCGCTAACCCTGATAAACATCAATACATTTGTACTAGACGAAGCCGACCGCATGCTAGACATGGGCTTTGTAAACGACATTCGCCAGATTGCCTCATTCCTTCCGGGCAACCGCCAAACTATGTGCTTTAGCGCTACGTTTAGCGACGCCGTGCGCAAGATTACCAATGATTTTATGGTAGAACCACAGCTCGTATCGGTGAAAAAGGCTGAAACTAGCGACCACATTCACCAAGACATCGTGCACTACAGCGACAACCAGCACAAAAAAGACTTATTACTTTCACTACTGGCAGACGACGCACTAGAAAAAGTAATAATTTTTGGCGAAACCAAATACGGTGTACAGCGCCTGTCTGACACTATTGAAAAACAAGGCATTAGCTCGCGCGCAATTCACGGTAACAAATCTCAGGGTCAGCGAAACCGCGCCCTAGCAGATTTCAAGACTTCGAAAGCTCGTGTGCTCGTAGCCACCGACGTAGCTGCGCGCGGCCTCGACGTACCAAATGTCAGCCACGTGATCAATTTCGACACGCCAACTACATACGACGATTATGTGCACCGCATCGGCCGAACAGGCCGTGGCGGCAAGGTGGGTGCTGCGCTGACTTTTGTGCAGAAGAAATAGCAAATTATCTGAAAAGTTGGAATTTCTTTGTCAAAGCCTTGATTGTATCTGTATCTGCGAATGTTACGATTCCTAGATATTCAAGTTCATCTTCGCTAGTCGCGGCAGTTGCATCGACTTGTTCTTGCGATGTACCGATAGTCATGGTTGAAGTAAAATCATTGTACGGCAAGCCCTGAGCAATCAGCTCGTTGCGTAATGTACGAATTTGGTTTGAGTTCCCTGCTTTTAACACTATAAACGGAAAGTGTGAGATGCTTGGGTGGCTAGTGCCAGAGGCGTCCACATACTCGATAAAGGCATAGTCTGATTCAGAGTATTTCGCCACAAAACCAGCCGTCATATGCCCTAATGCGTTAAATAAACGACCTAATTCTGCTTTTTTATTTAATACAGCTACAAATCGATACGTTGTCTCGTCTGGTAAGTTTTGCATGACCTAATTGTACACGACTACGGAAAAATGTCGTGATTTCCACCATTCACAATCACAGCTTGATCATCCGTAATATGTTCAGTTTTGAAACCTGCGTTCTGCAGGTTTCTTTCTATTTCGGCCATATCTTCGCCATATTTTACATTGTCCCAGTGTGGTACAACAGCGATATCTGTCAGTACTAGCCCGTCGTAAATTACTTCTGGTGCTTTTGCAGGGTCGTCGACAGGTTCAAAATATTTCAGAGTTGGGCCACCGACAATTGCACCTGCGCTGCCACCGCCGTAGATTTTTCCATCCGAAACGAGTCGTTTTATCATCTCGTCCGCACCAGTTTCACGCAAAATCCAACGTAGATAATAGGTATTTCCGCCGCCAAGCCATATTGCGTCGGCTTTTTCTAATTCGGCGAGTAGCTGCTCTTTCTTGTTTGTATATTCCTTTAAATCAATCAATTCGACTTGGAATCCATGCGATGTAATGGCATCGCGGTTTTCATACATCCAGCCCTTCTTTTCTTCTACATACGTATCGGCGGCATTTTCAATGAGTGCAAGCCTTATGTCGCTAGGCTTTTCTTTGCCGGTGAGCTCCACAAATGAAGAGAGTTGCGATGGCGATATTGCGAGGGAGGAGAGGAAGAGTTTCATGATGTGTTATTCCTGCTCAGCGACTTCGTCAACCTTTACGGGTAGCATGCCTTCCGCCTCCATCCTATCAAGAATGCCACGAGTCAGTTTGTTTCCCGACAACTGCAAAACATATTCTCTCCCATTCGGCTTGAGGGTTCGTATGAAATTTTGTTTGCGCATTTTCGCTAAACGCTTCGATATTACAACGTGCGAATAGTCTTCTGGCCATAAGTCTTTAATATCACCAGCCTTTATCCTCTGCTTGCGGGCAAGTCTGTTTAATATCTTGGTTTCGATATCATTAGTTATATTTTTTTCATTTGCCCACAAGAAAGTTGGCATAAGTAAGCGGTCTTTAACGAAATTTCTATCAGCAAGTTTTTGAGATTTTTTGATTTCATCTTGAAGGCCTTCAAGTACATATTCACACCACTCCTGCATACTTTCTTCTCCACCCTCATCTGCAATCGAGAGCTTATCATAGTATTGCTCCCTATCTCCGGCGAAGACTGATGTCGGATTAAAAAGTCGCGCTGATCCTGGGGTGATAAAACCTTTTTTACATAGCATGCTATAGGTTAACAGTCTGACGGCTCTTCCATTCCCGTTGCCGAAAGGATGTATCCACACAAAGCGATGATGTGCCACAGCAATTTTTAGCAAATCCACTTTTGGATCACAGTCTTCGTTAATATAATCAAATAGTTCGTCCATTAGATCTTTAATGTCTGAGGGTTGTGGCAATACGTGTTTGGAGTTTGCGATTTCGCGATAGTCAACACGGTATGATCCCGGGCGTGTGTCGCCTTCATTGTCTGGTGAAAGGTTCTTCACAACCATCTCGTGTAAATGCGATATGAACCTCGCATCAATTTTTGTCTCAGCAATATTATCATCAATGAACTCCAGAGCCTCTATTAGATTTGAAATCTCGATTAGCTTTTCGTTATCGGTATCTTTTTTATCTAATTTTCTCTCAACAAAGGTGGCGAGCGTAGTATGATTTCCCTCAATTCTCGCTGATGACAACGCTTCAACTATATGAAAAAGGTTCTTTAACTCGTAAAACACCCATGGTTCTGTACTGCCTGACACTCCATGATTGCGTAACTGCTGAAGCTCGACAATTATATCCGTCAGTTTTGAATTAAATGTTGGTGTAGGCGTAACTATCATCTACTCCAATTGTAACTTAGTGTTTATGAATATGTAACCTTTACCGTCATTTTATAGATGAAATATGTAACCATAAGCATAACCATATGTACCCTAACTCACATTGCAGACTCGTTTTGGTGATTCCGCGGAGAATACTGAGTTATATCTTCAGCGCAATAGAGAAAACTAAGAGGTAGCTCCCGCGGAGAAGAACGCTTCAAATCTACATCTACGCAGAAATGTGCGAACTAACCTCAATTCTAAATGTCTCGAGCATACAGGGTTTGCTGTACACCGGCAATTGGAGCGCCAGTGCGACGCGTGCTTGTGAAACCATGGCCTAGCAAAATCGGCACCGCAGGATCATTATCTGTAGCAGAAACCAAAAGTCGCACTTGCTCTTCACGGGCTTCGCATGCCGCATGTCGAACTAATTTTGTAAGAATTTGGTCTCTTCGCTCAGGCGAAAGTGCGTGCTCGGCAGAAAGCTGAAATATACTGAGTGGTCTGTCTGGTCTATGATAATTACCAACTAGAGTTCTGGCCCGGTTTATGACTTTACCAACACCACGGCTGAATGGTGCATCATCTGCACGATTCCACTCTGATAATTTCAGTACTCCGTCTAGAGAACCATCCAGCCATGCGCCCATATACGCAAGATATGCCAGCTCTTCTCCTGTCTGCACACCACGCTCTAAGCTGTCTAGCTGCCCGTCAACCAGCTCGTCAGACCCGGGGTCTGCAATTTTTCTTGCTTCTTCTTCTGGCAAACCAAGGGTGTGCACCAAATCTTGCAGCACCAAAACTTGTACTCGCTCGGCGTTCTTGAGCGTTGGCTGTATTGGGGCTATATCTATACGCGACATGTTAGTAGATATTAATGACAGTGTTTGGTAATTTTGTCAATGGAATAGCTGCTGGTGACCTCACGGTTCCAACGCTTCACCAGATTTTTTGCTAGGCTTTTTAAAACATGGTATCGTATGTGTAAGCGAGAGACACGTTCACGCTAGCAGGAAGGGGGTGGACCCCCATGATGGAGACCGGTTGGGACCAGGACTGACCTGGACACCGCCAGGGTGGGACGGCAGCACGCTGTCCCACCCTGGCCCGCGCCCTTCTTGCGCACACTTATACAAATGTAAGTTGTACTGATGAGTTCAAAAGAACGAAAAGTGTGTAGCAGTATATGATAGTTGCTAAAGTGTAAATAATATGCTATTGTATATCTATCTATGCACTATGCGATGGAATCATTTACGGGTGTCCGCCCCACCGCTGACTTGACGGTTGCCAACTATATTGGTGCGGTCAAGCCAATTCTTGACGCCGAAGAAGCAGAACCCGACGCTCAGTCGGCTGTGTTTTTAGCAGAAATACATGCTGCCACCACGGCTAACCCTCGCGATGTGGCCGTGCACTCGCGTGAACTGACTCGAACGCTAATTGCAAGCGGCTACAACGGTGAAATTTATAGCCAGTGGGACATAGAAGACCTAGTAGGCCCTACCGAACTATCGATTCGGGGATTGGTGAGTGTTGCCCGCCTGTTGAGGCTGCCAACGCTAAAAGACAAAGTTGGTGGTGATGACAAGATTGATACGGCGCCAGTAGACCTGGCTATGTACCCTATGATGATGGCTGCAGACATAATTTTAGCGCGGCCTGAGTTTGTTCCAACCGGAAAAGACCAGTTGCCACACCTTGAAATAACCCGTGAAATAGTGCGTGCCCATAATGCTAAATACGGTACAGAACTACCTATGCCTGAAGCAAAAAATGTTGACCCCATTAACATCGGTACTCTGAGTCGTCATGAAGGCAAAATGAGTAAAACCGAGCCTAAGGGTGCAATATTCCTCGGCAACTCACCAGACGAAGCGAGAACAAAAATCATGAAAGCAGTTACTGCGTCTGGGCCTGGAGCTGAAATGGACGCAAGGATAGACAACCTACTAACAATTGCCCGTGGCCTTGCATCTGCATCTGATACTAGACTGGATGAACTGACGGAACTTGCCGATGCAGTGAAAGCGGGCGAACCACAAACACCAACATTCAAAGATGGCGTAGCAGAAATTACAGGTGATTTTATAGCTGACCTGCAGGAACGACGTGACAGCGTGAGTGACAGCGAGGTTGATGAACGTCGATCGAGAGGTCACGAGTGGATTCGACCAATAGCAAGCGCAACGCTAGATACTATAAAAACGTCACAACGAACGTAAAACACAGGGTGGCTCACGACGTATGGCGCTGGAAATAACGAAATACGGTGGGAAAAGCGAGCTGCCAACTAGCGTTGGCGATGAATTAGCTGTGTTGTTTGCCAACAATTACCCACCGAACTATGCCCCACCCGTAGAACGCAATGATCTTGCTGCCAGAGAAGATGCTTCAGCGATTCAAAACCTATTAAACCGTGGTCGGACATATTACCTGGGCACGGCAGGTTGTCGGCTAGCTGGGTTTCTTGAGTCTAGAACACTCGACCAAGATGATGATACAACCGTTGAACTGATGACGTGGTTGATGGTTGATGAGGCACATAGAGGCAACGGTGTTGCAACAAGGCTTCACGCTGCATTTATAGCTGACGCGATGCTACGCGCCAGATCACGCTTGCCCAAACCAACTGTGGCACGGCTGGGTGTTCACAACGAAAACCCTGCACGTGCTATGTACGAACACTGGGGCTATAGCGACGATGGCCACCCCGAGAGCGCGCCCGAGATCATACTTATGAGCAAACCGCTTGTACCTGAACTGTAATGTGCATTACTGGGTGACCTCACGGGGAATACTAAGGTATATCTTCGGCGCAATAGAGAAAGCTAAGAGGTAGCTTTCTCTATTTGCTTCTCGCTATCGCACCCCGATTGCTTGCCATTCTGGCAAGTCCAATCGGAATTCGGTTCCGCCGAGAGTGTTGCCAAAGTAAAAACGCCACCGATGGTGACGTTTTTACTTTGGTGACCTCACGGGGAATCGAACCCCGATTGCCAGGATGAAAACCTGGTGTCCTAACCGTTAGACGATGAGGCCAAAATATGAGTGAAACGGCCACGAAATCTGCTTGCATATTTCTGGACATTTCCGAGTATTTTGGAGCTCATATGGTCTGAAAGATCCATATGAGGTTTGTTTGTAAGGTGCTGGCACAAAGCCATATTTTTAGCCTACCCTGCGGTAGACTTCAGTTATTCTACCAAAAAAACGACCCCTTGGAAAGAGCCAAGAGGTTATCGCAGGTGCGGGGGGCGCCGGTGTGAACCAGCGCCGCCCCCGCACCGTAGAGGCGTCAGCCCTTCTTGCGCTTGCGCCGCTTGCCGGTGACGCGGGCGACGTTGCCGTCGATGATCTCAGCGTCACCGTTCTCGAGTGCGAGCTTCAGCAGATGCTCGATCCCGCTCTCCTCGGCGCCCGGGCAGCGTGCCGCGAGCTGCCGGGGGAAGTCCTGCGGCGAGCAGTTCAGGTCGTCGTGCTTGCCCCGGCGCCAGGCGTTGAACACCTTGGTGTCGTAGCAGTTCACCGCAACAGATGCGACCGCCATCTATACCACTCCTCGTGGGGGTTGTGCACGTGAACCCGGGTTCCCGGCGTGCAATGTAGTTACTATACAGCGAAAAAATAATATGTCAACGGGGGTCGCAAGCGTTTTTTCATTCCGCTTGTGCTTATGTGTGAAAAATTACATAGAAATTGTGGGTGCTTATGTTTTATGGTATTCTAGTGTAAATCCTATAAACATGGGGTAACAACTGCGAGGAGGTAATTATGCGAAGCAAGCTATTTGGGTTTGTCCTAGCACTAGTAGCGGTAGCTACAATCGGGGTGGTACAACAACAAACAAACGCGGCCCTACCCGGCCAAGTTGGTGACGCGCCCAGGTGTACGGTAAAAGCCGTAGGTGCCCGCGCAAGCGCCTTTACTGTAAACGGCGGCAATGCCAAAGTGACATTCAAGGTAACTGGCGACAAAAAATGTCGCGTACAGCTCTCTACCAATTCGTTTTATGCACCGAGCATGAATGGTCGCCCCTATGAAAAACAAACTCTATTCGACCGCCAAACCAAAGTATTTGGCCCTGGCCAGCACACCATGAGTGTGGCTGTACCTACCAAAAGTACCAAAGCAAAAGGCTGCTACTACCAGCTAGATCTAACCTACGGCACACGCAACGTACTACCTGTACTTGCCTATGCGCACGGCAGAGTAAACTGCGAAGTAGTCGTACAACAAAACCCTGTGGCGCGCTGTACTGGCCTGAAAGTAGATACCATTAGCCGCACAAAATTCAGCCTGACTGGCACAGCGATGGCTCGTGACGGCGCCAAGATAAAAGGCTACACCTTTAAGCTTGTACAAGGTGGATCTGTAGTGAAATCAAAAACCATCACTACCAGCGCAAAAACCGCTACTACCACTATGGTACGTACGGTACCTGGCGATTACAAAGTGCGCCTAACAGTTAGCACATCACTTGGTGACCGCACCAGCGCAAACTGCGTGGTAAACCTAACTATCCCACCACTGCCACCAGAACCACCAGTGGTGTACGTGAAGGTATGTGACCCTGAAACTGGGGAAACGCTGACAGTAAAAGAAGGTGAAGAAGATGCCTATGTACCACTAGGCGACCCGGCTTGCGAAAACGTGCGGGTATGTGTACTCGAAGATGGCACCTTTACCACAATTAAGCAGTCTGAGCTTGATAGCAACAGTGAACTATACAGCCTAGACCCCGCTGATTGCGAAGAGACAGAAGAGCCACCAGTTGAAGAGGAATACTACGACTACGAAGAAGTAGAGGAACTACCACAAACTGGCCCTGCCGACACCTTGCTGCAGGTAACAGGTGCGATCAGCTTGGCTGCTGCTGGTACCTACTACTGGCTAAGTCGCCGCAACGCGTAAATAGCTAGGAACAATGAATAACCCTTCTCGCTTGAGAGGGGTTATTTTAGTATATTATGCAATGTTTATACCCTATAATTTCGCTATAATACATAACCATAATCTGTAAATGGAAAATATAAAGGTTGTGCTTATTTGACAAAAGTTGTATAAAGTATTGACATTTTTATATTTTTGTGATAGAATGCCATGTAAGCACCTCGAAAGAGGTGGGAGGACACTATTAACTTTATTACACCCTGTGAGGAGGAATGTAATGAAAGGTAAACTATTTGGGTTTGCGCTTGCGCTTCTTTCTGTAGCCACCATTGGTGTGGTTCAGCTTCAGACTAAAGCGTATGTCGACACAACCCCTGACTGTGACCAATACGCAGTCATCAAGTGTGGTACCGCTGGACCAGCTCAGCTGCGTACAGAGTACGACACATACAACACTAGCTCGAGTAACGGTTCTACCGTTCGCCAGGGCGACATACACAAGATATTCAGCGCACTAGGTATTAGCCGTGCTGAACTAAACGGCACCTTTAAAACCGGTGTTGTATACCAAAACGGAAACGTGGTTGTAGGCGGTAAGGTAGTTGCTACCGACGCTCGCATGGCAGCTCGTAACCTAGGTGGCACCGCGATTGCTGGTGCAAACGCAGGCATTATGTCTGTAAGCAAAATGGGTAGCGCCCAAGAAGCAATGGTAAAGTTTGACGCCAATGGCCGATTCCTTTTCGCCGTTATGACTCCTTGTGGTAACCCAGTTGCTGCAAAGGCTACACAGCCAAAACCAGTAGCAAAGTGTGAAAACGTGAAGGTTGAAAAACTTGAACGTACTAAATTCCGCTTTACTGCTAGCGCAAGCGCTAAGTACGGTGCTAAAGTAACTGGCTACCAGTTCAAGGTGCTACGTGGTTCAAGCGTTATCAAGAATGTAACGCAAAACTCAAACACTCTTACCTACAACCAGCCTAACGCTGGTGACTACAAGGTACGCGTGGTTGCCAAGACATCACTTGGTGACAAAACCAGTGAGGACTGTGTAAAGACATTTACTGTACAAGAAAAGCCTGAAGCTTTCTGTAAGAATGTAACTGTGCAGACTATTAGCCGAACTAAGTTTAGCTTTACTGCAAAAGCATCTACATTCCGATCTCAGGTAACTGGTTACATCTTCCGTGTCTTCAAGGACGGAACAAAGATTGACGAGAAAACAGTAACGACTAGCAACCTATCTGCAACAGTTAACTACAGTCAAGCGACTGCAGGCGACTACACAGTAAAAGCTATCCTAAAGACGACCCTTGGTAACAAGACAAGTGCTGACTGTGAAAAACCATTTAGTGTTACTCCTCCTGAAAAACACCCAGGCGTGAAGGTAGAAAAGACCGTGAACGGCGTTGAGCTTGCTCAGGTAGCCCTAAACGAGAACTTTACCTACGAGATTGCCGTAACGAACACTGGTGACGTTGACCTAACCAACGTAGATGTTGTAGATACTCCAGAAGCTGGCGTGACTCTAGCTCCTACACAAGCTGTAGGCACCGTTGCAAACAATACATGGAGCTACACTATTCCTACCCTAAAGGTTGGTGAGACTCAGAACTTTACCCTCAACGCTATGGTTCCTGAATACCTAGCTGGTAAGATTAAGAACACTGTATGCGTAGACACTACCGATGTTCCTGGTGAACCAGATGACTGTGACGACGCGTATGTAGAAGTACCAAAGCCACACGTAAAGATTAACAAGCTGGTTGACGGCGTAGACTACAAACTAGTGGGTGTAAACGTAGAGTTTACCTACCAAATAGCTGTAACCAACGACGGTAAAGTTAACCTAAAGAATGTTAAGGTAAGCGACCAAGCTCCTGCTGGTGTTACCTTCCTAGCAGCAAGTGCTGGTACGGTAACTCCTACTAGCTGGAACCACACGATTCCTGCCCTAGCAATTGGTGAGACTCAGAACTTTACGATTACTGCGAAAGTTCCGAACCACAAAGACAACTCGATTGTAAACACAGCTTGTGTAGACGCAACAGAAGTTCCTGGAAGCCCAGACGACTGTGACGACGCAACGGTGGAAACCAAGAAGGTATACGTGTGTGACCCTGCAACTGGTGAGATCATTAAGGTTGACCAGTCTGAAGCAGGCAACTACGAACCAGTAAACAGCCCTGCATGTAAAGATATCGTGGTTTGTAACCTAGAAACTAGCGAGATCGTTACTATCAAGCAGAGTGAGTACGACCAGAACTCTGAGATGTACTCTACTAACCTCGCTGACTGTGAAGAAGAAAACATGGTTCCTGTTTGTAATCCTGCAACTGGTGAGATCATCACTGTTACAGAAAGCGAAAAGGATAACTACCTTCCAGTAAACAGCGACGAATGTAAAGACCTGACGGTATGTCGAGTAAGCGACAAGGCGATCGTGGTAATCAAGAAGAGTGCCTACGACCAAACTGTATACACGACTGACCTAACGAAGTGTGAAGAAACACCTGTAACTCCACCTCAGCCACCTGTGAAAGAACTCCCAGTAACTGGTGCTGCAGATGTAGTTGTGAAACTAGCTGGTGCTACTTCACTAGCCGGTGCTGGTGCATACTACTTGCTAAGCCGTCGCCGCGACTAAGAGACTGACCGCTCGAAGCTAGAGAGGCCAACTCTCATACAAAAACGTAACCCCTTCCGTATACTCGGAGGGGGTTACTTTATTGGTAAAGAAAAGCCGAACGTACTGCCACGGCCTGGCTTTGATTCGAAAATGATTTTGCCATTATGGCCATCGATGACTTCTTTGGCGAGGTAGAGCCCTACACCCGTGCCATCGGGTCGTTGCATGCGTGCGTTGCTGGCGCGGAAAAACTTTTCAAATAGTTTTTCTTGCTCTGCCAGTGGCACGCCAATACCTTGGTCGATTACTTTTACCGAGAGCTGTTGTTTCGTTTCAGTCAGTTCAACTGTGATGGTCGTTTTTTCGGGACTATAGTAAATAGCATTATCCATGAAGTTCATCAGCACTTGGCGGATTTTTGATTCATCTACCGACACCATTACAGGTGTTTCGGGCACTTTTAGATCAATGGTGAGACCACGAGCCTTTGCGTTTACTTCTAGCTGCTTTGCTTCTTGGCGAATAATTTTGGTAATATCTGTGTCTTTGGCGTCGATTTGAAACTTCCCCGTTTGAATACGTGATACGTTGAGAAAGTCGCTGATGAGTCGGACCATGCGTTCGCTGCTGAGAAATGCTTCGGAAAGTAGTTTACGTTGTTCTTTGGTTATTTCACCCGCGTCACCCTCTAGCACCATTGAAAGGTAGCCCTTTATGCTGGTGAGTGGCGTGCGTAACTGATGCGAGGCCATGCTAACGAACTCGTTGCGGGCATTTTCAAGCTCGGTCACTTGATCACCTGAACGAGAGTCGACATCAGTAGCTAATGCGACTTTTTGCTCGAGCACACTGTTGCGTGAATGTACTCTGTGTGTGTTGAGCGCACTGGCTACGGCATGGGCAATATCGTGACGGCTGACATCGATAATGTTTTCTTGCCAGGTGGAAAGTTTGTGTTTAGTACGTATAAATAGGTACCCTACTCGCTGGTCGGCGTGATTGAGAGGCATCACATAGCGCACTTGATAGCTAGTAAGTAGCTTCGCCACATGGCTACGATCGCTAATCTTTTTTACGTCAATTACCTTACTGTGTAGCTCGTCGTCGAGGCTGCGAGCTTCTTTCCATGACATTACAGGAGTAGCTTCTTTTGCTGAATCAACGGTTGTACATTCTTCGTCATCAAGATATACCAGCAACGCTACACTTTTCACATGTAGTTCGTACTGCATGGCCATTGCTAAGGTGTACATACGGTCTTCTAGGTCGCGGTGCGAGTGGGCATTGCCCAAAATACGCATACGCGCCGTGCCGATGGCTTGCGACCGTTGCTTGGACATGGTAATTAGCACTTGAGCCAGCAACAACGCCGCTGCAACACCGAGTAAAACTGCTTCCATGCCCCTCCCTATTTACTTGCTCATGAATCTACTTGTTAGTATTATAAAACAAGCATGAGCAAAATAGCTATTATCGAAGACGACCCTGTAATAAACCAGATGTACCGCATGAAGTTTGAGGCGGCAGGTTTTGATGTTCAGCTGGCAGATAATGGAACTCGCGGTATTGAACTGGTTGAGTCATTTCATCCTGATATCGTGCTACTAGATCTGCAGATGCCCGAAAAAGATGGCGTAGAAGTACTGCGTGCTGTGCGTGGGTTTGACTGGGCAAAAGATTTGCCTGTTTTGATTTTGACTAACTTAGGTGAGGAAGAATCACCAAGTGATTTAAAAAGCCTTGGTATTAGCGGATATATCGTAAAAGCAGACTACACACCTAGCCAAGTAGTTGAGCTCGTTAACGAGACTCTGGCTGCCTAGTTTCCCGAGCAGCGCGAATAACATTGTCGAACAGCGCCGCCACTGTGAGTGGCCCAACACCACCTTTTTCTGGGGTTATTGTTAGGTCTTCTCTGGTTCGTATATCATCAGCGATATCACCGAGTAATTTGCCGTGTTCAGATGATGTTGCTGCGTCTACCACCACTGCACCAGGCTGAACCGAATCGCTGGTAATAAGCCTAGGCACGCCCGCTGCAGACACAATCATATTGTGGCGCTTTAATTGTGCCAGCATATTCTTGCTGTTTTCATCGAAAATGGTGATGTCGTAGCCGTACTCGCGCCACAGTTTCGCCAGTGGAGCGCCCACCAGACGTCCATGGCCAACCAGTGCAATCTTTTTGTTTTTCATATCAACGTTAAAACCGTTCACCAGCCAATCTATAGCCATGGCAGTCGCTGGCGTAAAGCGTGGCTCTGATCCAAGCCCATCGACATCTTTCGCTGGGTCAACTACATTCAACACTTCATCGATATTCAAGCCGTCAGCAATGGGAAGTTGCACAATGATGCCATGAACTGAAATATCGTTATTTAGCGTTTTGATGGTCTCGATAACATCATCGACGGCAGGCGTATGAATATCAACATCAACTAAAATGTCCTGGCCATATCGCTGCTTCATACGAACGTAAGTATTTATGACGTCTTCATCACGCAATTGAATAATCGCAAGTTTAGGTGCGATTTCATGTGCCTGACGCAAGTTGCGAACTTGGCGTGCTTGGCGTTCTTTAATATATTCAGCTAATTCAAAGCCATTTAGTAATTTCACTCTATACATTTTAGCATGTATGGTGGTATGGTATGAGGGAGTATAACCACAATCAATAGGGGAGAATGTATGGAAAACCAACCAATGGCGGCAGATGCGCCAGCACCAGAAGAAAAACCAGTAGTTGCCGCGCCAGCACACGCAAGTTCAGAGCCACGCTCGAAAGCATTTGCCTTCATGATTTTGTTGCTCTTTGGCTACTTTGGTATGCACAAAATTTATCTTGGACACAAGAAAGAAGGCTGGACACGATTCGGCCTAGGTGTCGCTTCGATTTTGACCCTTATACTTATCGTTGGCTATTTAATAATGTTGGTGCTGGCGGTTTGGACATTAGTAGACTTCTTCATGTTACACCTAAAGACTACCACTGATGCTGAAGGCCAGCCGCTGGCTGTGAACAAGCGTGATGCTAAATGGGAAAAAGGTATCTTTATCTTCCACATCGTAGTCGGTGTTCTGTACGTTCTCGCAGTTATTGCAGCTGTAAGCTTGGTTGCCTTTGGCGGCGTTCAAGAAAAAGCACTCGAGGAATACAACTCAACTCAGTTCAACAGCTCAGGCTTCTATCGATAAAAGCTTGCGAGCAGCTGAAACAAGATACAGTGATCCGGTAATGATCACTGTATTTTTTTCGGTTTGTAGCGCCATGTACAATGCCTCATGGAGGTTCGGCTGGTCTAGCGCCTTCATACCCAGCTCGCCGCAACGTTTTTGTAATTCATCAGCAGGAATTGAGTGACGGCTTTTTATATCTTGACCAACGCTAAATTCTGTACAGATGGCTGGCACATGAAGCGCGGCAATCTGCGGCAAACAGTCACTAATGCGCGTGTCATGCCCTTCGCTAAAGCTAATGACCCACTGACTATTCTGAATCGTTGCTTTATTGAGCGAAGCAATAAAAGCTGCAAGTTTTTGCGGGTTATGTGCGCCGTCTAAAATCACTTTTTTACCATTCACTGTGTGCACCTCGAAACGCCCCGGTGGCGTGTCCCGCGCTGCCATTTCTAGCTGTTCGTCAGTTAGGTGTGGTAATGAATCGCGTTTTTCGATTGCATCATACACCGTTCGGGCTAATCGCCAGTTACCGTGCTGATAGTTTGGCAGGTTCTTCGGAGCATCGTAATCTTGTTGCCAGTGCACCTGCGAACCATAAAATACGCTACTTAGGTCACTATTTTCTGATGAAATAAAGGCTTGATTGCCTGTGTGAATAATGCCTGCTTTTTGGGTAGCGATTTCTTCCAGCGTATCACCCAGCACTTCCATGTGGTCATAGCCGATTGGTGTGATAACACATAATTTGTCAGCACGAGTTATCACATTACTCGCATCCATTAACCCACCGAGCCCTGTTTCAACCACCGCATAGTCAACCTGTTTTTGCGCAAACAACCATAGCGCAAACGCAGCCGTTAGTTCAAAATATGATGGGCGAAGGTCACTCCACTGCTCGATTTGCTCACGAAACGTATTTACATATTCTACATACTCTTTTTCGGGCAGAACACCATTTACTTGTGCCCTTTCGCCAATACTAACGATGTGTGGCGATACGGTGAGCCCCACCGTCTGCCCTGCCTGTTGTAGTAGCGCACGTATAAAATAGGCCGTGCTGGTTTTGCCAGATGTACCAGCAACATGTACCACCCTCAGCTTATTCTGTGGGTTGTCTAAACGTTTCATCAGCTCGCGCATAGTTGCCAACGAGTATTCTTTGGCCATGCGCGGTGGTGAGTACAACAGAAAAAATTCTTCAGCTTCTTTAATTGAAGTCACTGCCTTCATTACCTCATTATAACAGAGGTGCTAGAGAAGCTTGAGCATAAGCGCGACTACAGCCAGTAGAACGGCACCGAGTAGCGTAAGAGCGCTATATACTACTATCATCACGGCACGCTTTACATCGCCCTTCAATGCCGTTACTAATGGGTACCCAAGTACTAGTGAACCGCATGTCAGTGCTGAGAAAACAAATACCAGCAGAAACAGGACTGGCGCAAATAGTGGCGTTTCTGCGTCTGAATATATTCGGTCAGACACGCTACTAAGCGCATTTAGCAGCAGAACAAGCAAAAGTATATACAGCAGTACACTGGCACCTTGCAGGAAACCAATTTGCCACGCGGGAGATTGGTCTATGCGTTGTTTCATTTCTTAGTTTTCTTTGCCTTTTTCTCGGCTGGTTCAACAAAGCGATGATAGCCGAGGTACAGCACCACAGCTAGTGATACAGTGACGACTACAAAGACGTACTTGCTGTCTTCTGCGGCAAAACCACGAATGAGGCTGTAGATGAGCGTGAAGAGACCACCGAGCATAATACCGTCGGCCACTATTTTTACTTTTCGCTTTTCTAGGTACAAACTGACACCAAGCAGAACAACTGCGGCGACCAGTGAAATGATAGATACATTTCTGTTGTACGGTTGCACGGCTTTTTCAAAATCACGCTGTGCTTTATCAAATTCTTTTTGCTGCTCTTGCTGTTTGGCTGTCATTTTTTCACCATATGAATATAGCTCCGTTGGGTATTCTGGTTGTTGTGGACCAGGATAAAATGTATCGATACCTACACCAATAAAAATAGCTAGCAGCACACCCAGAAAGAACGTGTACACCAGCTTCAAGACTTTGTTGTCATCTACTTTCATACTTACCTCCATTTATGAGGCTATTATGCGCCTATCGATGCAAAAAAGCCACGAGGATGAAATTTTTGTGTCTATTCAGCCCTGTTTCCATTCGGCTGAACAACCCACCAAAGGCCACCGTGGGTACTGACATTGTGGCACTTCACTTCCCCAGGGCCTTCATGGGCGTAGTAGTAGAGCGGATGATTATTGTAAGTTACCTGAGTCGTTCCGTCTGTGCGCTTGGTGGTTCCTAGTAGTTTGCTGTCGACATCGCCAGATGCGACTGGTGTTCCATCAGTTAGCACTGGTGGCCACGCAGCCTCGCAATCGCCGTAACATTCCGGGGTTGAGGATTTTTCTACTTCCCATATGTAAATGGCTTGTTCTTTACTATCGAAAAGCATTGGGCCAAATTCGCTATTTCCCGTGGTAATCGTAGTTCCGGTGCGTGCAACTTTCTTTTTCGTGTTTGCATCTTTCGTAGTTGGCTCGGCTGGTTGTAGTTGCTCGGATGAGTTTTGGGCTGTGCTGTCGCTGTTTGACTGGTAGATGGCGTACGCACCGACTGCGACGCCCATCGCAACAACGAGAAGAGCCACCCAGATGAATATGCGTTTTTGGTTCCTTTTTGCCATGTGTACATGATAGCACGTCAACCTTACGTGGTGTCATGCTATTGATTAACAACCAGTTCAGTTTTGGTTTAGCAGCGTGCCATGCACAATGTGGAAGTGTAGGTGTTTTGAATCTTGGTACTCACCGAGATTTGTAAGAATCCGACAGCTGCCGTACTTCTGCTGCATATCAGCAGCGATGGTTTTGATCGTGTTCAGAATCTCTTTTGCGATTGGCGATGGAAATTCAAGGTCAAGAAACGAGCCAATGTGCTGTTTGGGAGTCACAACTACATGGTGTTCCCAAAATGGTTTTGTATGATGATATGCCAAGACATTTTCGCTTTCGAATACCACACGAATGTCTATTTTTCTTGGAATAACGAGGTCGCAGTAGATATCTTTTCCTGTGTACTCTAGCATGATTCTACTATAACAAAGTCGTCTGTTCACGTGATACAATCATGCATATGGTTCATCCACACCATCATTTACATATACGAAAAAGAATACACCAGAAACACGAACCCTACCCTAGCCCAAAACCGTTTATTCGATATCTAGATAGGTGGGTTTCTGTACTTGGTACGGTTACGTCCCTCGCTGTGTTACCGCAAGTATTAGAAATATGGGCAAAAGAAAGCGCTGAGAATATATCGATACTAACCTGGGGCCTATTTACGATATGGAGCTACACGATGCTACTTTACGGGGTTGTGCACAAGGCAAGACCAATCATTATCACCTACATTCTCGCGGCAATACTAAATACAATGGTTGTAGCTGGAATATTTGTTTTTTAAATCTGAGCTTTTCCCAGTGAATCTTCAACAAAGTACTCCCAGCCTGGTTTCCAATCACCAGTTTTACGCCAGTCCTCTTTTATGACCTGCTCCCAACTCTTACCACGCAGCAGAACCTCCAGTGCAAATTGTGGTGCTTGGTGTGCCATGATAGCAATGTGTTTTCCATTATAGTTTTGCTTTAGAAACTCTAGAAAATCTGCTATGCGCGCCTCAACATCTTTGTAACTTTCACCATTAGGAAATGGCGTATCGATTCGTAATTCTTTACCACCGGCAAAAGCTTCTTGGCCAGGCTTGCCGTTCATTTCGCCATAGTCACACTCGCGTAATCTAGCGTCTTGAATAATTTCGTAGACACCCTTAAAACCAAGTTCAGCGGAGACGATCGCTCTCTTCAAGTCAGAGCAGAACATGACGTCAAACGTTTTATCAGCAACTTCATCTTTCAGTGCTTTAGCTTGTTGCATACCAAGCTTGGAAAGCTCGCCTGGGTTTTGACCAGTTGCAATCTCCTGCTCATTGTCGATGGTAGTACCGTGCACAAAATAAGTTATTCTAACTGCCATATTGTCCTATTCTGCTGATAATTTTATCTGCTACTTCATCGATTGACATCTCAGACGTATCAATTACCTCACCAAAATTCGGTGATGCAATTCCTGTATCATAATGGTATTAGATGTTGTTGATTTACCCGCATTGACACTACCGCTTATAAAGATGACCATTCATTTATTATATCAAAACAGAGGTGTTTTACCTCTGTTTTAAGCATAAGCTATATGGAGTTTTATTGTGGAGACAACTAGAACTAGTTATCGGTCTTTAATACCCGGATGCGGTTGAAGTTTTTACCTTTGATACCAAGATTGATGTCTTGCCACTCGAAACGTGAGGCCTCTAGCTGTTTTGGGCTGAGTACACGCTCTAAGTATTCATCCCCCGACTCCTGCAATACACCAGCACTTGCCCAGAACTTGGCAACTGAATGTTTTGTACTGCCAACAGCAATGTATCCACTAAATGGCATCGCGCTTATGCGAATTATACTGTCGTCTTCCAAATAAGGCTGCAGAGTTTTTGTTCTGAATATCGCTTGGTGCTCAAGCTCGACTTTCCGGTGCCAATCAGGGTCGTTTGCTTGACCGGGTTTTAATCTCACATTAAATTCAGTAATCTTTTTTTCTGCGTCAGTCATTTCAGGATATTTTTCGCCAAGCTCATCAAAAAGAGCTTTCTTCGCGTCTTCAATCTCTTCATCATATTCATTGATGTCTTCGTATTCTTCTGCATGACGACCATAAGTAATACTAACCTTGTCTGGCAAATATTCCTCAAACCAGTCAAGTAAAACCCTGAATGAGCTTGAATACTGGTCCGTTTCTGAGCGAGAGACATTATTTAGACGCTCAATCGAAACATCTTGAGAGTAAAAGCCAAACTCGACTCCGTGTTCATAAACGCTGCAAATCGTTCGTATCCAATTTACGAAGTACATCAGACTAAAAAGCTCAGCCCAGTCTACCTCTGGAGCTTCATCTATACGCCAAATCTTATTTCCTCCGAAAAGCAATCCTATCTTTATGGGCGTTTTCTTCGAAACCGCGATGTGGATAGCATGCTTACACGCGTCGATAGCTACCTGATCCGCCGCATACTTACGAAATTTTTTCGACAATATTTTGGACAAAATGGCAGCCTCAAGCTTATCGGACTCAATTACTTGAAGTTCTATAGGCTCTTTGAGACTTAGAAGCTTTGATTGAATATATTCTTGTGCTGTCATAGTTGTGAATTGGAGATGCGAGGTAGACACTACGCTACCGTACGCAGCCTTTCGGGGCTACCACCTGTTCTCGGTCATCGCATCAAATATCATTATATCAAAAAACAGAGGTGTTTTACCTCTGCTTTGCGAAAACCAGATTGGAGGTCTATTGTAGAGATAATGGGAACTACAGTAGCTCGATTATGCCAATGACAGCATTGCTTTTCTCTACCCCATCCTTAAAGGCAAAGCCGTCTGTTTTGATGTCAGTTCGGCCATGGTATCGATGCTCGACCACATCAAAGTAACTCGCATCATAGATTGTGAGTATATCTATCTTTGTCGGGCGACCATGTACGCTAATCGCACTGTGGTAAAATCCATAGATTACTTGCCATCCTAGATTCATATGTTCATGGACGGTTTCCTCAAATGCGAATAGGTCGATATGCTTGTTGTCAACGTTTTCGTAGCGGTCACCTCTACGTGCCTCATCGTATCTATCCGTGCCTGTCGTGATAATAGTTTGAATTAGCTCTTCTCGATCAATATTGTGTTCGGATGAACCAATGCCACGCAGTAGTATTTCATCCCCCGAGAAATTATTCATCAGAGCATTATCTATCTTTCGTCCGATAGATTCATAATTCGGCTCAGACTCTACCGTATATTCTGGCACCGCGATTTCAATTCTCTTCATGTATTTATGATACCAAAAACAGAGGTATTTCACCTCTGTTTTAAACATAAGCTGTATGGAGGGCCCACTGAGACTTGAACTCAGGACACCCTGCTTAAGAGGCAGGTGCTCTAACCAGCTGAGCTATGGGCCCATAGCTTCACTCTGGAAACTATACCAAACAGAGGTCGTTTTGTCTAGAGGCTATATTTACACACCACGAATTTTGGAGTAGTATCAAAGCAGTAATAACGTGGAGGTACGCGATGAGCGAGCAATATAATACACAGCCAGCGGGGCTGGAAAAATCACTAGATGGTATGTATAAGAAATGGCCACAATTGCCCGAAGGTTTCAAAAAATGGCTAGCAAACAATGTATGGTGGCTCGCGCTTGTAGGTGCAATTTTATCGGCCTTAAGCGTG
Source organism: bacterium (assembly GCA_030427525.1). Lineage (GTDB taxonomy): Bacteria > Patescibacteriota > Saccharimonadia > Saccharimonadales > Saccharimonadaceae > UBA1020. The sequence continues at coordinate 74,088 of JAUIBD010000001.1, forward strand.
CTTACCTCATGGAATTATGCCGGCCAAGTTTCGCGCGTAGATGATTTCGCACGAAGTTATGGTGTAGATCTATATAATGGCGGTAGCTCAACGTATTGGTGGATTATGATGGCTGCTTCTGCTGTAGAGGCGGTACTGCTGTTTATGGCATTTCAAAAGCTTAAAGAGCACAAAAAAGATGGATGGAACCTGCTGTTCTATACGTCATTGGTGAGTGTTGGCGCCACTGTTTTAGCTGCCTTTATGTCAAAATCTGTCGTGGGTACACTAATTGGTGCTGCCATAGGTGCATTAATTAGCTGGTTCTTCTTATTCGCTGTTCGCAGTAAGTTCACGAAATAAGACTACAGTTCGTCTTTTTTCGCGCTGATAAATGCGCTCCACTGACGCACCAAACGCAAGATGGTTTTTAGTGGCAGCTCGATAAGCATATCAAGCACCAAAGCTACTAAGTTTACCTTGGCGTATTTATCACTAATGTAACGACCCACTACCACGAACGGCATATACAGAAAGTCACGTACTACGGTGACACCATTTTGCGTGCTATCGATTGATTCGAGCTCACGTATCATGCGGCTTAGCCGGAAGCCAAGGAAGCTGGCGCCGGAGAGGAATACGAAGAAGACACCGAGATGGAGAAGATCGAAGCCAAAGTAGTGCCACAACGCCCAAGCAACACCGCCAAATACCAACATGAATACTGCTGCGTAGGCGATGTTGTATCCCGCACTGAACTGTTGACTAACTTTACGAAGCAGCTGAGGCTTTGTTTCATCGTCATATAGCGTATGCTCAACTTCACGTACCAGCTGCATGGTATTTGCCGGGCCTGGCATAAGGAGTGTTGTGCGTAGTAACACCATGTATAGGGGTGGGAATAGTAAATTTATCAGCAGCGGTGTCCACAAAATTGCGCCAGCAACGACATAGTCATACGGTATTTCGATACCAATGCCAATGAGGAACTTTGTAATAATAAGGAAAATGACGCTACGAATAATGCCTTGGTTTACCTTTTTACTAATTGCGTCGTAGTCATCAGTCACCTGTTTTTCAAACACCACCAGAAATTGTGATTTGTTCTCGAGTAGTTGTGGTAAACTCGGATCGGCCTCGACCAGATGGCGAAGTACGCGTAGATGCGCACTACGGCGGTCGATAACGTGATACAGTTTTTCAGTGTTTGAATCACTAAACAGTTCATCGATCTGCTTGTTGGTTTGTATATACGGTGACAGATGCTCTGGTGCCTGCTGATAGCGCTTTAGCAGACCCAATCGAATCACCGCTTCATCCGACTTTAGTAGTGCACGGTGGATTGCCACATACAGCGCAGTCTCGGTATTCGAGGGCTTGCTACCCAGCAGCTTAGCAAAGTCGAGTGTGCGCAAAAAGTGGGTGTGTGCAAATTGAGTGAAGGCTTGTAGATAGCTGCTGTCGTTTAGTAACCACTCGGTTTCAACCGCAAGTAACTCATAGCTCCACTGTTCGACTTGTTGACTGCCTACTCCCTTTGCCTTTTCTAAGTCCAGGTACAGCTTGTAGTACTTTTCTGCCAGCTCGCTGATAGTCTGCATGGTTGACTCTGGCACGGAATCGTTGGCGACGTACCCTGCCTGTGTCAGTTCAATCAGTAACTCCTCGCCACAATTAGCGATTCGTGATGTATCTCGCAGCAAGAAAAGTCGTTTAAAAAAACGACGGATCGCGCGTTGCAATAATACGTGTTCTTCCGTGTATTCTGCGGCATTTCGTAGTTGCTCGTACGCTGCTGTAATAGTTGCACCAGCACCAACAACATGTACTTTTTGTGCAGCCTCCTGCTTCTTCGAGCGGGCGGTTGCTTGTTCGTGAGCATGTGCTAATGCTTTCGCAAATTGATGTCCGATGGTGTTTAACTGTGTCATGACAAAAAATATGGTACACCCGGTAGGATTCGAACCTACGACACCTGGTTCCGAAGACCAGTGCTCTAATCCGCTGAGCTACGGGTGCATAGTGACTATTCTGTTCTTACAGAGGTAATTATACATGAAATTATATGTTTGCGCTATACTCTCAGTATGGACGTACACCAAAATATTCCGCTAAAAAATTACCTGACAATGAAGTTGGGTGGTGTAACGAAATACATGAGTGAGGTGCACACACCAAACGAGCTTGCCGAGGCGTGCCGAGCAGCCAAGCAGCAAGGTATTCCGTTTTTTATTCTTGGTGGGGGAAGCAATGTTATCGCCAAGGACGAGGGCTTTAGTGGACTTGTTATTTTGAATAAAATCAATGGCTTTGAGGTAATAGAGGACACTGCCACTCATGTTGTACTTAAAATCGGTGGCGGCGAAAACTGGGACTCGACAGTCGCAAAGACGGTTGAGATGAACTTGACTGGTATTGAAGCAATGTCGGGCATACCAGGAACGGTGGGCGCCTCACCCGTGCAAAACATTGGTGCATATGGCCAGGAAATAGCAGATACGCTGCTATCAATAGAGGCATACGATAGTACGACCGACAGTTTTGTTGTGCTGCAAAATGACCAATGTGGATTTAGTTACAGATCAAGTATATTTCGTGAGGCGGATATGGGTCGCTACGGAATCTACACGGTGACTTTAAAACTATACAAATCTGCCCCACAAGCACCATTTTATGATGCGCTGCAGCGATATTTCGAACAAAATTCAATAACGATGTTTACTCCAAAAGTTGTACGTGACGCCGTACTAGCAATTCGACATGACAAACTACCCGACCCGAAAGAACGACCAAACGCTGGTTCATTTTTCAAAAACTCTATTATAGAAGATTGGCAACTTGGTGAACTAAGAGAAGCATGGCCCGATATGCCTGCTTACGATTTAGGTGATAAACACTATAAAGTACCGACAGGATGGTTGATAGAACAAGCGGGTATGAAAGGTAAATTGATAAACGGCATACGCGTGCACGACAAAAACTGCCTGGTGCTCATTAATGAGTCAGCTTCATCGTACGCAGATTTAGCAGCTGCTAAAGAAGCCATCATTGATGCTGTACGTGACCTATTCAGAATTACAATCATTCAAGAACCTCTTGAGATATAGCTTGTTTTCGTATAGAAAAATGCTTATGCTAATAGTATATGGTTTTACGTGGGCGTTCGAAGGGTTTTACAATTGTTGAGCTGCTCATTACACTTGCGATTGCTGCAGCATTGCTCGCCCTTGGTGTGGCAGGCGTACGTTCTCTGCAAGGCTACGCGAGAGACGACGAGCGGGAAGCTGACGTTGCAGCAATTGCGCGAGGGCTAGAACAACGCTATGCGAACGGGAACCCGTATGCTACTGCGGTACCGCCTGACTATGTCGAAAAAGGCTCTTACCCAGGAATAAACGAGTGGTTTCATATGTATGGCAGCACCAAAGCAAACTACACACCCGCCACGTATACGGGAGGCTATGCTACACGAGTATTGCCAGGTACATCTACAGCGACTTTCACTAGTCCTTCCGGTGTTGGCTGGGCCCCAACCTGTTCATTCGCATGCCAACCTGCAGGCGATAGCGCAACAATCAACTCAGCCCTATCTACAGATAAATATGCTTACGAACCTGTAGCCAGTAACGGAGCTATTTGCTACAACGGAAACTGCCCTAGTTTTAACATTTATTGGAAAAGTGAAGTTGACGGAACGATTCATAAGCTGAGGAGTAAGCACCGATGATTCAAGGCCAAGAAGGATTTAGTGCTGTTGAGCTGCTGATCACCCTATTTATTGGCAGTATTTTTCTGTTGGCCGGCTACCAACTGTCCACGCAGGTATCAAAAGACGGTGCAGATGCAGCGAAAACTGCCAAGGTCTCAAATATTGTCTATGATCGCTTACGTCAAATCCGATTCGATGCCAACCAAGATACTTGCAACCCAACAGTTCCGACTGCTCCAGCCAATGAGCAAGTGACTATTCCTGGACTGAGAGGTCCGGCAACACTTGTAACAACATACTCATGTCCATTTAGCGGTGTTGGGGTAGTCAAAGTCACCATTAATGCAACCTATAATGATGGTATATCAAACAGGGTACTTTCACATGCGATATTCAGCAACTAGATCACAGCGCGGGTTTACACTCATCGAAATGATGATTATTGCACCTGTTGTTATTTTATTGATTGGCGCATTCGTTGTGTTTACTGTGTCGCTCACAGGTAGCAGCTTGCGGCTACGTGAGCAGAACACCATGTCATACGACATACAAAACGCCCTCAATACCATTGAAGATGATGCCACCTTAGCAATGGCGTTTTCGTCTACTACTGTCTCTGGCACAAGCGGAACATCATATTCAATTAATACACCCCAGGGCAATAATAATGGCTCAGGTGCCACGGGTGTGTTCACCGCTTCAGCTAGCGGTCCATTGCTCGTAAAATCAGCTGCAACTACTACTAACCCCAGTGTCAGTAACCGTTCACTGGTGTATTATGCTCAACCTGATGCCACTTGTACTTCTGGAACATTGGTCGCTAATGACCCTTACCCTGTGCTTTACGTATATTTTGTCCGCTCTAATACACTGTGGCGACGGGTGATTCTAGGAACGGTCAATTCTGGTGGATACCCAGCACTCTGTAATGGTCCTGCTTGGCAAAAAGCAAGCTGTGACCCTTCCCTAGTGGGCTCGTATCCATCAGTATGTAGTACTGAAGACACACAGTTACTCGATAATGTTTCAACTTTTTCGATTAACTACTACGCAAATGCTGGTGATACTAACCCGATGAGTATATCGAACTACAACTGGGATGATAACAGTTCACCACAGGGTATTGCAGTCACAATCTCGACCAGTAAAAACATTGCCGGTGCTACCATCACCCAATCAAGATCGCTTAGGGTGTCGAGCGTAAACGTACGGTAATGTTTTCAAAACGCTTGCGCTTACTTTTTTCCTGTAGTATAGTACGTTTATAAAGCTTAACGTAGGGGGCAATCAGAAATGACTCTTAATAACATCAACAGTATTCGCAAAGATCGCGGTTTCACGATCGTCGAGCTATTGATCGTGATTGTGATTATCGCTATTTTGGCGGCAATCATCATCGTTGCATACAACGGTATCACGAATCGAGCGCACGCTAGCGCTGCCAAACAAGCTGCGCAGAACGTTGTGAACAAAGCCGAAGCATATAACGCAGAGGAAGGAAGCTATCCTGCTACATTTGGTGCACTCACCAGTGCAACAAGTGACAAGAGCTACCAGCTTGTGTCTACCGCTGCTACACTAAACACAGACGTAGCTGCAATTTCCGCTGCGCCAACAATCGACAAGACTATCGACTTTTACGAATGCCACGATGCTAGCAACAATCAAGTTGGTAACCGTGTAGGATTCTGGGACTACAGTGCTAGCCCACAAGCAGTTGCCTTCAATACCGCTGGTACAACTACCGGTACTGGTATTACCTGCGCTCGTGTAACTAGCTAGTCAAGATTGATTAGATAAGTAAACTACCGCCCATATAGGCGGTAGTTTTCGTTTGCCTCATCTATTAGTGGTGGGTTGGCATGGGGAAGTCCTTCAGGAAGCTCTTCGTTGCTTTCCTGAGTTCGGCAAGCTTGGCGTCGTCATCACGCGCATCAATCGCATCTTTCAGCCACTGTGCAATTTGTGGCATGTGCTCTTCTGTTAGACCTCGCGTTGTGAGCGCTGGCGTACCCAAGCGAATGCCGCTTGGTTTAAACGGTGGATTCGGATCGTCAGGTACGGAGTTTTTATTCAGCGTTAGGCCAATTTTATCGAGTGCTTCTTCAGCGACTTTACCGTTCACGCCGAAACTTTCTTGAACATTTGCCAAAATAAGATGATTACTAGTGCCGTTTGTTACTAATTTAAAGCCACGCTGCATCATTTCGTCGGCCAATACACTTGCATTTTTTACGATCTGAGTCGCATAGTCTTTGAACTCAGGCTTGAGCGCTTCACCGAAGGCAACTGCCTTTGCGGCTATTACGTGCATATGTGGGCCGCCCTGCATGCCTGGAAAAATAGAGCGATCAATCAGTGTAGGGATGTTGTCGAGCGTTTTCTCTGGAGCACGGAGTGGATTTCCTACTGTTCCCCTACTTAGAATTAGACCTCCGCGCGGGCCTCTTAAGGTTTTGTGGGTTGTGGTAGTGATGACGTGGAATCCATAGTCGAATGGGTTTTTTGCGACCCCCGCAGCAATAAGCCCAGCAATGTGTGCCATGTCAGCCATTAGTAGCGCGCCAACTTCATTACCTATCTCTGCAAATTTTTTATAGTCGAGTTCGCGCGGGTAACCAGAGAATCCTGCTAGCACAATCTTCGGCTTGTGCTCAAGCGCTAATTCGCGCAAGTGATCATAATCAATCTCGCCTGTTTCAATATCTTTCATTTTGTATGGTATAAAGTTGTACAGCTTTGCGCTGCGAGTCATTGGGTTGCCGTGTGTCAGATGTCCACCGTGACTGAGGTCCATCGCGAGCACTGCATCACCGGGTTCAAGCCATGCACTGTACACTGCCTCATTCGCAGGCGCTCCAGAATGTGGCTGTACATTTGCGTGATCTGCATTGAACAGCTGTTTTGCGCGGTCGATTGCAAGCTGCTCTAAAGGATCGGTAAAATCTTGCCCTCCGTAGTAGCGCTTGCCCGGATACCCTTCAGAATATTTGTTCGTAAAGACGCTACCGAGCGCCTCAAGCACATCGGCCGATACATAATTTTCACTGGGAATTAGTTCAAGTCCCTCTTTTTCTCGTTGCTCCTCACCCGCGATAAGTTTCGCAACAACATCATCTTGCATAGTCATAAAATTTACCCTCCTGGTTGTAAGTGTTTGCCTAAAGATGACGTAAGACGTTATAACATACACCTATTATAGCACTTCACAAATATATCGTATGTGATATACTCTCAACATGACTGCGAGCACTTACAAGGAACAGCTTGGTCAGCTAATCCAAAGAAATAGAACAGATAAAGACATGACTCAAGCTGAGCTTGCAAAGGCACTTGGCACATCTCAGTCCGCTATAAACCGCATTGAAAAAGGTGGACAAAATATTAGCGTGGAGATGTTAGCACGTATAAGTGAGGTGCTCGGTAGTAACCTAGTAATGCTGAACAAGACGGGCCAAATGAGCTACCGTATTCGTGGTGGCAGTAAATTATCCGGCGAAATTGAAGTAAATACAAGCAAAAATGCCGCTGTTGGATTATTGTGTGCAAGCTTGCTAAACAAGGGCAAGACGACATTCCGACATGTGGCGCGGATTGAAGAAGTAAACCGGATTATAGAAGTGCTCGAAAGTATTGGTGTTAAAATTCGTTGGATTAACGAATCTGACCTAGAGATTGATCCACCAGCCAAATTGAAACTTGAAGATATGGACGTAGCTGCGGCAAAGCGTACCAGAACCGTTATTATGTTTCTTGGGCCTTTACTCCACCAGTATACTGACTTTAAACTCCCATTTGCAGGGGGCTGTAACCTAGGTAAACGAACAGTCGAGCCGCACATGGACGGCCTGGCGCCATTTGGCATGCGCGTCGAGGCAGCAGCTGGCACCGACTATTACCATGCAACCGTAAAGCCACGAAGGATTGAACGCACTATTTTGCTGACAGAACGTGGCGATACCGTTACCGAAAACGTTGTTATGGCAGCTGCACTCTACGACGGTGTCACGACAATTCGCAACGCCAGCCCAAACTATATGGTGCAAGATGTGTGCTACTACCTTGAGAAGCTTGGAATCAAAGTAGAGGGTATAGGAACGACAATCTTGAAGATTCATGGCAAGCGCCATATCAATAAAAATGTTGAATATCACCCAAGTGAAGATCCAATTGAGGCAATGAGCTTTATTGCAGCTGGTATTATTACGAGTTCAGAAATTACTATCAAACGTGCACCTATCGAATTTTTAGAGCTTGAACTGGCAGTGCTCGAAAATATGGGGCTACGCTATTCACTTTCAGACGAATATCGCGCACGGAATGGCCATACTAGGCTCGTTGATATTACTCTGCAAAAGTCGGAATTAATTGCCTCAAAAGACAAACTTCACAGCATGCCCTTCCCCGGTGTCAATATGGACAACTTGCCTTTCCTTGGCTTAATTGCCACCGCAGCTCGTGGCCGAACCCTACTACATGACTGGAGTTATGAAAACCGCGCTATTTATTTTACAGAGCTTTCTAAGTTGAATGCAGACATCGAGATGGTTGACCCGCACCGCGTGTACTTAACCGGGCCGACAAGATGGAAGCCAGCAGATATGGTTGCGCCACCCGCTCTGCGTCCATCCGTCGTTATTTTACTTGCTATGCTGGCCGCACCTGGCGTATCAACGCTACGGGACGTTTACTCGATAAATCGTGGCTATGAGAATATTGCCGAGCGCTTAAACGCGATAGGCGCAAAAATTGAAACTATCACAGACCTCTAGTCTACCCCTGGTAAATATGCTACAATAGCTCTCGTGTAACATGCGTGGCGGATGTAGCTCAGTTGGTTAGAGCGACGGGTTGTGGTTCCGTAGGTCGTGGGTTCAATTCCCATCATTCGCCCCAAGTTTCAGATATGCGGGTGTCGTATAATGGCTAATATATCTGCCTTCCAAGCAAATGATGCGAGTTCGATTCTCGCCACCCGCACCAAATAAAAATGTCTAGCCCGTCTAGATATTTTTATTTGGTCTCGATGACTAGCATTGGACTCGGCTTTTGTGAAGCAAAAGCGAGTTCGGTGTAGTGAATGAAGCGAAAGAAAGCACTTTAGTATTTTCTTTCGCGGATGAACGGAGGAGTGAAGCTTGCTGAGCGTCTTCTCGCACCTTCTTACAGAAACTACCTCCTAGTTTGGAGCACGCTGCGAAATGCTGTCTTCTAGCCACACCCACCGAACGAATGCACTATCAACGCAAGAACCTCTAAGGAGTCTTTGATATCATTAAAGTATGAAGAGGTTCAGTATGGTTCAGGTACGTCAAGCTATAGAATCTTCGTGGGGTGCTGATACGGCTTATCTTGGCATATTCGAAGAAGGTAATTCAGCGCTAGGCAATTGTTACCCTACCTCACGAGTTGTTCAACACTATTTCCCTGATACAGAAATTGTCGAAGGACAAGTTAAGACGCCAGACGGCACCGAAAAGCACTTTTGGAATGTCTTAATCATAGATGAAGTTGAATATCATATTGATTTATCCTGGCAACAATTTCCAGCTGGGTCGTATGTGGAGTCATATAAGACGAGAGACCGGAATAATCTCAATGATGGAGAAGATGCGCTAAGACGTGTAAGGCTTCTATTAAGCCGGGTTGCAACATTCTTGAACGACAAGCCTGACTAATAATTGCGAAGTATGGTTCGAAGGTCAGCAATTAAAAAAGACCGTTTGGTCTTTTTTATTTTGCTTGTGCTGTATAATCATAAGCATGAACCAATCTGCTCTTATGAAACGAATTGTTAGTGTTGAATTCCTGTTTGCCGCGGTGCTCGTGGCACTCTTTTACTTCAACGTCAGTAACTACCCATGGTGGTGGCTACTCATCGCCTTTCCTATTTTTGACATTAGCGCACTTGGGTATATTGAAGGGCCAAAGGTTGGGGCATTCTTATACAACTCAGTCCACAGCCTCATAGGTCCTAGTTTACTTGCCGGTGTATTCATATTCACTAGTTCTGACATTGTACTTGCCGTTACGCTACTGTGGCTATTCCACATATTTGTTGACCGTGCCCTTGGCTACGGTCTTAAACACAGCAAAGGCTTTCACCACACCCACCTCGGCCCCATCGGCAAAGCCAAGAAGTAAGAGCATCTCATCTGTTATAATACAAATAACTCTCCAGAAACGAGGCAACTGCCGAGTTTTAGGGGGAGGAGCGAATTTTTGAATTCATTTCAAAAATGAAGCGGAGGGGTGTACCCCTCCTAATATATCCGCCCCGGTAGCTCAGCTGGATAGAGCAGGAGACTTCTAAGCTTCAGGCCGTAGGTTCGAACCCTACCCGGGGTACCATGTAAACTAGCTAGTCAGTAGGCTGGCTATTTTTCATCTATGCCGCAACATCGTGCATTATTTCTAGCCTAGCAAGGCTGTCGGCAATGTAATTACCATGTTGTGGGTTGGTATTCATATCGACATGTTTCGCACCTTCAATATGAACTATGTCATCTAACAGAGAGCCACTCGCAGCTAACACATCTTCTTCTCTGAAGAACGAGTCGTTTCCCGGCAATATTGCACCCACTTTTATACCTGCCTCTTTTAGCGGTGGAAGAGTATGCGTCGCATCCTTGCGTAACACACAGGCAGCCCCTTCTCGAGCCAGACGTATAGGACTCCTGAGTAAATAGTACAGGGCATGGTATATGAAGGCCTTGCGGGACTCTGGGTCATACATATTGTTCGCTTCCGCTTTTAGTTCTTCCTCAATTATGATGGCCATCTGTTCAAAATGTCTTCCCAAACTACCAGGACCATCGAGGCCTGCACCCGCATCGCTCAGTAGAGTATGTACAGTGTCAGGTGGTTGCGTTTCTACAATTCGCTTCGCTATTCGTTGTGCTATTAAAAATCCCATCGAGTGACCGACGAGATCGACATGCTCCGCACCTGTTCGTTCTTGGATACCCTTCCAAGTGGCGTATCCTGCCTGAGACTGCACTAGTAATGGATCTACCATGTGGCCTGCTTTATACGTTGAAAGTGATGCCGGGCTTTGTGAGCGAGGTGGTGACCATGTACCCACCATATAGCCCCTATTTACCATGTCTACGGCTACCTTCATATAGGCTACTTCAGGCGCTCCAAAACCACCCGCAATCAAGACTGCCTTTGTCCGGTCTATCGGCTGGTCGGGTATCCAAACCGTTGAGCGTACGACCGCTCCCCCTATTTTCGTTTTCCATTGCTCTACACTGAATTCTTGGCCGTCATGAATATAATCTATGGGATTCAGATCAAATAGTTGCTGTGCGAGATCATGAAGGTGGGTATTCTGAAAGATTCCGGCGCCTTTTGTTGCAAGGTCACCCACGCAGCGTGCAACGTTTTCAAGCTTTAGTCTGCCAACCATTTCTTCAAAGATCTGGTCTACATCGTCATCCAGAAAGTCTGTCGAATTTGGCCTAATTTCCACCGTCATAACAGTGTTGTAATTATCTCCTATTTCTAGAAAAAATTCAAGCAAATTACTGCTCTGAGAGCCTCGCGGCAGTTGCCTCTTTCCCAAGGATTTGTTCTATTTCGTAGCTAGTTATTGCTACGGTACTGCCCGGCGCCACTTCGCCAGACAACATTTTCTTTGCAACTGTATTTTCAACTGCTTTTTGCACCACCCTACGCATCGGTCGTGCCCCAAGTCGTGGGTCGTAGCCCTTTTCGACTAATAGTTGCTTGGCCTCTTCATCAACTGAAACACTGACCTTTTGTACTGTTAAGGTTTTATTTACACCCGCAATCATTAAGTCAATCACTTGCAGCAGTTCCTTTTTACCAAGAGGCGTGAAGAGCACGATTTCATCGAAACGGTTTACGAACTCTGGCTTAAATATATTCGAGCTAATTAACTCGTTAGTAAAGTCCTGTTCAAATTGTTCCAGCTTGTAGCCTCGGTCAATGTATTCACGAATACGTTCGGCACCAGCGTTGCTGGTTGCAATTATAATTGCGTCCCGAAAACTAACTTCCCTATTTTTCTCATCACGAAGTATTCCTTCGTCTAGAAGCTGTAGCAATGTTGTCAGCACGCTGGGGTGTGCTTTTTCTATTTCATCTAGTAACACAACGCTAAATGGCTGTTTCATGATTTGAGCCGTTAAACTCATGGGGTCATTCGCACCGTCAGCAAGCAGCTTTGCAACGTCGCTACTGCGCACAAATTCGTTCAAGTCGAGACGCACAATGTTGTTTTCGCCACTAAAATACACATCGGCAAGTGCTTTCGCAAGCTCTGTTTTACCGACTCCGGTTGGGCCCAAGAATAAAAACGTGCCTATTGGTCGATTCTCGTTCCGTACACCTGCACCAGCTCGTCGCAGTGCATCGCTAACTACTTGCACCGCACGACTTTGATTTATCATACGTTCGTGAATCAGGCTTTCTAAATTGAGTAGTTTTTGCCGCTCCCCATCACCAGATGCCACGCTCACTTTTACATTCATAGTTTTTTCAATCGCTTCTTGCACAGAATTCATAGTAACCAGCTTGCCTTCAGCGTAGCTAGCTGCAGCTTCAAGTAATTTCAGTGCCTTCCCAGGCATGGCGAGATCATGGACATATCTATCACCCAGTCGATATGCTTCGGCCAGTGACTGGAAAGTATAAGTTACACCTCTCTGATGCTCAAGCAGTAGTAGTTGGTCTTGCATGACTGCCATTGTTTCAGCCTGATTCGCTGGTGGCACGATTACTCGGTTTAGTGCATTGGCCAAAGCTGAATTTCGCTGACTAATCTGCAAATACCGTTGTTCATCCATCGTTAAAATTATACGTAAGCGCCCAGCTTCAAGTATCGGTAGTAGAACGTTCGTCAAGTTAACTGACCCTACACCATCCTCAAAAAATAACTGTGCGTCATCCAAGCAAACAATGACATTTTTTGCTGCATACGCTTCACCTAAAATATTCATTACGAGGTCCTCGAGCTCTCCCCTACCCGGTGCGGCAGATATCAGTGAAGCTGCGTCAAGCATGAATACCTGACGAAATTTTAAGCTGGCAGGTAAAGTACTGGACGCATCCATGAGTTTTTCGGCGAATGCGCGCACAACAGTCGTTTTACCAACGCCGGTTGGGCCAACCAATGTTACATTCTGCCTACCTCGGTTTGAAAAAGTTTCAATAAGTTGATCAAGCGCATCTCGGTGCGCATCAAGATCAACACTAAGAATGCCGCCTGCAACCTGTTCGCTTAGATTCGCGCTAAATCGACTGAGCATAGGCACATACCCAAACGACCAATCGCGCGCAATACCACCACTACGATGCGGACGAGAATGTATTTTTACCAAGTGTAGTATATGATCTTGCCATCGAATTGCTTGTTTTATATCTTCCATAGAAAGATGTAGATGTGCAAGCAGTGCTTCATGCTCGGGAAATTGTTTTATGAGTGAATACACTAGCATACCTGCAGTCATTTGCTGGCTACCAATTTCATCATATATATCAATGGCATCTTGCCAAACCTCTTTTGATGCGCCTTGATCTGAGCTAGCTATTTCAGTAAGGAAATTGGGCGTTATACCCATGCGCGCACCATAAAATAGACCTTCATTGGTTGTACTGAGTGCTGCTGCTATTTGCTTTGGTGATGCATGTTTGGGTATCTTGCCAAGTAGAGCCGAGCTAATTACATCATCTATTGTTTTCGCTGGTTTCGTTACCGGCACATCAGCTAGTTCACCCTTGTGCCATTCTGCTAATATAGCCGGTAAAAAGGCAAGTCCAGCAACCATCCAACCAAGACTGTAGCCGATAATGAGCAGTAGCACACCTACCCCTAATAGCACTGCTGCTAGCACACCAACTAGGCGAATTGTGACGCCGTCCAGCCGAACACCAAGTCGTGCCTTGTGAGCGCGTTCAGATGAAAAATCTATAGAAGCGTCCATGGTGGTAACCATCCCGATGCCATCAATATAAACCCAACGATTGGAAGCAGTGGTACGACAACCCAGCCAGCCAACAATATAATTCCTATAAAACACTGTGTCGCCAGCCACAAAGCGCCCACCACAATGACCGCGCTTCGAATCATTGCGCCTATCATGCGTGAAATCACTCTATCAAGAAATGCCCGCCACTGTACTGCCAATGGGCCGCGCACCTTACCTGCAGAGATTTGGCGAAATGGCGAAAAGAGCGATTTGATAAGTAAATCAATCGAGAAGTAATCTGCGGTCTTTGCCATGCGCTCAACAAAGATAGCAAAGCGTGCCTTTAAGCCAGCGCCATACCACCAGGAGAGTGCCCACACAATTACCATGAGCTTATTGTACCGCAACCGCCTCTATTAAGCTATAATAGTTCCTATGCGAAGGCCCCTTGTTACTATTTTAGGAAAAGCAGTTAAATCTGCTAGTAAGCTCCGTGGTGGTGGTTCTGCTCTACCTGGCCTAGTCGTAGAGCGTATCGACCCCGATTTCATCCGCTACACATTAGCCCAACTTCCGCATGGTGTTGTACTCGTTAGTGGCACAAACGGCAAAACAACGACGACAAAAATGGTAGTAGAGCTTCTGGAGAGTCAAGGCTTACAGGTTTTTACAAACCGCACTGGCAGCAACTTTACTCGTGGCGTGGCCGCAGCGCTTCTTGGTGAGGTCGACATAAAAGGAAATTTAGCCGCCGATATTGCCGTACTCGAACTCGATGAAGCGCACGCTGTACATTTTGTAAAAGTTGTACAACCTCGATTCAGCTTGTTACTAAACGTCATGCGTGACCAGCTTGATCGCTTCGGCGAAATTGACACCACCGCAAAGATGTTACAAGCAGTCGCAGAAGCGACGTCTGAGTACGTTGTAATTAACCGCGAGGACCCGAGGTTGTTGAAACTAGCTTCATCACTACCGAAAGATAAGGTGAGTTTTTTTGGTCTTGATCCATCTCTTACCCATCTATTCCCAAACGATGATGCAATGCGTGGTGGTGAAACAGATAGAAAAAACATACCTCCAGCCCAAGCAGTACTGCAAAGAGTCGAGGGCAAATCTGCGCACATTTCACTCGGCAAAAAAAGTGTTTCCCTAAATCTGAAACTCGATGGTATTTACAATATCTTTAATGCAGTTGCCGCTGTTAGCCTGGTCCAAGCTGTGATGGGTACGGACTTACAGCAAGCGGCATTGCTTACCGCACTCGAAAACGTCAAACCAGCATTTGGTCGTGGTGAGACGCTTATGGTAAAAGGTCAGCCACTCGAACTAGTGCTGGTAAAAAATCCTGGTGGTTTTCGGCTTAGTTTAGCATCATTTCTACCTGATGGCTGGGCAACAATGATTGCAATCAATGACAATTATGCTGATGGCCGTGATATGAGTTGGTTGTGGGATGTCGAGTTTGAAGGCTTGAAAGATGGTGGCGTTGCACAAGTAGGTGGCATACGAGCATACGACATGGCACTACGCTTACAATACGATGAAGTAAAAGTAAAATACGTGCAGACAGACCTCAGAAAAGCCTTAAAACAATTTATCGAAGCTAACCCCAATGCCCCAAAGCGTATTTTTTGCACCTATACAGCTATGCTAGCATTGCGTCGTGATCTCGCTAAAATCACCAACGTCGAGGTGATTTCATGAATAAAAAAGAACTAACTATTTTGCAACTGTATCCACGCGATATGAACATATACGGCGACTGGGGCAATGTACTGACTGTCATACGACGTGCACAGTGGTACGGTTATGAACCAAAGCTTCTTGAATACAACCCTGGTGATACATTTCCTGTTCATGTCGATATCGTCCTCGGTGGTGGCGGTCAAGATGCAGGTCAAGAAAAAATACAAGCCGACTTATTAAAAATGAGCCCGAAACTTCACGAACTAGTAGAGAACGATGTACCGATGCTGATGATATGTGGTCTTTACCAATTGTTTGGTAAATTCTTCAAAACAAAAGATGGTGTCATGATCGATGGCATTGGTATTTTAGACATCGAAACCTATGGTGGCGAGGAACGCATGATAGGTAATATCGTGACAGACAGCGATGAGTTCGGCGAAATCATTGGCTATGAAAACCATAGCGGTCAGACATTTTTAGGCGAAGGCGTTCAACCTCTCGGTACGGTTCGAAAAGGTGCAGGCAACAATGGCCAAGACAACGGCGAAGGTGCTCGTTATCGGCATGTTATCGGCAGCTACCTCCATGGCTCTCTTCTACCAAAAAATCCTGCGATTGCCGACTGGTTACTAGAGAAAGCTGCCATACAGCGCTATGGTGAGTTTAGTCAAACAATTTTGGATGATCATTTTGCTAGTCACGCACGTGAAATTGCCCTAAAACGACCGCGCTAATTTCTAAAATGCACCACTTCCGTAGCCGCTTTTCGCCTGCATATGGCTTCGAAGTTCAGTTGTCACTTGATCGCCGTGTCCAAGTGGTGTTACTCTGCCCCATACCTTCACCACTTGCCCATCTGGGTTTATTAAAAATGTTTTTCGTAAAACTCCTTCTTTACCAAACATTTTCTTACCCCAAGCACCGTACGCTTCTAGTACTTTACCATCTGGATCAGATAGCAGCGTAAAGTTCAGGCTGTGTTTTGCCTTGAATTTTTCGTGACTGCTGGCATCATCTTTACTTACTCCAACCACCTCTGCACCCAGCGCAGCTAAGTCGTCTCGTGCATCACGCAAGCTACACGCCTCCACTGTACAGCCCGGCGTATCGTCTTTTGGGTAAAAATACAAAACAAGCCATTTTCCTTTAAAGTCACCGAGGCTTCTTTGTTCTCCATTTTCGTTACTTAGCTTAAAATCTGGTGCAGTGTAAGGAACTTTATTCATATATTTAGTATACCACCTCTAGTAATTCATCGCATTTTAGGCTATAATCGTGCAAGATTACACACTATCGGGGTGTGGCGCAGTTGGCTAGCGCGCGCGGTTTGGGACCGTGAGGTCGGAGGTTCGAGTCCTCTCACCCCGACCATAGAAAAAACCTGCAAATACTGCAGGTTTTTTCTTGTTTGTTACTATATGTATTGTGATGTTAAATTTCATGCATTTTGCTATTAGTTTTCTTCGAGCAGTTAGCTACCTATCTACGGCTTTTGGTTGGCTATGGGTAGCAATGTTGGTGACGCCGCGTTTGGTTGAGTCCGGTTTTTTTGAATTTTTTATACAAACTCCGCCAGAAGCTTCCCAACCTACCGCTATTACTGTTTCGCAATCCCCTATTTTACTAGCAGTAGCCGCAGTGGTGACAGTCATTATGATCGTACTGTCTATCGTGATACTTTGGCAGTTGCCAAAGAAAGTTTCTAAAACTGGCCACCAAGTAACACACCATTTTTCAGGTGCGATATTACCTGTGCTCACTCATCATAAAAAAATACCAAAGAAAAAGCGCCAGATTCTTTCGGAACGACTAGTGGTGTATATACGGCTCGTGCTCATTGTTCTACCCCTCATTGGTGTGGTTTTCTTACCTGCTTCAGAAAATCTTGACTATAGTGTAGGGCTGATTGTGTCTGGACTCCTTGCGTTTATAGCTAGTTTAAGTATCCTGCTGGAGTATCTCGGTGTAAGCTTGCAGACCCGCTTCAAAGCTTGAGCATCATAGAGTATTCGGTTATGATAGATGTGGTTTATCCACCACATGAAAACAAACAAAAAACTCAACCTGTACATATTTGCCGGTATTTCGGTGTTTTTAGGAGTGCGAGCACTGTCCGTATGGCCGCAGTATTCATCCGATTTGGAGCTGCCAACACAGCCCATAAGCGAGCATCAATCGATTGGTGGTAGCATAGCTGATACTAAGCGTGAAAAAAATACGTCGGGCGAGTCGCCTATCAATCAAACCGTTGCTAAGAAAACTACCCCAAGACAGAGAGCTCCGAAACAGGTTGCAATCGCTGATACTATAGCAAAAGAATTTGAGTACCGTGCGCTGCTTACGAGTAACGACCCGTTAACTTCAACAAGCTGGGCACTCGATGCGGTAAATGCTTCATCTGGCTGGAACACTTCAACAGGAAATGGTGTTGTCGTCGCTGTAATAGACAGTGGCTTTGGACTGAACCATGAAGATTTACAAAGCCAGTGGTACCAAAACACCGGCGAAACGGGCACGACGAGCTCCGGCGATACCTGTTGGTCGGGTTCCGCGCAAAATAAAGCAAACAATAATTGTGATGATGACGGCAACGGCTACGTTGACGATTGGCAAGGCTGGAGTTTTATTCATACCGATAACAACCCTCAAGCCGGTCGGAGTAACCCTATTGGAGCAGGTGTTAGTCATGGAACTGAGGTAAGTGGTATAGTTGGCGCGGCCGGAAATAACGGCAAAGGTATTGCTACAATTAGCTGGAATAATGAAATCATGCCTCTGCAGGTGCTGAGTGATTCAGGTATTGGCTACACCAGCGATGTAGTTGGGGCGATTTACTATGCTGTAGACAACGGGGCTTCGGTGATTAATATGAGCCTGGGCGGTGACTCTGTTGACCCAGCCATGCAAGCCGCACTAGCCTATGCGTACAATAACAATGTTGTTGTGGTTGCCGCCGCCGGCAACTGTGGCACAGGTACAGAGTATGGTTGCGACCCAGCAAATCCGGGTGCGATGAGCTATCCTGCTATTGATCCAACGGTTATCTCGGTAGGCGCCTCCACAAACGGTAACGAACGTGCGAGCTTTAGTAGCTATGGAGCAAATCTTGATGTCGTTGCGCCAGGAAGCGGTAATATTCGATCAACTGTTTGGACAGAATCAAATGGCACGAATGCATACGTCACAAATCTGTATGGCACATCATTTGCCTCACCGTTTGTCGCCAGTCTCGCTGGCTTGATTAAGTCGATTCGTCCTAATACTTCTGTTAATGATGTACGCGCGCTGATTGACGCATCAGCACAAAAAATTGGTGCCATGGGGAGCAATTGGTACACAAACCAGTACGGCCATGGGCTAATCGATGTTTCAACCGCACTCACCGTAGCAAATACCCTACAGACTACTCCTCCATCTCAGCTACCGACACTCTACCAAACTGCCAACCATAAAACAGAACATCGCTACAGTTCAAATACCTCCTTAACGAGTGGCTGCGAGTTGGCGGAGCAAACATACTGCACTATATATGCCGTTGATAGCTCTTCTAGTTTGATCCGATATTTACCGTATGAACTGACTGATACAAATTTTGCGGCGTCGTGGGATTACAAAGGCTCACTTTTCCCTGCTGGTGGCTGGAGGTTATACGCACAGAGCGGTGAAAAAGAATCATCCAGCGGTCACTGGATGATTCAAAAGTAACTGGCTAATGCTTATTTAGCAAATTCGATTGCGCGGGTTTCGCGAATAACATTCACTTTGATAGTGCCCGGGTACTGCATGGTGCTTTCAATCTTGTTAGCGATATCTCGTGCAAGCTTGATACCTGAAAGGTCGTCGATACGTTCAGGCTTTACGATGACACGAACTTCGCGGCCTGCCGAAATAGCATAGGCTTTGTCGATACCATCGAAGCTTGTTGCGACATTTTCCAGGTCTCGCATACGCTCGGCAAAGTTCTCTGCAGAGATATTACGGGCACCGGGGCGAGCTGCTGATGCAGCGTCTACCACGCGCACAACTAATGCTTCTGGTGTTGTTGCTTCAATATCATCGTGGTGGGCTTCAATAGCATGAACGATTTCATCTTTCATTCCGTATTTCTTGGCGAGTTCAGCACCAATGTGGTGGTGTTTGCCTTCGATCTTGTGCGTAACAGCCTTGCCTACATCATGCAGCAACGTCGCAATTTTAACGGTACGAACATCTGCACCTACTTCCTCGGCAATCATACCTGCGATGTGTGCCATCTCAGTACTGTGCATCAGTACGTTTTGGCCATAGCTGGTTCGAAATTTCAGTTCACCAAGCAAGCGTAGCATTTCCTTTGGAATACCCACCACACCAACTTCACGGGCTGCGTCTTCACCAGCGCGGTCGACTTCTTTATCGATCTGCTTTTGCGCCTTGGCAACCACTTCTTCAATGCGGCCTGGGTGAATACGTCCATCTTTCATGAGCATTTCAAGAGTCAAACGAGCAACCTGGCGACGCACTGGGTCAAAGCTACTCATCACAATCATACCGGGTGTGTCATCGACTAAAATATCGACACCCGTGGCTCGCTGAAGAGCCTGAATGTTACGGCCTTCCTTGCCGATAATACGCCCCTTCATTTCGTCGTCTGTTAGCTTGATGGCTGTGATGGTTCGTTCTGCAGTGACTTCACTGCTCATACGCTCCATTGCCGTTAAAAGAACTGTTTGCGCACGTTCTTCGGCATCTTGCATCGCATCGTTTTGTAACTTATTCACAAGTCCAAGCAAATCGTGCTTGATGTCTCGTTCAGTCATCTGCATCAGCTTTTCAGCGGCGTCTTTTTTCTTCAGACCAGCAATCTTTTCTAGCTTGTCTTGCTGCTTCGTACGAATATCACGAATCTCGTTTTTCAGCGATTCTACATCGTCTTCTTGAGCACGAAGTTTCTCGGCACGCTTGTCTAATTCGTCTAGTTTCTTGTCGAGATTTGTTTCGCGTTCTGCGAGGCGATTCTCTACCTTTTGTAACTCTTTGCGGCGCTCTTTTTCAATCTCTACAGCTTCGTCTTTGGCTTTTAACACAATATCGCTTGCTTTGGTTTTGGCGCTGGCGAGCTCTTTTTCAATTTTATTTTTTCCTTGAGTTGTCTGCTGCTTGTCATAGGCAAATTTTCCGCCCACTCCTAAAACAATTCCGACAACAGCGGCAATAATCTCTATGCCCATACTGGTTCCTTTCTCTGTTTACTCCCGCTACGTGTTCGTCGTAGCGAAAATGGTGTTATCACAGAATAAACAGAAGATTTCAATAAGTTAGTAACAAATCAGTCCCAAAAATCAGACTACTCCTATTGTAGCGCTTTTTGCCGTATGCGAGCAAGAGTTATTTACGTGGTTTGGTAATGTTTGCCTCACGCCCGTAGACAGGCAGTACAATCTGCTCGTTTTCCCCATTTTTCAGACGACGCACAGCCTTTTCCTGCCAGTCGTCGCCCATCTCACCTACAATTAGAACGCTTTTTGTGTCTGCAATCGTGTTTAGTACTGTCATGCCTATACGTAGACCCGTAAAGCTACCAGGCCCTTTCATGACGCCAATGCCTGAAACAGCATCCCAATCAGCTCCATTCATTCTCAGTTGCTCTTCTAAATACTTTAAGAGGTTTTGTGCCAATGTGCGATCTGCTTGCCATGAGTCAGTATAGCTTTTTCCATCGTCAATGAGTGTTAGCTTACAGACTGGTGTTGATGTATCAAGCAGCAGAAACATTCGGTACCTCCTCTATTTTGATACGCCCAAGCAATGCTTCACTCGACTCACCTTTTGCCGCTAAGACAATCTCCCGCTCAGTTTCGGCTGGACTAGTAAACGTAATCTCTAGGTTATCATTGCCTAATAAATCTGCAACGCTTTCGCCCCATTCTGTAATGATAACTGTGTTAGTGTCTTGACTCGTCTCAGCCAGCTCATCCGCCATTACGCCAGGCTCACTGAGGCGATAAAAATCATAGTGAGATAGGTTAATACCATCTCGCCCGTCGTACACACGGTTGATGGTAAATGTTGGACTTTGAACGGTCTCTGTTATATCTAAGCCTTTAGCGATGCCTTTCGTTAGCGTCGTCTTGCCTGCACCAATATCACCGACAAGCTGAATGTGCTCGCCACCAACCAATGAGCGACCAATCCTCTCACCAAATGCTTTCATAGCATCCTCACTTTGAATTTGAATATTCACTAGTGTTAAGTATAGCATTTGTTATACTTGTTTGTATGAATCCTCACGTGGAAATCCGATCTGCATCATCTGATGACATTTCTGAAATAGCCGCTCTTGAAAAAGTACTGCATACATATGAAGTAGACCCCCGTGAACAATGGGCTCACTTTGAAAATAACCCTGATCGTGTGGTGTTACTCGCTTTAGTCAACGGCAAGGTAGCCGGTATGGTGAAGCTGAATCTTGTATACAAGCTCTCAAAAATTATGGTCATGCTCGACGAGCTGGTGGTCCACGAAGCAAATCGTGGACAAGGTGTTGGCTCGAACCTGATGGCTGCAGCAGAAGAATGGTCGTGGAGTCGTGGGGCTGATATTATCGATTTTACTAGTCGCGAAGATCACGCAGCGCTTGGCTTTTACGCAAAACTTGGTTACGAGAAGCGCGACACAAATGTTTACCGAAAACTGCGTGAGGGCTACGATGGCTCGCGTTAAGCTGTCTGAATACCGTGCAAAATCACTGCTAGTTGGCGAAGTATATAACGGAGTTTGCTTACATAGCGAAACACTTGAGCAAGATATTGAAAAACTTGATGAACATGCATCGTACATCATAAAAGTTGACCAAGGCATGAAAAAACGCGGCAAGCAAGGCCTGCTGCGGCTAAATGTCACTGCGCCTGAGGCGCAACCAGCCGTTCAGTCACTGGCTGAAAAAGGTTTTACGCGTTTTATTGCGGAGCCAATGTTGCCCCACGATGACAGCGAAGAATGTTATGTTAGTTTTGAACGAACAAGAGACGGGATAAAAATTATGTATTCGGAACATGGTGGTGTCACTGTTGAAGACAAACCAGAGAGTGTCCGGGAGTACAGCATCGATGATGTACCTTTACCTAAATTATTCGTACAGCATGTTACTGAGGTAATGAACAACCAACATATGAGTTTTGTGGAAATTAACCCCCTGTTAGTTCGGGGTGAAGAGTGTTTGCTACTGGATGCTGCTGTACTAGTGGACAGCGCGGGTGAGTATGAATCATCTTGGAATCAGAATGATATCGTTTCGACAGAAACATTAAGCAAATTGGAACAGGCTATCAAAGATTTGAATAATAATTCCCCTGCCTCTTTCTCGTTTAAGCTACTTAATCCCGATGCTAGTTTATGGATGCAGCTAATGGGTGGAGGTGCGTGCATTACTATTGCAGACGAAGCTAGCAATCAACATAAAACACAATATGTTGCTGGATATGGTGAATATAGCGGAGGCCCGAACACAGAAGAAATCTACCTTTACACATCGCGGGTACTTGATCAGATGCTCGAGTCGAGAGCAAGCAAAAAAGCGTTTATCATCGCCGGTGGTGCAGCAAATTTTAGTGATGTAAAAGTTATGTTCAAAGGAGTTATTCAGGCTATGAAGGAGCGTCAAGCAAGACTATCTAGCCAAAACATAAAGGTCTTTGTGCGTAGAGCTGGACCAAATGAAACTGAAGGTTTGGCGCTTATTTCTGAATATTTACATAGAAATGAGATATTTGGTAGTGTGCATGGATCTGAAACAGTACTTACGGATGTAGTTAGCGAAGCCTTGGAGTATGTTGATGCGTAGTATTGAAGAGATTAGAAACAAACCTGGCACTTGCTTGGTGCTTGGCAACTATCGTCCAGGCATACAAGCCATACTAGATTTTGATCACCTGTGCGGGAAAGAAGCACCGTCGATAAAAGCCATAGTTACTGCAGGTACAAAATTCCAAAAGTATTTCTGGGGTAAAGGTGAAGTACTGATACCCTGTTTTCCAACGATGCTTGCTGCTGCAGATGCAATTGAATCAGTTGAATGGATGTTTAATATTAACTCCGGACGCCGTGCGCGTCAAACCACGATTGAGTTCTTTGATGCCTTTCCTAGCGCCTTAGGTGGACACATTTTTGCAGAGGATGTACCAGAGAAGCATGCTATTGAGTTATACGAGCGCTATCAAAAAAAGGGTAAAACTCTAGTCGGGACGGCTGGCGTTGGACTATTGGTTCCAGGCTATCTCAAGCTGGGTGTTGTCGGAGGTGCCGACTGGAGGCAACTCGAAAAGAACAATCTAAAAGAGTCGGGATCTGTCGCCGTGCTATCAGCGTCAGGTGGCATGATAAATGAAATAATCACCATGGTTGCATCAACCAGTCATGGTATTAGCTTTGCACTATGCTTTGGTGGTGATCGTTTTCCTCTGACCTCACCGAAAGATGCGTTCCTTGCGGCGCAGGACGACTCACAAACAAAGCACATCGTGTACTACGGGGAGCTTGGTGGCTATGATGAATACGAGCTAGTAGAGCTAATGAAAAGTGGTGCTGTCAGTAAACCCGTCATCTGCTACATATCTGGTGTCATCGGTGAAGCTTTCGATGAACCCGTTCAGTTTGGACACGCCAAAGCTCTGGCTGGTAACAAATCTGAAACGGCGAGCGCTAAGCGTGCTGCACTTACCGAGGCGGGTGCCATTGTCGCACACTCGATGAAAGAATTTTCAGAACGAATTGCTGGAATTGAAAAAGATGAACTAAAGGAGGAAGCGATGAGTTTAGACGGACGCTCAGCGAGTTTATTTACATCGACGATATCGAAAGAAACTGAAAACGGCTATGAGTTTGCTGGTTCGTCATTGCCAGACTGGGCACATGAAGGTGATATTGCACTGCAAATTTGCTCAGCACTACTAGGTAAACACCCTCAATCACAAATTACAGTAGATTTTATTCGTACCGTGTTTCTACTCTCCGTTGACCATGGACCACAAGTCTCTGGTGCACTGAATACGATCGTAACCGCTCGCGCTGGGAAAAACTTGGTTGATTCGTTGGCTGCCGGCCTGATGACTATCGGCCCACGTTTTGGCGGTGCTGTATCTGGCGCAGCAAATGAGTGGCTGTCGGGGGTTACAGAAGCAAAAGACCCGGCAGAGCATATTGAAAGCTACGCCAAGGTAAAAAAATACATTGCTGGGATTGGTCACAAAAAATATCGTGTTGGGTTAGAGGACCCAAGGACTGCAATTCTCGCTAAGTTTTCGAATCGGTTGCCAAACCATCGCTACTACGACTACGCGAAGGCTATAGAAGCCATTACAACCACTAAAAAAGGCTCGTTGATACTAAATGTCGATGGCACGATAGCAGCGCTTATGTTAGATATTCTTGAAAGCGAAGAACACTATAGCCACCAGGAGCTGAAAGAGTTGGTCGATGCGGACTTCTTCAATGCACTTTTTGTTATTCCTCGAATAGTTGGCTTCACGGCGCATTACCTTGATCAAAAACGGCTGGACGAAGGCCTGTTTAGGCTTCCAGACGACGATGTGCTACTAGGGTAAAAACTACTGGCGAATTATTGCCCTACACGCTATACTAGAGCGTAAGCAGTATGCGCATTTCCGATGTCACAGTAGAAAAGCTCTTAGAGCGGGGTGGGAAGGCATCACCCGAGCAGCTGGCCGAACTTAAAGAAGCAGCGGCTCGTTCAAGGCGACCCCTCCAGGAGATAGTGGTACAAAAAGAAGTTCTTGCTGAAAAAGAACTCGCGCAATTATTTTCTGACTATACTGGCATCCCCTTTATAGAACTTGATCCCAAAGATATTCCGTCAGATGTACTTAATAAGATACCTGAGCGCACCGCGACTCAGTACCTCGCAATCTTGTTTAAGATCGATGAAGCAGGTGTCATGCATCTGGCCATGGATGACCCCGATGATATTCAGGCTGTTGACTTTATTGAAAAAGAGATTGGCGAGAATACAAAGCTCTACTTTGCCCTTCGCGACAACATTCTATCGTGTCTTGGTAATTATCATGGTGATGTTGGCGAACAGCTGAATGAAGTGATTGATGTTCAGCGCGAAGACGACGGTAGCGAACAAGTCGTATCTGATGCTGACATTGCTGAAGATTCTCCGGTTGCCCAAACTGTTAATCTACTCCTTGAATACGCTATTCGTTCTGGCGCAAGCGATATTCACATTGAACCCCGCGAAGAATATGTACAAGTTCGCTACCGTGTAGACGGTGTGCTGAAGGAAGTAAACCGCCTTCCGCGCAATGTGCTTGGCGCATTAATTAGCCGAATTAAGATTCTTTCTAATCTCAAGATTGACGAACGACGAGTGCCCCAAGATGGACGATTTAAAATAAAGGTCTCTGGCCACCAATACGCACTGCGTGTTAGTACACTGCCAATCGCAGATGGGGAAAAGGTAGTTATGCGTATTCTTGACGAAAGTGATCAAGCTATCACTCTTGAGGAGCTCGGTTACTGGGGACATGCCCTCGAAGTTGTGAACAATGCCATGACGGAGCCAAACGGTATCGTTCTTATTACCGGACCGACAGGAAGCGGAAAATCAACCAGTCTCTTCAGCGTGCTTACCCTCATAAATAAGCCTGATATCAACATCTCTACCGTAGAGGATCCAGTCGAGTATAAGATTCGCGGTGTTAACCAAACTCAGACAAACCCAAAGGCAGGCATGACCTTTGCAACTGGCCTTCGTGCACTGCTGCGTCAAGACCCCAACGTGATCATGGTAGGTGAGGTTCGTGACGCAGAGACAGCTGACTTGGCCGTACAGGCCGCGCTTACTGGACACCTCGTTTTCTCGACGCTTCACACCAACGATGCTGCTACTAGTCTGCCCCGCTTGCTTGACATGGGTATTGAGCCATTTCTAATTGCCAGCACCATTCGCGCTGTTATAGGACAGCGTTTGGTACGTCGCTTGTGTTTAACATGCCGACAAAACTTTACGCCAAATGCGGAAGAACTCGCAGCCATGACAAAAGCGTTTTCTTTGACTTCACAATCTTTGGCAGCCATTTCAGGACTTGAGCAACAAGCAAAACAGCAGGGACTCGGTAGTGATGTTGACCTCAGCATTAGGAACGGTACCGTAGCAATCATGTGGCGAGCAGCCCCCGAAGGTTGTGATGAATGTAACCACACAGGCTACAAAGGTCGGGTTGGTATTTATGAGGCACTGCGCAATTCATCAGATGTACAGAAGCTAATCATTTCACGAGGAACGAGCGAACAAATCGATGTACAAGCAGCACAGGAAGGTATGATAAGTATGCATACTGATGGCTTCATAAAAGCACTGAGAGGTGTCACAAGTATTGAAGAAATTATTCGGGTAACAAAGGAATCATAATGGCCAAGTTCAGCTATACAGCCGTCGACTCATCAGGAAAGACCGTCCAAGGATCCATTGATGCGAATGAACGAGAGACTGTGCTAAAAGCTCTCGCAAAGCAAGGCTTAAAGCCAATATCTATAAAGTCTGGTAAGGAAGGGGCTTCAAGCAAAAAATCACTCTTTTCGAGTAATAAAGTTAGGGGTGATCATCTTGTTGTATTCACGCGTGAGCTGAGTGCGATGGTGAGCGCAGGTGTACCTCTGCTACGTGCGCTGACATCCTTGCAAGAACACAGTGAAAGCCCCGCACTAAAAAACGTGCTTACCGGTATTATTAAAGATATTGAGGGCGGTTCAGCGCTTGCCGATAGTCTAGCTAAGTATCCTGAATCTTTTAGTGATGTTTATGTAAACATGGTGCGCGCTGGTGAAGCCGCGGGTATTTTGGATGAAATTCTGAAACGCGTGGCATTCCAGCAAGAGAAAAACGCGAGTATTCGAAAAAAAATTAAGAGCGCCATGACCTACCCGACTGTGCTCATAGTCATTACCATCGTGGCATTCTTTGGCTTGATGTTATTTGTCATTCCTCAAATAGGCAATATTCTTACTGATCTTGGTGGGCCCGACGCAAAGCTACCAGTTCTTACACAAATAATGTTGAATCTCAGCCAGCTTATGACAAGTTACTGGTATCTATTCATAGCTGCACTTGGTGGTGGTATTTTTGGCATAACTCGCTACATCAGTACCCCTGGTGGTAAATACAAATTCCACGCCTTAATCTTAAAATTGCCCGCCATAAGAACAATTGTCATGAAAGTTGCGATCGCACGCTTTGCTCGAACTTTTTCTGCGCTGATTGGCGCTGGTGTTGCAGTGCTCGAAGCACTCGATGTCACCTCTCATGCAGTTGGCAATATGGTATACGAGCGCGATATCCAGGCAGCTGCCGAAGAGGTAAAGAACGGCGCTACACTCTCATCGGTTATACAGAAAAATCCGCTATTCCCTGCTATTGTTCCCCAGATGCTTTCGGTTGGTGAGGAGACAGGGCAAACGGATACCGTTCTCGTAAAAGTCGCCGACTTTTACGAAGAAGAAGTTGACGCTGCAATTGATGGTATTAGCTCAATTATCGAACCGGTTATGATTGTATTTATGGGCGGCATGGTCGGCCTGATTGCCGCCAGTGTTATGATGCCAATTGCGAGCCTATCGCAGAACATCAAGAGTTAGTAGTATTTCACTGTTTACTACTGTATACTAAGGGTAAGCAGAACGTGGGCAATATCAGAGGTGGCAAAACTATTTTATAAAGACAAACCCATAATAGGACTTGATATCAGTCAAACTGGTATGAAGGTTATGTCTGTCGACCCAAAAAAATGGCTTGTTACAGGCTATGGTTCAATCGACCTGGATCCTGCAAAAGTGCAAAATGCGTTCGATACGAACGACGACTACCTGGGTACTAACCTCTCGACACTCATGCAAAAACATATTGTTGGTTCTATTCCTAG
Organism: bacterium; assembly: GCA_030427525.1. Taxonomy (GTDB): domain Bacteria; phylum Patescibacteriota; class Saccharimonadia; order Saccharimonadales; family Saccharimonadaceae; genus UBA1020. The sequence continues at coordinate 102,320 of JAUIBD010000001.1, forward strand.
TAGGCATACAGTGATCGGACTGCCCGCGTCAAAAACATTTACTCGTACATTTACATTGCCAGCAAAAGCAGAAAAGACTTTGCATGATGCTATTGAGTTAGAGGTGGAGCAATATGTGCCTGTGCCAATGAGTGCTCTATACGTTGACTACGAAATTATTGAACGATCAAAAGATAATCTGACAATTTTAATGAGTGCCGTTCCACGAGCCATAGTTGATACATGTATCACAGCCGCAGAAGCTGCTGGCCTAGAGGTGTGTATGGTTGAGCCAAGCATAAATTCTGTTGCTCGAGTACTTGAGGCAACAGAAGATGGTCATTTGCCAACAGTTATCGTTGATATTGGTCCTGCGAGTACAGATATTGCCATCCTCGATAAATCTATACGTGTTGCTGGTGCACTGAGTATTGGTGGTAACACATTTACGCTCGATATTGCCAAAAAGCTACACATTCCTCTTGAAAATGCCCACCAATTGAAAGTTATCAACGGACTTAGTCCCGGCGCGCGGCAACATAAGATTACGACCGCTTTACAGCCAAGTCTCGAACGAATAGCATCAGAAACACGTAAGGTAATGCGTTACTATGATGAGCGAATTGAAGGACACAGAAAGCTAGAGCAGGTTTTGATTGTTGGAGGAGGAGCAAATGTGCCAGGTATTGGCGAGTACTTTACGAATGAACTTGTCATGCCATCTCGTGTTGCGATACCGTGGCAAAAATTAGACTTCGGTAAACTGAAAGAGCCAGTAAAACACTTTCGGCCTCGATACATTACGGTCGCAGGACTAGCAAGCGTTCCATATGAGAGGATCTGGTTGTGATAAATTTGCTGCCCGCAGAATATAAATCCGAGATACGCGCAGCAAGAATTAATGTGCTTATCGTACGCTATATTAGCATGATTATTAGCGGCATCCTTATTGTATCTGCACTTATCTTAGGCACCTATTTTACATTGTCGATTGCACAAGATGGAGCTAAGCAACGAGTTGACGAAAACAAAAAACGTGAAGCACTGTTTGCCGACACTAAAAAAGAGGCCGACCAATTTCGCTCCGATCTTGCAATCGCAAAAGCGATTATAAACAATGAGGTTAAGTACTCTTCCCTCATTTACAAAATTAGCGCTGCATTGCCGCCTGGTGTCATCTTGAGTAACTTAACGGTTGACTCACAAACTTTAGGAACGCAAGTTACCATAAGTGCAAAAGCCAAGTCCACGAGAGACGCTATCGCACTGAAGACCGCGTTCGAAAACCAGACAGAGTTATTTTCAAATGTCCACTTTGAATCAATCACCTACCAGGAAGATGAGGACACAGGCTACCATTACCAAACAGAGCTGAGCGTTATTATTCAAAAAGGAGCTCTACAATGAAAAAATTGGCTTCTTTGAAACTGAATGCTAAATTACTGCGCATACTTCTTATTGTATTAATGTTCGTGGTGCTCATTGCAGGTATTACCGGGTTTATCTTTGCTCTGGATTGGCTCCGTGCGTACGCAGTGAAAACAAGTGAATTGGACGCTCAGGCAAATGCAGGCAGTAAAAATCTGCAAATCTTGCTATCGCAGAAAACTACTCTGGCAGAATTAGAACCTATTGTACAAAAAGCACACAAAATCGTTGCGGAAAGTCAGAGCTACTCGTATCAAAATGAGATTATTTCTGATCTAAATCAATACGCAAAAGATTCTGGTGTGTTCATTACTGGTTACTCCTTTGACACGATTCCTGATACAACCGTAGCTACTCCTGGTTCTGCAGGCGACCTTCAAACGACGGTTTCTGGTTTGCCAGCGGGTATTAAGGCAACGACTGTTAACGTATCGTTAGCAAGCCCAACACGGTATAGCAGTGCAATGAAATTCATACAGCAAATCGAACAAAATGTGACAAAAATGCAAATTGGCAATATTTCTATGACTCGGGCGAATGATGAAAATGCGCCCGCAGATGGTGTTGACTTACCAAACTTGCGCATACAGGTATATATCCGATGAACGTAAACTTAGATATCCCAACAATTATTCGATCGCTTCAGCAGTTTATAAAGCGCTTCCACAGTATTATATTCTTTACGATATTAGGTGGACTCCTTATTACTGGTTCGATTTTTGTACTATTTGTCATTAATAATGGTCCCCTACCGGAAGTCCCGCCTGAGTTTAGTGACTCATTTGATCAAGAAACTATCGACAAAGTTGAACAGCTTGACCCTAGCGAATTATACAAACCAACTGGTCGTTCAAACCCGTTCATTGAATAGTTGACAGGTAGAGGTCTATACTAATAGTATGCTAATCCCCCACGAGAATCTGCTTCACAAGCCAGTCATGAGCCTGCAAACAGGTGTTGAATTAGCACGGACCAAAGATATTTTGATTGATCCTCGAACACTCACAGTCGTTGCCTACGAGCTAGAGGGGCGAATGCTTGACGCACATCCTTCGTTTCTACGAATTGAAGAAATTCGCGAATACGGCGCGCTGGGTTTTATTGTTGATAGTAGCGATGAGTTTGTAGGGCTTGATGATGTGTTGAAGCTTAAGGAAATCTACGAGTTTAATTTCTCCCTCATTGGCTTAGATGTCGCAGAGCAAAAAGGTAGCAAGCTTGGAAAAGTCCATGCATACGCAGTTGATGGAAGTGCGTATGCTGTGCAGCAACTTATGGTAAAACGTCCTTTGTTAAAAAGTTTTACCGAAACCGAGCTCATTGTACATCGCTCTCAAGTCATCGAAGTCAATAACTCACGTGTGCTCGTTCGCTCTACTGCTCATAAGCAAGAAACTGTTTTACAAAATAACGTAAAGAGTTATGCGAACCCATTTCGTCAATCACAGCCTGCAGGCCCCGATTCAATCGATACAAATCACTAATTTTCTTGTGCTGCTTCTTCGATTGCACGCTTGATATCATCATAGCGAAAGCCCTGTCTGGCAAGATACTGAATTAGCTTATTATCGTCGTATTTTGTTCGTTTTTTTTGTAGTATTTTTTTTAACTCTTCAGTATCTGATCGTTCAGAATTTTCCAATACCGACTCTACGATGCTCGACTCGACACCTTTGGCACTCAACTCTGCTCGTAACTTTCGTATACTCGTGCCCTTGCGTTGGTTTCGATTTTCTACCCAAAACCTAGCAAATTTTTCGTCGTCAATATAGCCTTTTTCTGAGAGTCGACCAAATACTCGCTCACTGATTTCTTTGGACACACCCTCTTTAGCCTTTACTTCGCCTGATTTGCTTTTATACTTTTTAGAAAGCGTTTTTTTCCATAAATAGTCATGTACTTCACGCGCACTATGTGGTCTGAGCATTATAAACTCTAGCGTACGAGCATACAGTTTTCCAAACTGACTCTCAGACTCTAATTCCGCAAGTTCATCTTCATTATATTCCTTACCGACTCTTATGCCTAAGTTGCTGATCTGAAAAACATCTAAGCTAAGTTTGTATTTTCCGTCTACAAAAACGTTAACCCTGTTGCTGTTTTTTGCTTGAATCGATATGTCTGTTATTTTCATGACCTATTATTTAGCTTGACGTGTCGTCTAATCATATCGGCAGTCCTCGATAGTTCACTTTCTGTGCTCAGCTGCCTATCGCCTGGTCGATAAAAAACTTTACGCGGGTCAAAATTATCTACCCCGCCGTCACCTTTTTTGCGTGGGACTATATGTACGTGGAAGTGAGGCACAGACTGGCCAAATTCATCACCTTGGTTCCATGCATAGTTAAAGCCTTCAGCACCAAAGATTTCCGCAAGCACCAACTCCATGTCCTCAACAAGCTCAAGAACCGCGAGCTTTTCTGCGTCGTTCATCTGTTTTAGTGTCTTAACAACACGCTTTGGTGCAACAAGCGTATGTCCTTCTGTTATGGGAATATTTGTAATGAAGGCGAAAGCAAGATCATTTTCTGCAACAATTCGGCCTTCGTCAGCCACCACAGTCGTGAATACTGACTGTAGTAAAGTCATTTAGCCCTCAGCTTCGGAAACTTTCTTGCGGACTTCTTTTTCGATTTCGCCAAGGACTTTTGGATTTTCCTTTAGGAAAACCTTGACTGCTTCGCGGCCTTGGCCTATTTTTTCTTCCTTATAGTCATACCATGCACCGCTTTTACCGACAACACCGTGCAAGGCTGCTAGGTCAAGTACGTCACCGGTTCTTGAAATACCTTCATTGTACATAATGTCAAATTCTGCAGTCCTAAATGGCGGTGCAATCTTATTCTTCACTATTTTAACTTTGGTCCTATTTCCAATGATATCTTCGCCGACTTTTAACTGGCCAATACGACGAATATCTAGACGAACTGAAGCATAGAATTTGAGGGCATTACCACCTGTGGTTGTCTCCGGATTGCCAAACATCACACCAATCTTCATACGAATCTGGTTAATGAAAATAACCGTTGCTTTGCTTTTGTTAATGATACCTGTAAGTTTACGAAGTGCCTGGCTCATCAAACGTGCCTGAAGACCCATGTGGCTATCGCCCATGTCTCCATCTATTTCTGCTTGTGGAACAAGTGCGGCAACAGAGTCAACGACAATAAGATCTACCGCATTTGAGCGAACAAGTGTTTCAGCAATTTCAAGCGCCTGCTCGCCATTGTCAGGTTGTGAAACGAGTAGGTTATCGGTATCAACCCCAAGTTTTTTTGCGTATGCAGGATCGAGTGCGTGTTCTGCATCGATAAACGCTGCTGTACCACCTTGTTTTTGAATCTCGGCGATTGCGTGCAAGGTAAGCGTTGTCTTACCAGAACTTTCTGGACCATAAATTTCGATAATTCGCCCCTTAGGGTAACCGCCGCCTAGTGCAATATCAAGCGAAAGTGCCCCTGAAGGTAGTAGCTCTACATCAACCTTCTTAGCTTCTCCAAGTTTCATAATCGAACCATCACCAAATTGTTTGGTGATCTGATCCATCGCAAGACCAAGCGCCTTCACTTTTCCGTCATTGTCTGGTTTTTCTGTCACAATTGGATCTTTCGCAGCCTTTTTCGCCATAGTTATACTCCCTCTTCTTAGTACTACCATTATACGTATTATCGCTAGAATTTGCTATAATTAGTCTAATGAAGCAACGTGGTTTTACAGTAATCGAGCTGATGTCCGTATTAGTTTTGCTGCTGGCAATTGGCACTGTGTTTCTTGTGCAAAATAAAAATCTGCAAGTAGCAGCTCGTGATAGCGAACGTAAAACAGCAATCAATAGCATCTACTACACACTAGAGAAAGTTTACTATCCTACTAAGAAATCCTACCCGAAGTCGATTACTGAGACAATCCTACCATCCGTTGAACCAAAACTACTAAAAGATCCAAATGGCGAACTGATAGGTGCTGCGTCTTCAGACTATCGCTACGAGCCGACTGGTTGCAAGGGTGATCTTTGTACAGGTTACATACTGCGTGCACAGCTCGAAAATGAAGCTGATTACGTTAAGAAAAGTGCAAACTAGTATTTAAATTTCACGTTTCATATGGGTCAACAGGTCGACCATTTTTAAACGATTCAATTGCATTATTTAGTATGGCAATTTGCTTTCGTGGGTCAGCAACAAAGGCAAATCGATATGTTGTTTCTTCACCCTCAGTACTGAGTCGTATAGTACCGTAGTTGAACATGGTTTGAAAAATTCCCACCTGTCGAAAGCTTGCATCTTCAATACTTCCCAGGCTTACTGTTTGTTCATGCCGCGAAAAGAGTCCATGCTGTATTTCTTGCACCACGCTTTCGTTGGTTAGAAAGAATTGATTTTGTAAATACACCCATACCGCAATGAGTCCTCCGACGCCGAGGAGAATCATGAAGAGTAGAGCCGGCAGTAGTACTTGGTTAAAGCTTGGTAAGCCCGATCCGTCTGTGATATCACTGCCTGGATATAGGATTAGCGCTGCAGCCGAGGCAAGCAAAGCCGCACCTGTAGCGACAACTGGCAGAAATAAACCGATTGGATGTCGTTTGATATCAAGAATCACAAACTCACCATCACTTAAGTTCAAAGCAGGGTATTGTTTGCGTGATTCTTCACATAATTTTTGAATCTCATCACTCATATGAATAGGCCTGACTGCACCAACCCTATGCGGTTCGTTCGCCTCGGCATTTTGCACCCTTAGCTTTGGGTCATAGTCATGGCCGTTTGTGTCAATGCCATGTGCCTTGCTAACGTAAGAGTCACTTTGGCCCTTTGCAAAGCTTTCGTGAGTTTGAGGCGCCGCATACAGTGGTCGTCCTTCGGAGTCATACGCGACCGGCTTATTTAAATCTTCTTGCTTCATGTTAGTTGTATTATAGCAAAATTACACTTTCTTCTCGCTGTGGTCGGGGAAATCCAGATGCCTTTTCGCTTTGTTGGTTACCACACGGCCACGCGGTGTTCGTTCAATAAAGCCAATCTGCATAAGGTAAGGCTCGTAGAAGTCTTCTATGGTTGTTTGTTCGTCTCCTGTCAAAGCTGCAATAGTGCTTAGTCCTACCGGCTTTTCACCGTAGTTCTGCAGAATACTGTTTAGCATCTGCCGGTCAGCAGGGTCCAAACCAAGTTCATCAATTTCTAAGAGCGCCAGAGCTTTCTCGGTCATGCGTGTATCAATAATTCCGTCACCGTTAATATCCGCATAGTCACGAACTCGTTTAAGTAAACGATTTGCGATTCGTGGCGTTAAACGCGCACGAGTTGAGAGTACTTTTGCAGAAGCGGGTTGTATATTTGCTTTTAAAATCCTAGCGGCACGGGTGATGATGGTCGATATTTCACTAGGTGTATAAAATTCAAGACGGTACAAGTGCCCAAACCTATCGCGCAGTGGTGCCGCTAAACTACCGGTTCGTGTTGTAGCACCAATCACTGTAAATCTTGGAAGATCTAGGCGAATACTACGAGCAGCGGGGCCTTTGCCAATCACTATATCAAGTTTAAAATCTTCCATCGCACTATATAATACTTCCTCTACCGCTCGAGATAACCTGTGTATTTCGTCGATAAATAGTATGTCACCGTCTGATAAGTTTGTTAGAATACTTGCTAAATCACCGGCTCGTTCTATTGCCGGGCCAGCAGTCACACGGAATCCAACTCCCATTTCATTTGCGATCACATTTGCCATCGTGGTTTTGCCAAGTCCGGGAGGACCATATAGTAACACATGGTCAATTGGCTCGCCTCTTTTTTTAGCAGCAGCAATGGCAAGTTCTAAGTTTTTCTTTAGACGCTCTTGACCAACATATTCATCAAAGTTCTGCGGACGAAGTGTTATTTCAACCCGCTGCTCTTCGGCATCGTCATCTGAAACTGTCGTATTTACTATTCGATCAATTGCCATATGCTACGATTTTAATGCCTCGGTAACTCTTTTGCTTGTAGACAAAGCAGGGTCAACACCTTCCAATGCTTTTGTTGCATCAGCAAGCGTATAGCCAAGTGCTATTAATGCTTCAAGTGCTTCGTCACTAGTGTTTAGCTCAGTTTGAACAGGTGTCGTAGTGCTGTATTGCGTCGGCAAACCAACCTTATCTGCCAAGTCTACTACAACTCTTTCTGCTGATTTTTTACCCACCCCGTTTGCTTTTGCTACAAAGCTAGAATCCGAATTTGCAATAGCATTACGAACCATTTCGGCATTTCCCAAACTCAATATTGCCAGTGCTGCTTTAGGACCAACTCCTTGGACAGTTATTAGCAATTCGAATAATTTTTTTGCTGCAAGTGTCGAAAAACCAAACAGCTCTTCAGCTTGTTCACGAACATGGTGGTAAGTATAGAGTTTTACCTCTTCGTCGAGCAAAAGTTCTTCGTAATCACCAAGAGCTACTGTTACTTCATAGCCGACACCAGCAACATCAATAATAACCGAATTAGCAATTTTTTCTGCCACCTTACCGTGCACGTGTGCAATCATTTAATCTCCAAACATTTGTTTATAGTATGCCACACTACGGTTCTGTGGCTGGTGTTTGGCCAGCGGCACATCCGACCGCATCGACCGTCTCGCCTTCTGGCGTTGCTGGACACTGGTCAATATCATTTGTTACACCATCATTATCATCATCAACTGTACTTGGGTCAACACAATTCGGGTCGTTCGCGGCAAGCTCTTCGAGGCCAGCGTATTCACACATTTCGACAACACAGTCTGGGTCAGACGCTTTTAGATCTTCCTTACCAGAGATTGCACACATTTCTGTTTCGGTGTCTTTCTTCTTTATGGTATCTTTTTTCTTTTCTGTTTTCTTACATTCTTTCGGAACATTGTTGCTAAGGAATACGTCTGTCAATGTACCAACTTCTGTACAAACTGTCGCCTTTGTGATGCCAGAAGGCTGAACGAACTTTGGAGATTTTGTACCTATTGCAGCGCTCATCATTTCTCGCCATATTGGTCCTGCCATACCAGAGCCGCCGTTATACATCGGCGCATTGTCATTATTACCTACCCAAACACCCACTGCTATATCTGGAGTGTAGCCTATCGTCCAAGCATCTCGGTTTTCGTCGGTGGTACCTGTCTTTACTGCAGCTGTTTTTACCTGATAGTCACTGCCGTATACAGTTAACGAACTTCCGAATATACGGCTTCTCGTTGTGTTATCTGCTAATATATCCGAGATCAAGTAAGCACCTTGCTCGCTTATCGCTTTGTGACTTTTCTTGTCTGCCGTAAAGATACTATCATCATATTTGTCTTTAATGCTTTCAATACTTGCGTAATCATACTGTTCACCTGCGTTGGCAAAACCCGCATAGGCGTTTGTCATCTCGACTAATGGTACTTCAGCTGCACCTAGTGCGAGTGCCAGTCCATAGTTATTATCTTCATCTAGCGTAGTGATTCCTAGGTCTTTTGCAGCTTGCACACTTCCGTCAATGCCTACTTTTTGCATTACTCGTACTGCTGGTATGTTTAGCGACCAGTCTAAAGCCTGGCGTACCGTTACATTACCCCTATAGCTCCGGTCGGCATTTTGAGGGCGGAAGTCTCCAAGGTCTGTAATAGGTGCGTCATCAAATACAGTAACTGGAGTGACTTTACCGTCTGCAAGCGCCTTGCTGTAATAAATCGGCTTGAAGCTCGAGCCTGGCTGACGGGCAGTGGTTACCATATTCACTTTTCCATAATTCGTATCAGTATAATCATAGCTACCTACCAAAGCACGAATACCACCACTCTTAGGGTCAATGGCTACGAGGCTTGCGTTTGAGCCACCCTGCGATTGAATAAATGGCATGCCATCGTCAACACTACGATTAGCTGCTTCTTGTAGGTTCAAATCTAGTGTTGTAGTAACCTGAAAGCCCGAACGAGTCACCTTTTCTTCGCCATATTTTTCATACAACTGATTTAGAATCATTTCGGTAAAGTGTGGTGCCTCGTTATTGATACCAGAACTTGCTTTTTTATACTTCAATTTTTGCGCTAAGGCTGATTCTTTCTGTGCTTCGGTAATATACCCATTCTCTACCATGCGACTCAGCACCGTTGTTTGGCGTTCTTTAGCTAGTTCAGGGTCACCTGAAACAGGAGAATAGGCACTTGGAGCTGGTAAAACGCCAATCAACATAGAGCTTTCAGCTAGTGTGAGTTGGCTCGGTTTCTTGCCAAAATACACCCTCGCTGCAGATTCAATTCCGAATGCATTTTCACCGTAATATACCGAGTTTAGGTACATATCTAAAATCTGATCCTTGCTGTAGCGCTGCTCGATCGCCATTGCGATTACTAGTTCTTGGTACTTCCGTAGTATTGTTTGGTTTTTTGTTAGCAGTGTATTTTTTGCCAGTTGCTGAGTAATTGTAGAGCCACCGCCAGCGATACTTCGAGTAACAATGTTCGCGTATAGTGAACGAATTATACTAAAAATTGAAAACCCACCATGTTTATAAAAATCCTTATCTTCACTCGCTACTAAAGCATCTTCTGTCACATCTGATATCTCTGAGAGTGGTACAAGGTCTCGGTGCTTGGCATTTTCTGTGCTAAAGAAAATCTTGCCGCGTTTGTCCATCAACACAACGCCTGTATTGTTCTTGTTTAGTAGCCTATCAATGTCTGAGATGTCGTTGTAGTAGTAAATATAAGTCAAAATTGGAGTGATTATCAAAAACGCCGAAATAGGCCCAGTTACTACTGCAATCTTTTGCCAACGCTTTAATTTTTTCCACCAATCATGGCGTCGTTTTAGAAAACGTCTAGTAGCGCGGAGTGGTCCGCGCTTTTTAGTATATTTTCCCTGTCTGTACATCTTTTCTATTATACCAAATTTTCTTAAATCAAGTGCTGCTCAAAGGGGACAGAGCAGCACTTGGTCGGAAGTGTGGAGCTATTTCGTCTTACTGGTCATCGTTGTCACTGTGTGGACCACCCGGACCGCGCGGCGGCATACCCATTACTGATTTATCAATATTCTGTGCGTCCATCCATTTGCGTAACTTCTCCATTAAGTTATGCATCTTCTTATGATTCGCCTGATTCTTTTTTCCTTCATGCAGCTTGTCCATCTGTGACCATACATCAGTTATATGGTTGTACTGACTTTGAGAAATTTTACCATCGCTGAGCGCTGACTTTAAGGCTGCTTCACGATCTGATTTCATCTCTTTTTCGTGAGTAGCATGTACGTCGTCAAAAACTGCCTGGACTTCACTCTCATTCAAATTAAATTTGCTTACGAGTTTATCAATTAGGCTTTGTTCAGGATTGTTCGTATCACCAGATAACGCAGAAGTAGTGGCCGTAATGCCCATTCCTGCCGCGCTTATCGTCATAACGCCCGCTCCGATTAGTAGTGCTTGCTTTGTCTTGTTCACTTGATCTCCTGTTTAGGGTTGGTATAGGATCCTACGATTAGGTACTATACCAAGCCTTTCTGACAGAAAACTGAATGACTAAAGTGTTCGAGACATCATCTGGTGGGTAATTGCTGCCGCTAGCGCGTCCGCAGCATCGTCAGGCTTTGGAACTTCTTTCAAGTTTAGCTGCATACGAACCATTTCTTGCATTTGCTTTTTGTCAGCTTTGCCGTAACCAGTCAGGGTCTGTTTAATTTGCATCGGTGTATACTCCGCTATCGGCAGTCGTGCTTTTCTGCCAGCTAGCATAGCAACGCCGCGCGCATGCGAAACGCTCATGGCCGTTGTTACGTTTCGGGCGAAAAATAGATGCTCAATACTCATCACGTCTGGTTTTGTTTCTTCAATTATTTCTGTTAGGCCATCAAATATTTCTTCGAGTCGTTCGTCTAGCGGTGTGTGTGCTGGGGTACGTATTACGCCTGCAGTCACCAGCACACTTTTTCCCCGCTTCGCATCTACTACGCCAAAGCCTAGTATTCCCGTACCTGGGTCTATGCCGATAATTCTCATGTCAGCAGCTCTTTCTTGTTACCATCTACTACATACACTTCACCATCACGCAGTGCTATATACTCCAAGCATTCCCGTTCATAATATGCAATCAACGCATCGGACTCTAGATCTGCCCATCCAGATTTATAGTGCGGTACTAGCTGTACATCGACAAGCCCAAGTCCATCCCATAGTACTTCCGATTCATATCCGTCTGGAATAAAGTTTGCATCGTCCCACTCCTCGCAGCCACGAAGCGTTTTCGTAAGAATCATCATGCCCGCGCTAGAGCCACCGTACAATAGCCTATCTGCTTTTATAGATTCCAGAATTAACGTATCGAAACCGCTGTACGCATAGGCCTTGCGCAGTAAGAACTCATTGCCACCACTCGCCCATATGAATGAAGTCTTGTCTATCAGTTCTTTCAGATCTTCCTGTGAGTCGAAATAGTTCCTGAGGTCCAACTCTTTTGCGTCAAACCCAGCTTCTTTAAACCCCTTAATCTTCTCCGCTACGTCAGCAGTCCGCTCGGATAGTGTGTAATAATCTTTGGCGTTATTGATAAAAAGGACTTTGTTGCTGCTGCCCGCCATATCATGAAGTCGTTGCCAATGCGGCTTTATGGTCAGTACTCCGCTTGAAGACAAGAATAATCGCATAGTTTAAGTATACGCTACTTACCGAGAGGCATAAACGAGCTAGCTTTGCGTATAATACTGGCTACTTCCCTACGCCACTCCCAACCTGCATACCCAGCTGCAATCATTCCTACGCCACCAAATGCCCACCAACCAATCGTACCTTGCCCCGCGTCGGCAATTGCTTCCACTGGAAAGTCGGCGTTTATATTCTTTACGATGTTGCGACAGCGGTTGGTATCTGGGTTACGTTCTTGATTCGGCGCACATGGCTTTAACGTGCTCGACGCACTGGCTAATGATCGACAACGATTCGTCTCGGGACTGCGATACTGGCCTACTTTACATGGTGTTAGTGCGCTTGCTGACGCTACATTTCTGCAGCGATTTGTTTCGGGGCTACGGTACTGAGTTGGCAAGCAGGGTGTTAGTGTATCTTCAGCAACAATTTTGTTACATCGTCCACTCTCGAGGTTGCGCACATACCCAGTTTCACATGGTGGATATGCTGCATAAGAATTCGAACTCCCTGGCGTAACAATAAATGTTTGTAGCCATGTGCCACCTACTAACGCAAACGAGGTGTCTTCATCAAGATCTTCATAATTTCTCGCGTCAACCTCTGACAAACCATCTGAACTAAGTACATACACAGTGCCTGATGTCGTCTTTGTAAGAGATAGGTTCGTACTTTCAATTGGAATTGCTAAATATCCGCCTGTGGCTAATAATGTGTTATCTGGAAATACATAACTATCTGTTTGGCTACGATTCGTCTGCAATTGACATCCAGAAATATCTATAGCTTCTGGTGTGCTGTTATAGACTTCGATAAATTGCGGCAAGTAGTTCGCGCCAATTTCGGATAATTTTAGACCATCACACTGGTTCACTACGCCGCCCGATGCAAACTGATTCTCTTGATCATATGGTGTAGGGTATTTTGTCCACTGCCAGCTACCATTGCTGGCATTATAAGAATAGCTCCAGCCAGCATGACCCGAACTTGATGGATATGCTACGACAGTATCATCATATAGTGAGATACCGTAGACATCTTCAATCCATACCCAACTGCCACTGTTCGTCAAACCAATTGGTAGTGCCGCGTACGCAGCTGGTGGTAATAGTCCATTAGGATAAATCGTATTATTGCTCGTAGCGCTCTGTCCAGCGGCACCAACTCTTAAACGAAGAAGTGATAGGTCGATAGGCGTATCACTAATGTTTTGTACTTTTACATAATCACTGCAAAGAAGGCTCGTTGACCCAGGTGAACAAGTCGCTGCTTCTGGATATACTTCGACAATTTGCAGCGGACTTGTGCTTGGTGGTTCATACAACTCATCTTGTTCTAGCACCAAACTATTGCCAGGCACAAATGCTGAAAACGTTGATAAAAAGTTACCCGTTGAGCCTGAAACATTACGTGCAAAATAGTATGTTGCAGGTGCTGTGGCAACATTTACTGTGCTACCTGAGACGCTGATTACCACTACGTGTTCATTAAAATTACTGCCAAGTGGGGGTGTTAGCTTCAGCAGTGAAGCCCGTGGATCTGCCGGGCTTTCTGGGGGCGTAAACGTAAACGTTGCACTAGGTACTATAGTGGGGTCTGCTACAATAATTTTCTTGTGTGCTGGTAATAAACCGTTCAATGAATCACTCACCCAAATACCCGGTGACCATTCAAATGATACGTTCCATCCATCCAAACTAGCAATCTCATTTGAGTTATTGGTAACTTGTACATAGCGAAGTGTGTGTCCGCTGAAGGAATAGCCAGTAATCATAAATGGACCGTCAATTAGTGGCTGCGCCGTAGGAGCTGTTTCGATCGCATGCGCAGTAGGAGCTGCTATTTGCATTACTAACGCACATACCGCCAACAACTTGCCAAGCCGCTTCATAATTGTGACTAATTGTAGATGGTTATGCTAAAAATACAAGCTTATTTTAAGTCTGCATTCGTGTGTACATTCACCACATCATCAAGATCGTCTAAGGCGTCTAATACTTTCATGACTTTTTCACTTGTTTCCTCGTCGGATATTTCGACTGGGGTGTTTGGCACATACTGAAGTTCTGCTTCTTCAACTTTCAGATCTGCATCAACAAGTGCTTTTCGTACCTTCATTAAATCTTTTGCATCGGTATACACAATAATCTCACCGTCTTCTTCACTAGCATCCTCCGCACCTGCATCGAGTATTGTCAGCAGTACATCTTCGCCCGTTTCCGCCACGCGTATCACACCTTTTCGTGTAAACTGAAACATCACGCTGCCTGCATCAGCAATCCGTCCACCATTTTTCACCAACGCAGTCTTTACTTCTGGCAATGTTCGGTTTCGATTGTCTGTGGTGGTCTCAACAATTATTCCTACACCGCCTGGGCCGTATCCTTCGTAAGTCACTTCCTCCATAGCGGCAGCGTTCTTATCAGCAACTCGGTCGATACTGCGCTGAATGTTGTCTTTTGGCATATTTGCCTGACGGGCTTTTTCAATCGCCATAGCCAGCGCTGGGTTCATGTCTGGGTCGGTACCACTTCGTGCAGCTATAGCTATTTGGTTACCAATTTTCGTAAAAACAGCACCACGCTTCGCGTCATTAGCACCTTTATCTCGTTTAATTTTTGACCATTTATTGTGTCCAGCCATAAAGCTCCTAGCGAGTTAGAAATTATCGTAATTAGTTTTATTATAACAGATATGAAGTGACTACTCCACCAAGCTTGTCTTTGCTAGATCAAGTCGTGTTTTATGCCATAAATAAATCGTAATGGCTAGTAAGCCAGCGTAAACCAACAGGCCACCAAATGGGCTCAAAGATATTTCCTGGAGTGCCCAGGGAATGTTGCCAACAAACAAAATAGTCTGCGTCATATAGCCGAGAACTACCTCGGCAGGGAATCCAATAATCGTAGCCGCCGCAGGTACAAGCAACCCACCTATGCCCGCAATAAATGTTAATAGCATCGCTAGTGGCACGAGCGGTAAGATAAGCAAATTAGCTATGGGTGCTATGACGCTATATTGGCCGAATGTTACTAAAAGAATTGGCAGTGTATAAAGCTGTGCGGCAATTGTTTCTATCATAATACGCCCAAGCGGTTGCTCTTTTTTATCACCAAAGAAATATGCGTTCATAAGTGGTGCGAGTATCATGACTCCTGCAAACGCTGCGAAACTTAGCTGCCAACCAACATCTCCCCACGCGTAACTTGGATTAATTAGCACCGTAATAGCTACGGCAAACGGTAGTAGAACAAGTGGATGAAATTTACGACCATAGTACCATGCAAGTAGGCTCAGCCCCGCCACCAACCCAGCGCGTGACATACTAGGGCTCATCCCCGTAATAGCAATGAAGCTCATTATCATTCCACCAGAAACTAAGAATGAGAGATACTTTGATATTTTTTCAAACAGACGTCTCGCTAGACGAACCAATATGGTCAAATTGTAGCCACTTGCAACTACGATATGGGTGAGGCCAGCAACTTTTAGAGCGGTAGCTAGATCTTCTGGTAAACCTCTTCTCTGACCTACCAAATAGCCTAAGCCGAGGCTTGTTTGCGGTTCTGAAGTTGCATTTACTACACCACTTGCGAACCAGTTGCGCACACTCAACGCTACATCACCTGGTGTTTCTCTATGAATTTTTGTAATGTCCGCGCTGTACATCGTCGCCGCAAATGTACCGAACCCTTTGTCTAACTTTCCCGAAACTGTAACGATGTCACTACGCTGTAGTTCTGCTTTGTTTGATGTAGTAACCCATACCATGCCCGATAAAGGATGATTACGTACAGTAATGTCTTTCAACCTGAGCACCAACTGGCCTCTTTTATTGGTTTCGGGGTCCTCACTAACCTTTCCTGACATCTGCACAGTAGCACCGTAAATTTGAGTATACTGCGAAAGTTCGCTTGCCTGAATTGAGCCTCGCCATAATCCAATAACCAAACCGCCGATGATAGCAAAGCTTACCGCCCATACCCTTGCACGCCACAATGCGATTGCAACAAGCAGAATCCCTAACGTAAGCCAGCTAAAATACGAAAACAATGAGCTTTCCACGTTATGTACAGCAACGATGCCTGCGAAAATTCCCACACATGCTGCAGCTATCTGCCACGAACTGTGCAGTCGTCGACGCAAGTAGATAAACAGCATGCGCTTAGTATAGCAGTCTCGTTATTTTTGGCAGAAGTTACACGATTCGTCTTCGAAATGGTCGGTGTTTTGCCAAATAGTGAGGGCTTTTAGTAGGCCAAGTACATCTTTGTAGCCTACCAAGTCTGCAACTCGACGGACAATATTCATGTAGGTACCGCCGAGGGTAAGGCCGCGGTACTGCAGAATGGAAATTTTACCTATAGGAACAACCTGAGTAGGGTACGGATCTTCGTATGCATGGCGGGGCTTGCGCGCCATACGTGCTTTTATGTCTTTAGAAATATAGTTGGCATGCCGAATGGCCGTAAGTGCCAGGCCACTAAAGCGCGTATCGGCATTATCACCAGCAACATATACCGAACCATGTGATTGCAGGTGTTTGTTTACATGTACTTTACCGCGATTATTAAATTTGAAATGCTGCTTGTTGTTCTGGAAAAACGGGTTGTTCATAGCACCTGCTGTCCAAATTACGTTTTGTGTGGCAATGCTACCTCCAGACGTTTTAAGTCGTAAGGAAGTTTCAGCATTCACGATAGTATTCGTAAGTACTTTCACACCACGTTTTGTTAGCTCTTTCTCTGCGAGTTTGGACGCTTTTTCAGACATCTGCGGTAAAATTCGCGGGCCCGCTTCGACTAAGAATACTTCTGCTCGGAAGTCTTTTATTTTGTGTTTTTTCATCACCGACTGCACATATAGCCCAAGTGTTGCGGCAACCTCAACACCCGTCGGGCCCGCCCCAATCACTACGTAGTTTTGGCGTTTATGTGCATTCGTGGCTACAGTATTGTGGATATGCTGCTTTAGTTCTAGGATTTCTTGAACCGACTTTACGCCAAATGAATGGTCAGCAATGCCTTCGATATTGAAATAGGTTGTCACCATACCTAGTGCGCACACAGCGTAGTCAAAATCAAGCGTAGTGCCATCATCGAGCGTCATCATTTTTCTAGTAGGATTAATTTTTTCGACTTTTTTGTATATCACATTGGTGTTTTCCACGTCGATTAGCATCCATTCTAGCGGAATACGGGCGGCTCCAACCTTAAAACCCGTTGCAGCGCGGTACAATGCCGGGCTATAGCGAAAATCTTCTGAATCATTTACTAGTGTAATTTTCAGATCTTTTTGTTTACGTAATTTTCGCGCTAGGCGCACACCGGCAAAACCCCCACCGGCAATGACTAAGTGCTTCATATACTTTTACTATATCATGCATAGCGTTGGTCGTTGCAATAGCTGCTAAAAAGGCTTATGCTAAAAGTACTATGAGTACTCTAAAAACGGCAATTCAAAGCATTATTAAAGGTGACGTTGATGACTCACCCGAAACAAAAGAAAACTTTAGTCACGACGCAAGCATGTTTGAGCTTCGGCCAGAGCTAGTTGTCGCACCAAAAGATAGTGCCGACATTCAAGCGATTGTGCAGTATGTGGGTGAAAATAAAGCAAAGAATCCTCACCTATCGCTCACCGTCCGCAGCGGCGGAACATGTATGTCGGGTGGGGCTATTAATGATTCTATCGTGCTTGACGTGTCGAAATACCTGAATAAAATTGGTACGATTACAAAAACTGCAGGAAACACACAGCCGGGTGTATACTACCGCGACTTTGAAAAGCAAACTCTCAAGCACGGCGTATTGATGCCAAGCTACCCTGCTTCACGTGATTTATGTACGGTAGGTGGAATGGTAGCAAACAACGCTGGTGGCGAACGCTCGCTTCAGTATGGCAAAACGGAAGAATTTATCGAGTCGATAAAAGTGATCTTGCGAGACGGCAAAGAATACGAAATGAAAAAGCTGACAAAAAAACAGCTTGACAAAAAAATGGCACAAAAAGACCTAGAAGGTAATATTTACAAACAAGTGTACAAACTTTGCGAAGAAAATTACGATGCGATTCGCAACGCAAGACCACATGTTAGCAAAGATTCGACCGGTTACCACCTATGGGATGTATGGGATCGTGAGACAGAAATATTTGATATTACTAGACTAGTTGTTGGCTCGCAGGGAACACTAGGCATTGTTACCGACATCACCTTCCGCCTCACCCCAGCGCCAAAGCATTCAGGTACATTGGTGATGTTCCTTCGTTCGACTCATGACTTAGGCGACTTGATTAACAAAGTAATGACCCACGACCCCGCTACATTCGAAGGCTTCGATAACTATACACTACTGCTCAGTTTTAAATTGTTCTTCTTCTTTCACAAGCAAATTGGCTGGTGGGGCACGATTAAACTCGGCTTTCAGCTCATACCGGTAGCCTTGAAGCTTACTCGTGGCTTTCCACAAATGGTACTTCTGATTGAGTTCCAGGCAGATACCGAAGAAGAAGTTGCCCAAAAGGTACATAACATGCGTCAAGATATGAAAGAGTTTAAGCATGAGTCTGTATTTGAAGAAGACGAAAACGAAGCAAAAAGTCGTAAATTTTGGATTATGCGGCGTTCGAGCTTTAACCTACTGCGTCAAAAAGTACATGACAAACATACCGCTCCATTTATGGACGATTTAATCGTACCCCCAAGTACGCTGCCAAAATTCTTGCCTGAAATACGTCGCGTCATCAAGAAATACAAACTGTTTGCTACTATCGCTGGCCACATGGGTGATGGAAACTTTCACATTATTCCACTGATGAACATTGAAAAACCAAAGGAAAAAGCAAAACTAGAGCCTGCTATGCACGAAATCAACGACATCGTTCTCAAATACGGTGGCTCACTCTCTGGCGAACACAACGATGGCATGATTCGTGGTCCATTCCTAAAGGACATGTATGGCCCCGAGGTATTTGGTTACTTCAAGCGTGTTAAAGAAATATTCGACCCTGAAAACATCTTCAATCCTCACAAAAAGACCGATGCCAAGTGGCGTTACAGTATGGATCACTTGCGCGAAAAATTCTAGTTGCTATTTCACGAACAGCGTAACATTTTTGGTAGTAGTTTTGTTTGCGTAAACACTCAAGTTTACAGTTCTCGTCTTGAAACCAGGCTTGGTAAGCTTTATAGAGTGCTTGCCGACGGGAATATCTTTCATAACGAACCAACCATTCTTATTGGTACGATACGTCTTTAATTTTCCATTGACCTTGATTGTTAGCTTTACATTATTCAGCCGTTTACCATTAGGTCGAGTAACTCGTCCGTTAATCTTTCCAGCCGGCTTGGTCGCCTGTGTCGTTGCACTAATCAAATCACTTTTAGTAGCCAAACTACCGGCTGAACTTTTCGCAACAATATGATAAACATACGTTGTCCCTGCTTTTAATCCAGTGTCTTTAAACTTTGTTTCAGCGGTCGTAGATATTTTAGTATCATTCCTAAATACGATATAACTGACGTTATTATCTGCATCGGGATTGATATTCCATTTCAGCGAAATCTCACTCGAAGTACTAGCAGTCTGGCTAAGGCCAGTTACTTGTAGCGGTGCAGTATTAATTACAGCTGTGTCACTTTGTGTACTTTGGTTTCCTGAATCATCACGTGCAATTACATAGTAACGATACGTTCTAGCAGTACTAAGGCCAAAGTCGTCATAATTTATTTCTGTAGTAGTGGTAACCTTATTGCCATTTCGGTATATGTCGTATGACACTATGCTACCTGAGTCGCTGCTAGATGCCCATTGGAGCTGTGCAGTTGTGTCATCAATTAGTTTTGCTGTTAGGCCGCTTGGTACTGTTGGTGGGGTAGTGTCTGTATTTCCTACCTGAATAGAGCGTTGTGCTGTTGCACTATTACCAGCCTTGTCATAGCCCACCACCTTTACACTATGCACACCATTCGTTGTGCCAGTCGTATCCCACGAATAGCTATACGGAGATGTGCTGTCTACTAGACGAACAATGCCATCGATATAGAACTCAACCTTAGCAACGTTATTATTATCGGTTACCGATGCCTGCACGTCTATCGTGTTTGATACAGTAGCGCCGCCTGCTGGAGAGACAATAGAGACATCTGGAGCAGTACTGTCACCACCTGCACCTATAGTGAAGTTTACGGTTTTTGTTACCCTATTCATCGCGCCGTCGTATAGCACTGCCTTGAGAATATGAGAACCTGGCTTAAAGTCCGATGGCCGAATTGACACAGTAGATGAGGTCTGTGATATGACTGACTCTACGCGTTCGGCTACTTGATCACCGTCTATGTAAAAGCGAATGTTCTTTGCACCGTTTGGAGCCGTATAGTTTGCTGTGACCACCTTGAAAGCGTTGATCTCTGTATCCTCTATTAGGTTCAGTGCGAGTTCAGGCAAACGGCTTGTATTCGATTCATTCGTGCTAAGATTTGTGGTTACTTGCTTTACACTGCTCACTACACCATTAGCATCTGCAAATTTAATATAGAGCGTCTTTTGACCAGCCCCTTCTGATAGCAAGTGATTCACGGAAAGAGTTTCAGTGACCGGAGACTTACTTTGCCAGAAATCACCCGCTCTATACGTCATGATGCCCGATTCTGGTCCAAATGTAGCAGGCGAGGTTGCTGTATCTGAATAACTATCCGAGAAATTTGCCACCGGTGGGGTTGCATCGATCACCCTCACAACATCGCTACCATGTCCAGTCAGTGCATATGGCTCTGACTCAATAACGTGATAAATAACTAGTCCTGAGCTCGTAAGATTTCGGTCAAAGTTGTGCATATTATTTTCTAGATTGTCACGTTTTGACCGCCACTCGAGCAAAAGATATTCCTGACCCTTGTATTGTCTATCGCCAAAGTAATCTGTTCTGGCGGCGAGTCCAAGTTCGCTAGTGGGTCGCAGCGGTACCTTTATGACTGACGTCCTTGCGGCGGCGGCCAAGCTACCAAACTCAGAACGATATATCCTCACTGAAGTAGAAGATTTGTTATGCGGTACTGTAAGTGGATTAACCTGACCGAACATTGTTTTATTTGGTGCACTCAAAAGACTTGGCTCGTAGTAGGTGTATGGTGTGTATGACGGGTGTTTTGCATACTCATTCCCACTTGCCATCAGGTCAAAGCTATCAACCTTGGCTGGTGGTTTGTAAAGGTCTCCAAGATGGGTACGTTCATTGTATGAATACTTTGCTGTATCTGAAACATCATGCATGAATTCATGAGTAAGATGTGGATACCAACTACTCTCAATTACCCAGTCTTTGCCAAGTGATCCCTCTTTACCAGCAACGGCTGCATCGTATTCTACAATTACTCGAGAATCCGCGCTAGGAAGAGCTGTACCAAGGACTATTTTTGTAAATCTGGTGTTGGTTGATATATTGAGGCTACCTCCAGCGTAATAATTCTTTCCTGTTCGGCGCGTATCAGATTCCAGCCAGACTCCTTTCACGCTTCGTGGGTTGTATCGTGTCACTACTGTTTGAGCATCTGAAGCTGTTCGTGTTTCTGTGATTGACTTTGCCAAGATTGAATTATTTTCATCAACAGGTAAAAGTCCGTACGTCAGTGATTGTCGAATGGTTCCGAAATTTCCATTGGCAACTTCTGGCAATGCATGTTGGTAGTTTGTTCGGTCTACCGAATAGACATCAGGAGAAAGGGCGAGTAGCATGTCAAAGTTTTTTGTATCAAGATATGCTGGTCGCTCTGCCTGAATCGCGCGCAGCAGGTCGGCGTCATATGCCACTGTCGCATTTTCCTCGCGTAGCTTCCGGTATTTCTCGAGAGATAAATGCACGATTGTTGGATATACTTCTCCTGTTAAGTTCACTCTTCCATAGGTCGATTGCCATAAATAGTCACGGAGGCTTTGGTTCTTAAAGTAGCCGTCTGGACCGATTCCTGTGCTATCACCGTATACAAGCCTGTTCGCCCATTTCGTTGTTACATATGGAGCAAGGTTTGCGGATGAACCGGTGTCGTCATCAAAAACGAACAATACTGTCAGTACCTTTATATCTTTTGTGTTAGACGGAAGTGAAAACGGTACAGCAGCTTCCGTACTACTTCCAGACGGATATGTTATAGAAAGGTCTGCGTATGAATCATCGGCTGCAACATTAGTAATACTTACTTCAGGTCCTTTTGACTTTCCGAAGCTAGCGTCTTCCGATACACTGAAATAATTTGTGTCGCTACATCCGCTCAAGGTTATATTAATCAAACGAGTATTTGTTGACGTTGGAGCTGAAATACTGCACTGCTGCAAAGCCAGTCCGTTTAGGCCGAATGCGCCTACGGCAACTAAAACGACCACCATAATAGCTATTAGTTTGGTCGAGCGCTTACTTTTTTGCACTATATTCTTTATTTTCACCACTGTCCGCCTCTTTTTCTTTACCATATAACGGCCCACACTTGTAGTCTTGGCTAATTATGAGACACTTCCAGCGATAAATCAAGGTTTAACCACAAAGAAAACCGCTAGATAGTCTAGGTTTTATGTTCTAAATAAAAGCGACCTGCGCGAGACAGATCGTTTTTATTTGGAGGTCCACCGAGGAAAAAGTTTATATATTTTTATCGAGGAACTGATGCGCTGGAGAGAGCTACTTGAAACCCCTTATCAGCAGTACAGATTGGAACAACGCCGTAAAAGCAATCTATATTCCCAGTAGTATTTATAGATAGTTAGTCGTATAGGACTCATCTAGCCTTAACTTCCGCAAGCCAATCAGTTAATTTTTCAAAATCCTTCTTGACCGTTTGTGGCTCAGGAACCGGATTGCTTTCTTCATCTGCATTGTCGTGTATAAAATCGCCACACCGAGACATATTTTCTTCAATTACCGTGTGGTCGCCGCCCAAAAACTTTACATTGCGTAACTTCGAGGTTTCTATATCACGTTTATATCGCTTAACGGCATCTCCAAAAAGCACCTCCTCGACAGCTCGCTCCCAAGTTTCGCGCATACGTTTATAGAAAGCCTCACCAGCCAATTGATATTTATCACTGTCACCGCGTGAATACTCCGCTTGTAATTCCTGGAACATGGCGTTCAACTTACGAACTCGCTTACTTGTTCCTAATGCATCCCAAGGTAAGCCTTCGTTAACGTTTCCTGGGTCTGGCATACGAGTGATTTCTTGCGTATACGGCTCTGTACCAAGAATCTTTTTTGATTGCTCGATTAAATGAGTTGCAAAAACAATGTTATGAGTGAATACAATAACCTGCCGCTTTTTTGCCTCATTTACTATACGTTTGGCTATCTTAGCAATATTCAGATGGTCGAGCGATGTGACGGGGTCATCCAAAACAATTGCCGATTCTATATGTGGCATCATAGATAATTCTGCAAAGTAACCAGCCAAAGAAACGACTTTTTGCTCGCTCTCGCTCATTACATCTTCGGGACTAAGCCGTTTACCTTCAACATCTGCGCTAAGTGTGATTTCACTATATGTAACACCAAACTCTGTACGAGCTTTTTTCATTTCGACAATTAGCTTTCTGTCATAGATTGCCTCGAGCTCCTTATCGAATGACTTTTTGAGGGAGCCCACGAGATATTTATCCTTAAACTCACCTCCACGCTTACTTATCGAGGTTGTATTAGTAGTAGCTGCAGCTTCAGTTAAATATTTGAGCTTTTCGATGTCAGCTCGTTCTCTCATAATTTCTTTATCGTAGCCAAGTAACTGACTTCGCGCTTGCAAGCTCATAAGCTCTTTCTTTTCGAGAGCTAACTGTTTATTGAACTCTACGATATCAATTTCTTTGGCCTCAACTTCGATGGCATCTACTAATGCCTTTAGTCGCTTGGCGGGTTCGAAATCTATTTCGGTTAGTTTAATTTCTATTTCATATTCGTCACTGCCAAGCGCATCACTTACTGCCTTAAAGTCTTTGGCGTAATTCTCCGCCATAGCCTTTACAGCTTCGACCTCTTCAAACTCATCCGATTCCAGTTCAGTTAATGCGGCACCTAGTTGCTCTCCACTAATCATATTTGGATTCTCGAAATCCTCCCACGAGTCTTCGAATGCTACTTTTGTCTTTCTCGCTAGCTCTTGACTCTTATCATTCATGAACTTATAAAAGCTCTTGAAACGAGTAGCAGACTCTTCATCAAGTGGTCGTTGACAGAGTACACACTTAGCATCCTTCTCAGTGTTAGGGAATGTATGCTCGTGGTAAACAAGCTCAGAATAGTCTTTTGCAGCTTCCCACAATTCACGCCACACCGAACTTCCAGTACCAGTAAGGTAGTCGTCGTCCTTGAACTTCTCTTTTTCGGCCTGAGCTGCAACTTTGGCTGCATCCAATTTTTCTCGCCTAAGTTTTACTAACTGTCTGACTTTTTCCTCAGTCAATAAACTGCAATATCCGTATAAAAAATTATATAAGCCAGCATATCGCTGCCACTTCAAGCGCATTAGTTGTTGTCGTTTTACTGGGCCTTTAGCTTCCTTCTCTGGGACTGATTTGGTTAAAGTTTTCAGTCTTTCATTTTCAACCTCGCTTAAGACTTTCAATTCATCTAAACGCGCTTTGGTTTCAGGTTTCCCCAGCTTTCCTAACAGCTCAAAAACTTCCGTTTCTTCAAATCTTTCAAACATCGGCTGAACACTCAGCCCACTATCTGTTATAGTCTTGCTACGGTCAGCTATCTCATTACCTACCCGTCTTACCACACTCCCTAGTTTGTCAAATATGTCGAGTCCTGCTGGAACATACTTAATATCATTCTCACCTTTGAGGTAAACTCTGGCAGAACGCGAATCGAAGATGTTTACAGATTTTAGGGATGAATTAGGCTTAGCGTTTTTTGTCCATTCAAACTCTGATTCAGCACCGTCGGCTTCATATTTTATATGTGCGGTTGATTCGTCTGCGCTTTCGCGACGTACATCACCGTGAACATGCTCTAAATCCCTACACGAGCACGAAGCCTTTAGTACTCTGGAAAAGCCTGATTTACCGGTTCCATTATTTCCATAGATGACTGATAATCCTTCTTGAAACTTTAGCTCTCCACCATCTTTAATGGCATTAATATTCTTTGTTGCTTTCAAAGAAGATAGTAATACCTTTACGGGTAGTTCTTCGTTCTCTTCATACTTAAAGCCAGCGAGTGGGTCACCCGTCTTTTCTGCTGTTTCTTCAGGGTCTTTTGCCTCATCTATAGCCAACTCGGCCAACGACACAATGTCATCATCACTTAAATCTTCTTGTTTCAAGATTTTACTAAGCGCGGTTTGTTGCCATATAGGTAAACCCGACGCCCATTTGATAATTTCATCAAATATTTCCACTCCTTAATAATACTCGCATAGCGGTCATCATTACAGCATTAGCGATATCCATTCCAAGCAGAATCTATTATCTGGCGGTGAGCTTTTTACTCAGACTTTCGCCTACTTTCTGAATCGCGCCGACTACTAGGGCATTTCCCGCTATAAAAGCTCGCTTACCATCCGAAACACCGTCTAGCTTCGTATGATTATCAGGAAACATATCCAGGCGCTCAAGTTCAAGAGGAACAAGTCTTCGATATCTGCCCGATGGCGTCTTAACCACATGCTTGAACCTTGACGCACCGGCGCCACCCTCACCCGTAATAATCGTGCGAGATGCTCGGTCAACTGCGTCAGGAAAAGTCATAGCGCCTTCGGAGTAGTAGTAAACATGGCCGTCAGCAGTCTTACGCTCTTCTTTTTTCGCGCCTTTCAGATACTGCCACTCTTTCAGCTTAGCCTCTGGAATGAAGAACTCTTCCGGTACATCTTTTTCATCGATAAGGACGTCCCCAAGAGTCTTGTACGGCCCATCATACGAAGGCAGAACATGCGCCGTGGTAACTTCCCTATCTAGCATGACACCCGCATTATCGAACGGACTAAGGGTAGGCTTATTCGAGGAGAAGTTATTCGTAATCTCAACCTGAGAACCTTCGATGATAAATTCCTTGTGCATAGGCTGCTCGGCTTCGATAGGAAACGCATCTACGAAAACACCTTTTTTAGTAATCCAATCAACCTTATTCTCAAGCTTTTTTATCTGTTCATACGCCTTTGTGCCCTTTTTGTAGCCAAGAATGAACACACGACGACGGCGTTGCGGAAATCCGTAGTCTGCTGCGTTCACTACACGCCACTCTATCGCATACCCTAAGTCTGATAGCGCCGAGAGCATCACCGCGAAATCTTTTCCGCGCTGCTTAGCGGGTGACTTCAAAAGTCGGTCAACGTTCTCCAGGAAAAGATAGTCGGGAGCTTTGTCGCCCTTCAACTTCAAAATGTTGTATATAGACCAGAATAAGACACCCTTCTTGCCAACAAGCCCTTTCGAACGCATCAAGGTGCTTGCCACAGAGTAATCTTGGCAAGGAAAACCACCGACTAAAAGATTATGGTCAGGTATTGTGTCGAACTTTTTTTCAATGACTGTTTCAATGTTTTCGTTACTTACACTGTCTTCACCAAACCGAGCTGCATAGATTTCTGCCGCGTGTTGCTTTACTGTCGAAGGCTCCCACTGGCTAGCCCAAACTGTCTCATACTTACATTTGTCACTACTCGCTCCGTCTAAGCCAATTCGGAAACCACCGACGCCAGCGAACAACTCAACCACTTTTATTTTCTTCATAACCCTATTGTAGCAACTTCAACGCGTGGGATCAATATCCAGTTGTATCTGTTACAATCTACTATATGAGTCAAGCCCTTCCGTATGACATCACATCGCCTGAATCAATCCTTGAATACGCCAAAGGCTTGTCGGGAAAGACCCTTGAAGAAGTAGCTGATTTGCCAGACTTTGTGGAAAATATAAAAGACAAAGGCGACTTGGGCAAGATGGTTGAGAGGTATTACTTCGGACATGTTCCACCAAACAATCATGACCCTGATTTCGCAGAAGCGGGCGTTGAGCTAAAGACTACTGGAGTAAAAACGCTTAAAAACGGCGAGTACCGAGCGAAGGAACGTCTCGTACTTACCAATATCGACTATAATGCCCTCGACCGTGAAGAATGGTTGACGAATACCCTCCTGACAAAATGTGGATTAATGCTTTTGCTGTTCTACTATTATGAGAAGATTGCGATATACAAGCGTCGCTTCGTATACGAGCCTCTTCTATGGAGCTTCCCCGCTACAGACCTGGAAATCATCAAGAAGGACTGGGAAACAATAAAACAAAAAATTCGTGATGGAAAAGCTCACGAGCTATCCGAAGGAGATACTTTCTACTTAGGAGCTTGCCGAAAAGGTTCCGGCGGCGAGAAGGAACCACTGAAGACGCAACCCTACTCGGAAATAAAAGCCAAAGCCCGAGCATTTTCTCTTAAGCCTAGCTACATTAACACCATCTTGGACAACCATGCTCAACCCGCACTCATCAAAAACCAAGATGATGCCAGCATGGGGCTGGAGGAGTTGGTCGAACGAAAATTTGCACCTTACTTTGGTAAGACAATCGAAGAAATCAGCGATATGCTCGATTTCCATAAACCAAGTAAAAACCATAAAGGATTTGGGAAGTCACTCGTCATGCGAATTCTGGGAACTACCAAAAAGACCATCCCTGAATTTGAAAAAGCAGATATTGAGATGAAGCTCCTGACGCTAAATCGAAGCGGCACGCCTACAGAATACCTGCAATTCCCTACCTTCGACTACATGAAAATCGTTGATGAAGATTGGATTGATTCCAGCTTCTATGCGAAGCTCGAGAAGAAGTTCCTTTTCGTAGTCTTTCAGGTCGGACAAGATAAAGAAGTGCGTCTGAGCAAAACAGTCTTTTGGAATATGCCGTATGCTGACCGATTGCAAGCAAAGCAGGTTTGGGAAGACACCAAGTACCTTGTAGCTAACCATAAAGCGGAGCTCCAGTATTTACCGAAGATTTCAGACGACCGTGTTGCTCATGTCCGCCCACACGGCGCCAATAATACGACGGCCCTGTTTCCTACACCTCAAGGCGATATGCTTCCAAGGCTAGGCTTCTGGTTAAATAAAAAATATATAGCTGAGCAGATTAACAAATAGTGTAAGTACTTCACGCATCAAGATTCAATTCTTCGACTAGTACCTCTTCTGAAACAAACACCGCATATATAGCTATATTCTCATAAGTCACTTGGATGCCTTGTCGTTCAAGCTCTTCAACGATTCGGCTCATCTTCATAACTTTATTTTAATATCATGAGTTCCGTCCCTCAAGGCTAGAACTCAGTGAATATTGCCGTTACAACCGCCGTAGAGGCGTCTTTGAGCGACGTGATGGAGTAGATGGGATATTAATTACATCTTGCCAATAATCTTTTGCTTAGCCTCGGCGAATTCCTTGTCGGTCAGAACACCCTGTTTATGGAGTGCTGCTAGTTTCGACAGCTCATCACTATTCGATACTTGAGCGGTTACGGTTTGGACGCCACCTGTTTTAGCCGCATGTATTTTCTGTTGCATCCAATCAATTTGCGGGCGAACCTGATTGTAGAAACGTTTGTCCCATGGCAACGTATTCGATGACTCGTGCGCACTCTTATCGTTGCCGAAGCTCCAAGGACTGTTGGTTGTCTTACCAGTGTAGCTTGCGGTTA
Source organism: bacterium (assembly GCA_030427525.1). GTDB lineage: Bacteria > Patescibacteriota > Saccharimonadia > Saccharimonadales > Saccharimonadaceae > UBA1020. The sequence continues at coordinate 131,026 of JAUIBD010000001.1, forward strand.
GTATTTCGAGCACTCCAGTTACGATACCGGAATTATATTCAATGCCAGTGATATCTCGATAGGCAAATGTGGCAACTCGTCCACCACCGAGCGAACCAGCCATGAATGACGTGCCGAGTCCTTTCTTTATGACCATGCACCTATCGTCAAAAGCGGCTAAGACGCCGTTAATGCCGTCCCCGAGAATGAAATTCGGCATCTCGCCCGAACGGCACGATTTGATAACCTCCTGCAACGCAGCTTTGTTTACTTTTCCTGTAATAAGAGCATTCCACTCTTCTTCGTTTCGCATGTGAACTTTCATATGCCAGCTCCTTTTGTTAATTTCAGACAATTCTGGAGCCAACTAAAAAGCTCGCCGCCAGCGATAGCCGAAGCTACCAAGTACCGTTTCCGATACCTACCATTAGGAATAGTGCTCTGACGACGAGCTTGTTATTCCTAATGGATTTTGACGGTCATACCTTCTCGTGAGAGCGGCTCTAGACCTAGGTGCATTTGCACTTGGTAATATTATATAAGATTTCCGTAATAACAGTGAAGAACAGTGGGCTTTTTAGACCTTTGTAGTAAATCATACATCGAAATGACATAAAAAAGTAACTATAATAGTGTATAGCGAAAGGATATGTACCTTATCTAAAAATTAACTGCGACGTTTTATGCCATCGGCAGCAAGCTTGGAGGTAGCTTTGTAGACGTCCGATAAAACCGTAACTCAAGCGGACGCCTGGTCGGTGTCGTCTCATTGGGCAGAGGAAAATCATGACAACTTCTAATAAGTCATGGTCTATTAAGTATTGCTATGGAAAGCGATGGTAGCGAAAAAATCATCAGTAGTGATTACGAATTCGCTTTTACCGAACTAGCCTCATTACTTTATGAACAATACCGCAAACAAAAACAGCTAGAACAAACCGATAATTAATTATTACAAAGGGAGAAAACAATGTCTTACTCAAAAAGAAACGAAGTAAAGAAAACTGGTTTAGCATTTTGTCGAGCTAGCGGGACAGAGGGAGCCACAAAACACCACCTTAATCTTCAAGAGAGGCTCATTACACAAACCGCTCGTAAAGATGGAGTCGTACTGAAACGAGTAGTTAAGGTGCGCAATCATCGCGTGACTTTGCCAGAATTACTTAGGCTAGCCCAGGGTATAGATATCCTATACGTCATTTCTCCAAAAAATTTGACGAGAAGCTATACAACCTTTAATAACATGACCTCTAAGCTAGAAGCTATGGGAGTTGAAGTGCGCGTTGCTGAAACTAAACAGGATTCGGTCTTTGATGACCTATTCAATTATTTGCTCGAGGAGCGGATGTACTGGATGCGACGCGAATTACAGCTACGCACCCAAAAACGCAAAGAAACTTGCTAAATATATAAATTATTGTTTGGAATATATAATTGTCATTAGGAGGGCAACAAAATGTCAAAAACAGTAAAGGCTATTGCGCTGTGCCGAGTGTCGACCAAAGCACAAGAGCTTGACGGAAACCTAGACCCACAGAAAGAGAACGTTGAAAAAGCAGCGAACATTCTTGATGCGGAGTTAGTAAAAGTATGGGCTCTTGCCGTATCAAGTCGCAAAGGTAAGAACATGAACCGCAAAGATTTGCGTGAAATGTATGAATACTGCAAGCGATACAAGTCGGTCAAGTATTTGATAGTAGATGAAGTAGACCGCTTCATGCGTTCTATAGACGAGTACTACTGGTGGAAGATGGAGTTCAAGGTTATTGGTGTACGCATCATATTTGCAAAGCGTCCAGATATAGACCCTGACGATGAGAGAGCTGTATTCGACGAGTTAATCGAAATCTACCGCGCCCAGCAAAGCAACCAAGAACGAATTACTAAGACTCCAGAAAAGCAAAAGGCAAAACTCTACGCAGGTTACTATCCGAGCAACCCACACACTGGCTATAGAAAGTCTGAGATAGCGGGATTGCATATTCCAGATGAGCCGAACTGGTCGGCAATGCGTAAGTCATTCAAGGCTATCGCATCGGGCGAATGGACAATTGAGGAAGGGCTAAAACAAGCATTAAACGACGGTCTGCGAACCCGTAATTACGGACCAAGAGCAATAGGCGGTAATAAAATTGATATGTATCGCTGGAAAGATTTACTGATAGACCCTTACTACTGCGGGATAATCAAGTTTGCAGATTGGGACTTAGGTGAAAAGGTAATTGAGGGGTTGCATCAGCCCATGATTACTGTCGAAGAACACCAGGTACTGCTGCAGCTTGTTAAGAATAAAGGCAAGCGTTTTATCATCCGAAAAGGTGGCAACCCCGACTACCCTCTCGCAAACATGGCAGAATGCGCAAGGTGTGTATTATCGGAATATAAGCATCCCCGTCTCACAAGTGCAAATCAAAACAATGGCGCAGCGAAGGGCTATGTAAGGTATCAACGCTATCGCTGCAGAGCATGTCATCTGGAAGTCTTGAAGGATACTTTTCACGAAGACATTACAGAGGAGCTATCGCAGCTACTCCTCTCGTATGAGCAAAAAGAGAAACTCAAAGAACACGCCCGTAAGATTTGGACTTCTCACGAAAAGACACGAATGGAAAAGGCTCGTATCGCTCTTGGGCGATTATCTACGCTCAGGCAGCGTAAGAATACGATTGTAGACCAGCTCATAGACGCTCAGGCACAGCAAGACGACACGGTTGATGATATCAAGGAAAGACTCGAGTCTATCAAGATTGAAATTGCCGAAGCCGATAAAGTAGCTGCTGAGGCACAAGACTTTGAGAAGGACTTCGACGAGTTCATCGGCTTCGCTTTTGACTTCATGGACAACCTCGGAGGTGAATGGTGGAAACTTGATAAGAGATTAATGGGAATATATAAACAAATGTTATTTCCTGCCGGAATTCAGCTCACACCAGATAAAAAAGTTTATATACCAAAAATTAGCCCTATTTACCTCTATAAAACACAAAAAATAGCCCCAAAAGAGGCTGATTTTTCTAGTATGGAGGAGCCACTGGGGCTTGAACCCAGGACACCCTGCTTAAAAGGCAGGTGCTCTAACCAGCTGAGCTATGGCTCCGTAGCTCTATAAAATGTAACTTATCAGAGGTAAAATGTCAATGTTTGCCACCGCGCTTTGGTATGCGGGTAAACAAAATATCGATAACAGCAATAATGAGGCCACCTGTGATGATATATACCCTATTCTCTGCAATCACATCGTAGACTTGCTTGCTTTCCCCGCTTAGTAGTAACCCACTGCCCAGAGGTTCTACCAACAAAGCTACTGCCAATAGAGCAAACAAAAATGCGCCAATAAGACGTTCGTTCGATTTGCGGTACACGGGTCCGCTAACAAATAACACCACTGCAGGTAGTAGGACGATTCCTGCAGCAACAAGTGTCAGCAACGGTGGACGCTCTACTACTACGCCGCTATCTGCAATAAGCGGCGTTAGTTTATCTGCCCACAAGTCACTAAGAAGCGCACCCGCAGCGAGTGCTAAACCCAGTACACCAAACCGTCGTTTCGTTAGATACGCAACAACGAATAAAACAATCAGGATGATGCCAAATAATATAGCAATGTCCATATACTATTTAGTATACTGCCTATGCGCCAATTTTGTCTTTTTTAGGCTGACGCTTGGCATTCATTTCTACGTATTCAATAATCTTTTCAGCAACGTTTCGGCCCGTTATTTTTTCAGGGGTTTTAATACTTGCACTTGAGTTTACTTCGAGCACTAATGGTCCAGCTTTCGAACGCATCATATCAACACCACAAATAGGTAGTCCCATTGCTTTGGCCGCTTTAATGGCAGTTTTTCGCTCCTCTTCGCTAAGCTTCACCGGGATGCCTTCACCACCTTGGTGCGTATTGCTGCGAAAATCACCGTCAAGACTCTGGCGTTTCACGCTTGCGACGACCCGACCACCGACTACAAGCGCACGTATATCTGTACCTGCTGACTCCTCAATAAATTGCTGCACAAGAAAGCTTACGCCTTCTACATAAAATGCCTGCATTACAGCTTTGGCCGCTTTTGGTGTCTCGGCTAATACTACACCGTTACCGTGCGTACCACGGGCAACTTTTATGATAAGTGGCGTGCCTCCGGCTAGTTCTGCAATGTCCTCGAAACTAGCAGATTCACGAGCAAATACCGTTTTTGGAATACCCACGCCCGCTTTTGCTAACACTTGGTATGCTCGCAATTTGTCGCGTGAACGATTGATCGCCAAACTACCCGCTGTCGTAAATGAACCCTGTGACTCAAATTGTCGTACGATTGCTGATCCGTACTTTGTGTAGCTCTGCGCAATCCGTGGAATAATAGCGTCGAACTTCTCGAGGCTGGCACCCTTATATCGCACCACATTATTGTTGGTTTCGACAGCTGTATAGCAATCTTTGTACTTGATTACCTTTACTTCATGACCGCGCTTTACCGCCTCTTCTTTTAGGCGTTTGGTCGTGTAGTTGGCTGGACCATTACTTAGAATTGCGATTTTCATAGGGCCTCACTTTCAGTAAATTCTTTTGCTTCATCGGGGTACTTATATATCATTGCTTCGCCGGGGTCGCCGCTGTCGACAAGGAAATTTCCTCGTAATGTATTGCGACCGATTAATATTGGGTAGGTCTGCGTTGATCTATCTGACAGAGTAAACTTAGCGTTCAAACGTTTGCCATGCAGCTTCACAGACATGTTCACGACATAGCGAGTTTGTTCGTGACCAGTCGAGCTAGTGACCTCGCGTGTACCAACAACCGGTTTTCGAACCACCTTTCCAGTGTAATAGTTCGATTCTGGCCCGAATAGTTTAAACGTCGCAACCTTATTTTTGATTTTTATATCAGACGCCCACAGTGATGATGTGCGAGCTCCTGTATCAATACGAGCAGGTATGTCCTTAAGGTTTTTATAGCCAACAAAATCGACTAGTGATGATACACCGATTACTGTGTCTGGTAGTTTGTTGGATGTCATATTGCTCATTGTAACACCTTTGCCTTATGCTGCTTCCTGAAGATATGTTTGCACTTGCTTGGCTTCACCTTCAGTATCGGTGTGGTCATGCTTGGCTGCCAGCGAACTAACAAGGGCTGCTTTTACATCAGCTGCCTTTGCGTAGTATGTACCATTTTTTTGCAGACCTTCCCAGTACATTTTGAGCTTTCTATAAATAACTCCAGGCATTGTTTGCGGTGTACCTCGAAACGCGTTATCTACGTGTGCAAAGGCAAGATCCTTAGCTTGTTTCATTACCTCATCGGTCATTTCACCATCATTTGCCAAGCGAACTGCAATAACGCGCCACGCAATTTCAAATGTTTGTCGAGCGTCACGCGGTGCATCATCAACGCCCAAAGCCAGACCAGCAACAATGTAGCGGTCACGAGCGCGGTTCATTGAAGGATTATCAAGATCACCCGCGAGAGCACATTCAAAAAGAACACCTTCCCCTTCTTCTACATCTGCATACTTTGCGGTACCGTACTTCAAAGCACGGAGACCAGCTTCCTCGCCGTTCTGCCCACGCAGCGCATGTACGCCTATTTCATGAACCAGTAGTCGACGCAGTTCATCGGCAGTACGCAGTGTTGTTTCAGGCATTTTTACTAGTTTGTCTTCAACCTCAGTTGACGGAATTGAAATAGATGGATCAACCACAGACCGCCAGTCTTTTTCGTAAAGTCCCTGAGCGCGCAAAGCATTGTTAATAATATCTTTGCATTCGTCCGCACCATATTTCACCGTTTCATCTGTATCAGGTACAGCAGCAAGCATGTCTTTAAAGTATTCAAGCAAGACTTCACGCAGGGCGCCTAGCGTTTCAGCATCAATAATTTCAGCCTCTTCGGTATCAAGCTCTTTACCTTCGAAGTACTGCTCTAGCTGTTCCTTTACACGAATACCGTTTTCGTCACTTGGCGTGTACGCGGCTAAACGATTCCGTTCGGTTGTCATGATACCTTCGAATGTTGGTACATCAATTTCACCGAATAGCGTTTCGTTCAGTGACACGAACTCATATACCGCTAACTCCTGCTCAGCAGCGCCACCTACTGTCTGCAAACGATGTGCTGATTCAGCCAGCATCATCTTCTGTAGGTATGACTCATGCATGCCTGCGCTTAAATCGTACTCTTCGTCAGATAATTCACCAGATGCACGGTTCGCCTCAAGCTCTAGCACAGCCTTGTAAGTACGGCTTTTTCTGTCAGAGATTGATTCTTTTATCGTTGTCTCTCCAAGTCCTGGAGCAGCTTTTATTTCGTAGCCAAAATCATACAGTGTACTGAGTTCTGGGTATGTGTAACTAGGAGTGTAGATTTCACCAGCAATAAATGCTTCTTTTTGCTGTTTTAACTCTGTTTTTCCACGCGCGAAGTCAAGATATTCGATATATACGCTATCGGTTTCGGTATACGCTCTTTGGGCTGTATGACTTTCGTACGTGCTCATGCTTAAATAGTAGCATATTATTGCTAATATGTCAATACTATGCTATCAGTTAGCTAGTTAAACAGGCTCCGTTTTTTGGCGGAATCGAATCGCTCAAGTAATTCTTTTTGTTTTTTAGAAAGTTTCGTTGGAATATCAACAATTATCGATACAATGTGGGCACCTCTGCGGTCGCTACGTAGGTGTGGTACTCCATGGCCAGAAAGCTTGAAGTCAGTGCCGCTTTGCGTACCGGCAGGTACTTTCATTTTCACGCTACCGTCGACAGTTTCGACTTTTATCTCTGTACCAAGTGCGGCATCTATCATCGATATATGCTCATCACTTAAGATCAAATCTCCCTCGCGTGTGAACTTTTTATGAGCTTTCACGCGTATGTGCACATATAAGTCACCTTTCGGCGCATTAGCAGTTGCCTCGCCCCTTTCTTTTAAGCGAATCGTTGCACCATCATCGATACCTGCCGGAACTTTTAGGGTAACCGTTTGCTTGCGACGTTCTGTGCCTTTGCCATGGCACACAGTACATTCTTTCTCTGGAACTTTACCTCGGCCCTGGCACGTTTCACAAACAACTGCCTGTTGAATTGCGCCAAACATAGTATTCATCACACGTGTTTGCTGACCAGCACCTTTACACGTATCACAAGTTTTCATGCTGTGTCCTGGCTCTACAGTCGAACCTTTGCAGTGGCTACACTCGTCTTCCATAGTAAGCTCGAGTTCGCGCTCTACGCCGAACACAGCCTGCTCGAACGAAAGTGTAATTTGTGTTTCAACATCGCGACCTCGTTGTGGTCCACGTGATGTTTGGCCGCCACCAAAAAATTGTCCGAATATATCGCCAAGTCCGCCATCGCCAAAGTCAAAGTGAACGTTTTGGCCATTAAACCCACCAAAGCCTTCAAATGGGTTACCGCCACCACCTCCCCCAGCGCCACCTACGCCAGCATGGCCGAATTGATCGTAGCGTTGACGTTTCTGTTTGTCTTTCAGCACTTCGTAGGCTTCATTGGCTTCTTTAAATTTTGTTTCGTCACCGCCTTCTTTGTCAGGGTGATATTTTACAGCCAATTTCCGAAAAGCCTTCTTGATTTCGTCATCAGAAGCAGTTTTTTCTACACCTAAAATTTCATAGTAATCACGTTTTGACATCTGTTATTAGTATAAAGATTTAGCACTCAAAATGCAAGAGTGCTAATCGTTGCCTACTCACGTTCTAGACTATGGTCGGTCTCATCAGCGATATCATGACCAATAATCTCCTCTATCAAATCTTCAACGGTGAGAACACCTACTACTTTATCGTCCTTTTCTATGGCTACCATATGAGTCTTCAGGCCAAAAAATTTTCGAAGCATCGTATCAAGCGCTGTACGGCTGCCTACCAGAATAGTTTTGTGTAGTCTAAAGTCGGTAACTGCTACTGGGTACTCATCGAAGTCGATGTCTACCATATCTTTCATCAAAAGCACGCCGTAACACTGGCTAAGTTTACTATCAAACACTGGCACCCGGCTATAGCCTTTCTCTTTTATTTCGTCGACAGTTTTTGCATCAAGGATCGCAGTGTTTTTCAGCCAGTACACTTCCTTGATTGGTTGCATTATGCTGCCGACTTGCTTTTCACTCATCTGCAAAGCTGCTTGAATAATCTCAACTTCATCTTCGTCGAGTTCACTGTCGCCTTTGTGATGTTCGCCCACTATCATCCCCAGTTCATCGCGTGAATGAAGCTGACGCTCTTCCTTCGAAATCAACGCATCAAGCAGTAGCTGAATTGGTTTTGAAAATATATAGGTAATCGCAATAACTACTCTCAAAAATGGTGCAAAGAATGCACAGAAACGTAACGCAAACCGTGCAAATACCGCCTGGGGTATAACTTCGCCAAATATCACAATTAAAATCGTGCTGATGAACCCGGCTAAAATCCCCTGAAAATGTGGCTCGAGAATAAGTGATAGCGTAGACACCATGGCAATATTGCCGAATAGAATACTTGCGAGGCTAAGGTGCGTTTTTTGACGCAATGGTAATACCCTGGCAGCATCCTTGTTACCAAGTTTTTTCTTGCGTCGCAGGTCATCTAAATCGAGTGACATCAGCGAAATATTAAGTCCAGAAAAAATTGCCGACAGGCCGACAAGAATAATAACTTCAATGACAAGAATCGCTATATTCACTGAGACTATTATACGATATTACCCTGTCACTAGTGGTAATTGCCGCCAGTATTGGTAATGTGCAGGTCGTGTGGATGACTTTCAATCAAAGATGCTTGCGTAATTTGAATTAATTCACCGTCTGCCTGCGCCTCGGCAACACTGGGTGTACCCAAATAGAATAATCCTGAAACTACGCCCCCCTTGAATTGGTCTACTAGTTGCTCGACTGTTCCGGAACAAGGAATTATACCTTCTACGCCTTCGGCTATTAGGGTATCTTTGCCGCTATAATTTTTGCCATGAAACTCGTCTTCTGAACTTACCTCAAGCCCACGCTTCATTGAAGCCAGCGAACCCATACCGCGGTATTCTTTGAATGTATAGGTTTTGGCACCATTCAGTAGTGAGTTGTAGCTCGCTGGTACGTCTTTTGCGGCTATCTCAAATAATCTTCCTGGTGATTCCTCGCAGGCTGCAAACATACGCCCCATCATTACCGTACTTGCTCCAGCGACAATTGCTTTTACCACATCGCCTGAGTTTATAATGCCGCCATCAGCTATTAGTGGTACGTCAGCTTTTTTAGCAATGGGTGCAATTTCAAGTAGAGCACTGAGTTGCGGTACACCCATGCCTGAGACAATTCTCGTGGAACAAATTGCTCCTGGACCCATGCCAACACGCAGGCCATCTGCGCCAGCATCGATTAAAGCCGTGGCTGCTTCAGCTGTAGCAACACTGCCTGCAATGACGTCCAAGTTGAAATTCTTTTTTACATATATAGTTGCTTCGATCACTTTTTTCGCATAACCATGCGCAGAATCTATCAAAATTGCATCCGCGCCAGCTTCTATGAGCGCTGCGACACGCTTTTCATAGCCTTTGCTCGAACCGACTGCAGCTGCTGCATGATACCCAGCTTTTTTTACCTTTCTTACTTCTGTTGCCTGAGCCTCAATAGTCAGGTTTCTATGTATTATGCCAATGCCCCCTTGCTTTGCTAATGCAATGGCTAGCTCGCCTTCTGTCACAGTGTCCATAGGCGAAGAAACAAAAGGAGCCGTCAAGCGAATGTTGCGACTCAATCGTGTGTCTAGTTGTATTTCGTCTCGTTCAAAGTCGGTATAGCCCGGCTTGACCAAAACATCGTTGAATGTGAGATATGTTTTTAGTGTGTCCATGCTTTAGTATACCTGAACTAATGTGTATATGTAAAAGTAGGCAACACGATGTTGCCTACTTTCTCATTTTTACTACTCGACTTACTTTTCGTCGATGACTTCGCCTTCTACAGGTTCGTCTTTTTCAGATTTCTTTTCGTCTGATTCACCTTCTGCTGGCGCTGCCTGCTCGTACATTTTTGCACCGATGGGCATGATTGCGTCGTTTAAAGCTTTCATGGCTGCTTCAAGTTCTTCCTTGTCGTCAGAATCTTTCTTTTCTTCGGCAGTCTTTACAGCCTCTTCAATGGTTTTCTTGTCTTCATCAGAAATCTTGTCTTTATACTCGTCTGGCATTTTCTTTGCCTGGTAGATCGCGTTTTCTAGCATGTTCTTTGCATCTACAGCTTCACGCTTTTTCTTGTCTTCATCAGCATGCGCTTCGGCTTCTTTTTGCGCCTTTTCGATGTCTTCTTTAGACATATTGCCAGATTCCTGGATAGTAATGGATTGCTCTTTACCGGTGCCCTTATCTTTTGCTGTTACGTTCAATAGACCGTTTGCATCGAGGTTGAAGGTTACTTCGATTTGCGGTACACCACGTGGCGCTGGTGCAATGCCGTCTAGTACGAATTTGCCCAGTGATTTGTTGTCCTGTGCGAATTCGCGCTCACCTTGCAGTACATGAATTTCTACCTGCGGCTGGTTGTCTGCAGCAGTTGAAAATGTCTCAGACTTACTGGTAGGAATGGTTGTGTTTCGTTCAATTAGCTTGGTCGTTACATTACCCATGGTTTCAATACCAAGGCTTAGTGGTGTCACGTCTAGCAGCAGTACGTCTTTTACGTCACCAGCCAGCACACCACCCTGTATCGCAGCGCCGATTGCCACAACTTCGTCTGGGTTGACACCTTGCATAGGGTCTTTGCCGAAGATTTCTTTCACTTTCTCAACCACGGCTGGCATACGTGTCATACCACCAACCAAGACAACTTCGTTGATGTCTTTGGCTGAAAGCTTGGCGTCTTTAAGCGCTTTTTCAACTGGCTCGACTGTTTTCTGGATGAGGTCTGCTACAAGATCTTCAAGCTTCGAACGAGTCAGTGTATACTCAAAATGCTTTGGACCATCCGCGTCTGCGGTTAAGAATGGCAAGTTGATATCGACTTGCGGTGTGCTAGAAAGCTCTTTCTTTGCTTTTTCTGCTTCGTCTTTCAGACGCTGCAGGGCTGCGTTGTCTTTCTTTAAGTCGATGCCTTCTTGCTTCTTGAATTCTTCTAGGAAGTGGTCGACAATCCTATTGTCGAAGTCTTCACCACCCAGGTGAGTGTCGCCATTGGTGCTTTTTACTTCAAACACACCGTCGCCAAGCTCTAGAACGGATACGTCGAAGGTACCGCCACCGAGGTCGAATACGACTATCTTTTCTTCTTTGCCTTTGTCTAGACCGTAGGCTAGGGCAGCTGCAGTTGGCTCGTTTATGATTCGCTTTACTTCCAGGCCAGCGATTTTACCGGCGTCTTTGGTAGCCTGACGCTGTGAATCGTCAAAGTATGCAGGCACGGTAATGACCGCTTCTGTCACAGGTTCGCCAAGGTGTTTCTCGGCGTCAGCTTTTAGCTTGCCCAGGATCATTGCAGAGACTTCTTCTGGCGTGTAATCTTTGCCGTCCATCTTTACTGCAACACCAGTGCCTTTTTTCACGATTTCAAATGGCATGATGTCGTGATCTTTTTGGACTTCTTTGTCGCTGAATTTACGGCCAATCAAACGCTTCACACCGTAAATGGTGTTTTTTGCGTTCGTTACTCGCTGTCGTTGGGCTACTTGGCCAACAATTCGTTCGCCTTTTTTAGTTACTGCTACAACGCTTGGTGTGGTGCGGTTGCCTTCTGCATTGGCAATTACCTCTGGCTTGCCTGCTACCATGTAGGCAACTGCAGAGTTAGTTGTTCCTAGGTCGATTCCGATAATTTTTCCCATGTAGGGTTCCTCCTATTTTATGATAAGTATGTAAAATCTTTGTAAATTTCTTGGCACTCCTCGCAGAATAGTGCCAAATCTACTTCCATAATAGCGAGTTAGCACTCTCGTGTCAAGAGTGCTAACTCGTGTCTTTACCTCTGTTGAAAACAAAAAGTACCCAGATTTTGGGCACTTTTTTGGCATTATTGGCTTACTTTCGAGTAACTTTTACCATTGCATGACGCATGGGCGTGCCATTCAGCGTATAGCCAGCTTGCAGCTCTTCGGCAATGACTTCTTGTTCGCCGGTGGTGTCTTCATCGAACTGGATTGCTTCGTGGAGCTCTGGGTTAAACGCCGTACCTGGTGTGGCTTCGATGCGTTTCACATTCAATGCTTCGAGTGATTTTTCAAGATTTTTCACTAGCCCTGCGATACCTTGTGCCCACTTGTTATCTGCTAGCTCGGCTGGTGTATGTGCAATTGCACGCTCGATGTTATCAATAACAGGAAGAAGTTTTAATATCGCACTAGATTGCCCACTATCACGAGCAAAAGCTTTTTCAGCTTCCATTCGTTTTCGATAGTTTTCGAAATCAGCTCTCGTGCGCTGGAGATCAAGTGTGAGGTCGGCTATCTGCTGCTGCAGGTCATCCTGTTGTTTACTTTTTGCCATTCCGCCTCCTTGAAATTATCGGTATTTCTGCTCCGGAATATATGATGTATGCAAATACAACTCCTAATGCAACAATTAGCGTAACTACACCTATCGCCCATGTCGGCCAGTTGCTCATCATTTCACCGAACAATTCCGCCATATTATAATGTCTCCTCGAGCATTGCCCCTGTTTGGCGTACTAGTCGCATAACTCGGCCATAGCTCTGGCGGGTTGGGCCTAGCACACCGATGTAGCTGTTGTCTGAAAACGGCGAACGGAAACGACTGATGATTAGCGTTGCGCCGCTGCTTTTTCCAATAGGGTTTTCGCTACCAATGAATACGTTCAACGGTTCGTTTGGCGCAGCTTCTCGCAGCCATGGCTCGAGATTGTCGAGCAACCGCGCAACTGATTGCGCATGATTACCGTTCATAAATTCTGGCTGGCTAAATAGATTTCCCATTCCACTGAGGTACAGCTCATCACCAATCGTTGCGAGGCCAAGGTTTGAAGTGAGATCGACTAAACTGTCGACGGCGCTACGAATTGCCCTATCTGCACGTGAACCATGTGTTGCTACACGTGCTTCGATAGCACGCGAGCTACGGTCAGGAGCCTGTAATTGTTCCTGCTGCTGCGTGAGTAGGTTTACGTAAAATCGGTAGCCTTTGTCTGTGGGAATACGACCAGCGCTGGTGTGGGGCTGACTAATCAAGCCTAGTTCTTCAAGTTTCGCCATCTCGCTGCGAATCGTTGCGCTAGAAACATTAAATAGCTTCGCCAGTGTAACACTACCAACCGGCGCGGCAACTTCAGCGTATTGCTCGATGATTGAAGAAAGAATGGCGATTTGTCGCTCTGTCATGCTTGCATTATAGCGTGTGTTTGGCACTCTGGTCAAGCGAGTGCCAGACTACGAGTTCTTTAGTTGTGTGAGTATTTCTTTGGCTACTTCTTTTGCGCGTTTATTTTCTTCACTATTATCAGAACCATCTACCACGCGTGCTATCGTTTTTGACACACGCTCAAGACTATCATTCACAACATAGTGGAAATAATCTTTACTCAGGGCCTCTTCCAGCTCTTCAAGCGCTGACTGCTTTCTATTCTTTAGTTCTGCTTCTGTCATCTGTTCCCTGCCCGTCAAACGCTTCATCCACTCACCAAAGCTTGGCGGAACAACGAAAAATATCGTCGTATCTTGTTTTGCATCACGCACATTGGAGACACCCTCTCTTGCCACCTCATTAATGGGTACTTTTCCGCTTTTGTGTGCACGTTCTAATTCTCGTACACTAATTCCAGATACTTGTTGGTTATGAATTAATTCTGCTTCTAAATACATACCATTCCTCAAATCGGTCAGCACGTCTTCCTCAGATCGAAAGAAATATTGCACGCCATTTTGTTCCATGACACCATTTCGCAATTTCGGTGGGCGTGTGGTATCAGAAACAACTTGATGAAAATGACTGTGTTGTACCAAATAATCTATTATTGCATTGCGGCCACTTCCTGTGATGCCTTGCAATATAACGAAGGGCATTTCGCTCAAAAGTCGCTTTGCTTCGATAGACGGGCTATAACCCTGAAGAATCTTCTCAAACTCATCACGTTTATGTAGTACAACTTCCATACACTACTTATATCACACCGACAAGTATAGTGCTGTATACTTAAATACAATGACATTGCACAAGGCTGCAGTACTGGTAAGGGGAGTTACGGGTTCAAGCCAGTTCTTTTGGGTGGTTCTTGGGTTTTTTGTTTTAGGTTCCACATGGGTAGCGACAGCTAGTTTGTACCCCATGGCTTTTGATGAAGAGTTTCATTTTGGCCTAATACAACTGTATTCACAACATTGGTTGCCATACGGAATTGAAAATACCCGTGACCTTGCTCAGTATGGTGCCGCAGCGGCCGATCCATCGTACTTATACCACTACCTAATGAGTTTTCCATATCGTTTATTTGACTGGTTTGGGTTATCGCAAACGGCAAACATTATATTACTTCGGCTCATTAATGTTGCGTTGGTAGCGTTGTCGATTGTTATATTCAGAAAAGCTCTACTGGCGGCCAGGGTTTCAAAACCTGTTGCAAATGCGTCTGTAGCAGCTTTCTCGCTCGTACCAATTCTGCCTATGATGGCAGGTCAACTAAACTATGACAACCTTTTGTTGGTTATGGTCGCACTGTGCTTTCTGCTACTATTTCGTATTACCGAGTACGTCCGCACTCACAAGAATTTACCAACTACACTAACTCTGGCATTCCTTGGCACGGTACTCATCACTATGCCTATAAAATATGCGTTTTTACCAATTGTGCTAGGTATGGGACTATGGCTGACCTGGCTCATATTTGTTGTTGTTCGCAAGCAAGGCTTGCACCCATTTCGGGCACATATTTTCAGTAGTCTGAAAAATACTAGCAAGCTAACAGCTTGGAGTCTAGCAGCTTTATTCGTTGCTGGCGCTTTCTTTAACATTCGCTACTTCGAAAACTATATTCGTTACAATAGCCCGATTCCTGATTGTTCGGTGGTGTTTAGTGAAGAAGCATGCATGGAATACGGCCCCTGGGCCCGTAATAAAAATTACAAGGAAAACTTGGACCCTAGTTTTGAAGCCAAGTCTTATCCCGAGTACATGATTGCAGATTGGACAACTGGCATGGTTATGCGACTTACGTTTGCCGTTGCCGGGCCAACTAACGGCTACCAGACCAAACCGCCCTTACCCCTCCATTGGCCAATTGCGGCGATAGTCGTTTTTTCTGGTTTACTCGCCCTGCTTCGGTATGGCAAAACGCTGTATAAAAAGTGGCCGTATATTGGTGCCGCTTCGCTAGTAAGCATCGTTTACGTCGGTACACTGTCGCTTAAGCTCTACAATGAATATGCTGCCACGGGTATTCCTGTTGCAATTAACGGACGATACCTGCTGCCGCTAATACCCGTTGTTATGGCTATGTGTCTGCAGGCTCTGCTGTATGCGGCGGGTCAACTAAAAATCAAGAACTATGTCATTGCTATCCTAGCCGTGCTATTCATTGTTGCATTCATACAAGGTGGTGGTGTATTTACCTACATCGTTCAGTCAGAAGCGCATTGGTTCTGGGATGGTTGGGGGCAAGCGAGTTGGAAAATATTACATGGCGTAATTAGTTTCTTTACGTGGCAGTACAACTGGTTTATTTAGTTAGCCTGGAACAGGCGAATCTTCAAAAACATAACACGTACCAGCACTACAAAGCCGTGAATATATATAAAAACTATAGCCGCTACTAGGATTGCTTGGGGAATTAGCCATAGACTGAATGTCGACAGAGATAGTATATATAGAAGTAGCGGAATAACATATCTTATTGCCATTGTCGCTAGTAAATAAGTGCCTGCTACTGCTGCAAAACGGGCAGCGACTCTGGTAAGTGTTTCTCTGATCATCGGTGAACTATTATAAGGAGATGTCCGAATCACATCCCTAAATCGTATAACTTCTTTTACAAATTTAATTACGAATTCTCCAAATGTATATACTATCAGGCCAATAACCGCCCAAAAAATAAATAACGACGAATCAGCGGCAAATTTACTTTGGTTTATATTGTCTTGAATATTGGCGTACGTTGCGCGAACAGCAGACGGGTGATCTTTTTCATAAGAAATATACGACGTGAAAGCAGCGTCACTGTAGATATTGGGTATAAGTAGCATGCCTGTAATAAATAATGCTAGTAAACCGCCCAATAGATACTCGATACTAGAGAAGCCAAAGATACTGTTTGTGTTTGTACTGTTCACGCTCTGTAGTATACCATCGTCGAGCTAATAAGCTATCTACTCTGATACTATTTAGTCACGTTTTAACATCACCGTAAATGCTTCGGATGGAATATCAACTTTGCCAAAGCGCTTCATACGCTTTTTACCTTTTGCCTGTTTGGCAAGTACTTTCTTTTTGCGGGATACATCGCCGCCATACAGGCCGGTTGTTACGTCTTTACGATATGCCGAAATGTCTTCACGTGCGATAAACTTGCCTCCAATGGCTGCCTGTAAGCTCACTTGAAAGCTTTGACGTGGTACAACATCTTTCAGCTTTTTCACTACTTCCCTGCCCAGGCTTTGTGATTCTGTCCGATGCGCCATGACTGAAAGTGCATCCACCATCTCGCCACCAACATAAAAATCCACGCGCACCAAATCTTCTGCATGGTAGCCTGCTAGTTCGTAGTTGAAACTACCGTAGCCACTAGTAACGCTTTTTAACTGATCGTAAAAATCTGTCAGCAGGTTCGCTAATGGCGCTTCAAATGAAATCAATGCCCGCTCGTCAATATAACTCAAGTTCTTTTGCTTACCTCGCTTTGATACGATTAGCTGAATAACTGAGCCAATGTAATCTGATGGTACAACAATTTCGCCATCAATCCATGGTTCACGAATTTCATTAATCTTCGTGACAGGTGGTAAGTCTGCAGCAGATTTTATATCAATTTCTTCCCCTGTTGTCATAGTAATCTGATAGTCAGTGCTTGGATTTGTGACGACAAGGTCTAGGTTGTACTCACGTTCAAGCCGCTCGCGAATAATGTCCATGTGCAGCAAACCAAGGAACCCTATTCGTACACCAAATCCCAAGACTGGTGAGTTCTCTGGTTCAAACTGCAAGGCAGAGTCACTGAGAGATAGCTTCTCTATAGCGTCTTTTAAATCATTATAGTCTTCGTTTGAAACAGGGAAGAAACCGGCGTAAACAAAGGGTTGCACATTTTTATAGCCAGGAAGCGCTTCACTTGCGTGAGCTCGTTTTACCGTTACTGTATCACCAACTTTGGCATCACGCGTTGTTTTTAGGTTGGTAACAATATAACCAATTTCACCCGTAGCAATTTCACTTTCTGGTTTCATCGTAGGCGAGAGCGCGCCAACTTCTAGCGCTAGTCCATGTGCTCCTGTTGCCAGCATCTCTATAGTGTCACCTTTTTTAATGTTGCCGTCTACCACCCTCGTATACAAAATCACACCTCGATAATCATCGTAGTAACTATCGAATATCAATGACCGTGCCGGTTTTGCGGTGTCGCCCGTCGGTGGCAAAATACGCTCGATAACTGCGTCAAGTACGTCTGGCACACCCTCGCCTGTTTTCGCGGAAATTTTTAATATATCCTCTTCCTTACAGCCAAGCAAGTTGATTACCTGTGCACTAACACGCGGTACATCAGCCGCCGGAAGATCTACTTTATTAAGCACCGGAATAATTTCTAAGTCCGCCGCTAGTGCCAAATATACATTAGCAAGTGTCTGCGCTTGAATTCCCTGGCTTGCATCAACAACCAGCACGGCACCTTCACATGCTTCCAAACTGCGGCTTACTTCATAGCTAAAATCGACATGGCCTGGTGTGTCAATCAGGTTTAAGTCATGATCTTTATAGTTCATTCGTACTGGAGCAAGTTTAATGGTGATGCCCTTTTCTCGCTCTAGCTCCATGCTATCCAGCAGCTGACTTTTCATGTCACGTTTTTGTACTGTGTCGGTCAATTCAAGCATTCGATCAGCGAGCGTAGATTTGCCGTGATCGATATGAGCAATAATACAAAAATTTCGTATGTGTTCTTGGTCCATATATCAGGGGTAATTATAGCATTTTTTAGCTTGTTCTGCGAGCCATGCGTTGCCACATGCGCTTCAGTGCTAGCAATAACGGCTCAGGCTCTGACAGACGAAAGAGCTTGCTAATGCCTACGTACACAGCGAAGCTGGTACCAACAATAATGACGAATTTTGGAAAAGAAAAGTAGAAACTACTAAAGTCACCTGCCTGCAGTGGTAGCAAGCTTACCATCATGTAGTTAACTATAGACATAATACCTGCGGCGCTCGCCATGCGTCCAACTGCATGCCAGAAAGATGAAGTAAACAAGCCTTTGATACGTGTATTCATAATAACTAGGAGTATGATGACTTCGACAATTGCCATGATTGACTGTGCGAATGCTAATCCGTACGCTCCCATCTTGAGTGATTGCGTGAACCAAACTGCAAGTGCAATATTTAGACCGATTGCAAAAATAGAAACGTACATTGGCGTTCGCGTATCTTGCTGGGCATAAAAACTTCGCGCCGCGATGTAGTAGATTGAGCGTGCTAATATTGCTGGTACCAAAACGCTTAGTAACCCTGCGATGAGAATATTACCACCCGGCTTAATAAAGTTTACTACGTAGCCACGCGTGAAGAAGGTAATTAACGCCACGGGAAGTGCCAGCCAAATAATCACCCGAAGTACAGCTTGTAATTCCTGACGAAATAGCGAAACCTTACCTTCGCTCAGCCGCTCGGTAAGCTGTGGAAATGCTGCCGTAGAAATAGCTACACCGATCAGATTAATCGGTGCGAGGTGTAGCATAGTCGCCTGGTTGAACGCACGCACTGTACCAGGCGCCATGCGTGATGCTAGATTGTTTTCGACCATTGCCACAATGTAGTCCATGCCTTGGTCGAGCGAACGCGCAGGCAGCAAGCCAAGTACTTTACGAAAGCCTTTGTTCTTCCAGTAGATTTTAAAGTTATAATCAAATCCAAGCCCAATCAACCCTAAGCAGCTCACAAGTAATTGCATTATCGAACCCAGCACAACGCCCAGCGCGACACCCATGATTCCGCCTTCAAACACTTGCACGCCAAAAATGGTAATACCGTTTGTGAAGTACAAGATACCTATGATAATACCTATGTTATAAATGGTCGGCGCTAACGCATAAAAAGTAAAACGCCCCGCCGCTTGTTGCATACTTGCTACCACCGTGGCAATGGCGAACAAGAATGGATTTATAGCAATCACCCGCATCATGCTCACTGAAAGCCCCATGGCTGTTTCGCTATTAGCAAAACCCGGAGCAACAATATAGCGAATAATGGGCTCAGCAAAAATAATAATTAATACGCTTGCGATGAGAGTTGCCAGCGCCATAAAGTTCACCATACTGGTAGAAAGCTCCCAGGCAGATTTTTTATTGCCACCAGCCAGGCGCTGATTAAATACCGGTATAAACGTGACGCTTAGCGCGCCTGATACCAGAATAAAGAACATGAAGTCGGGAATGGTAAACGCCGTGGTGTAGGCATCAAGCCCAACTTTATACGTATCGAAGTACGTAGCATTTAGTAGACGTTCGCGAAGGAACCCGAATAGCATACCTATTAGTGAAGAACTCGCTAATAGAACAGCAGCAAATTGAACAGTCAGCTTTGTGTTTGCTCGAGATACAACGCTCTGGACTCGCCCCATATGCGTTGCCTATGCGTGCAGCATAGCCTCTTTGGGTAGTTTAGTATCGTGTAGCAATTGTTCGACCACTTCCTCTTCGATAGTTTCTTCTTTTAAGAGTGCTCCTGCCAATTTTTCAAGACCAGCCATATTGGCACGAATAACCACCTCAGCGCGCCGCGCGGCTTCTTTGATTAGTAGTTCAACTTCACTATCGATTTGCTTAGCGGTATCATCGCTATATGGTCGCTCGTGTGTGATTTTGTCGAACACCATACCGCCATTGTCTTCATGAAATACCTGATCTCGTAGAGCCTTACCCATACCCTGCTCTATCACCATATCGCGAGCGATTTCGGTAGCCTTACGCAAATCATTACCAGCACCAGTTGTAATACCATCGTCGCCGTATTTAATTTTTTCAGCGATTCGACCACCCATGGCGCGAGCCAAGATGTCTTTGAATTCAAAAACATTGGTATAGCTTTTGTCTTCGGGTGGCAAGAACCAAGTTACTCCACCCGTACCGCCACGTGGAATGATAGTCACTTTATGTACTGGGTCCGAATCTGGTAACACATGACCAACAATCGCGTGACCAGCCTCGTGATAGGCAGTTAGTTCTTTTTCTCTGTCATTCATTACTTTGGCTTTTCGTTCTGGGCCAATGGCAACTTTTTCAAATGCCTCTGTAATGTCTGCGTTCGTGATTTTTTTGGCATTTCGGCGAGCGGTAATAATGGCAGCTTCGTTTGCAATATTGGCAAGATCCGCGCCACTACTGCCTGCAGTCTTTGCCGCAAGCTTATCTAGGTTTACGTTTGCTTCAGTTGGCTTGTTTTTAAAGTGAACCTTCAAAATTGCTTCGCGATCTTTACGCTCTGGTAACATAATGTTGGTTCGGCGATCAAAGCGACCAGGCCGCAGTAGGGCAGGGTCTAACACGTCTGCTCGGTTGGTCGCAGCTAGCACTATGACATTTGTGCCTGTCTCGAATCCATCCATTTCAACCAAAATTTGGTTCAGGGTTTGTTCACGTTCGTCATGACCGCCGCCCATTCCACTACCACGCTTACGACCAACAGCATCGATTTCATCAATGAATATAATTGCCGGGGCGTTTTTCTTTGCCTTGGCGAACAAGTCGCGTACTCGGCTCGCACCCACACCTACAAACATCTCGACAAATTCCGAACCAGAAATACTAAAGAATGGAACGTTGGCTTCACCAGCAACAGCACGAGCTAGCATAGTTTTACCTGTACCTGGGTGACCTACTAGCAGCACGCCCTTTGGAATCTTGGCACCAAGTTGTTGGTATTTTTTTGGGTGCTTTAGAAAGTCAACAACTTCTTCTAGGTCTTGCTTGGCAGAATCATTACCCGCTATATCGGCAAACGTGACACGTTCTTTATCGATGCCATATAGTTTTGCTTTGCTTTTACCAAAGCCCATAGCTTGGTTATTTTGTCCCTGTGCTTGGCGCATCATAAATATGAACAATCCACCAATCAACAGCACTGGTAGGAAAATACTCGCAATGGTCCAAATTGCATCACTTGTACCAGATGGCTGCACATATTCAACCTCTGTTTTAGCATCTTTGTCCAAACCCTGTTCATACAGCGTTCCACTACTGTCTTTCACTGTTTTCTCGGTTGGCTTGTCGTTACCTTTTACTGTAACTTTTACGTTATCGCCTTCCACTTGCAACTTGCTAATCTCGCCGTCATTAGCACGGTTAATAACACTCGACAAGCTTACATCTTTTAGTTTTTCCTGTGGCGATAGTATTGCTACTATACCGAGTGTTGTTGCAGCTAGCAGTACCCAAAACAATGTCAATCGAATTATGTTGCCAGGTCCGCCGCCTTTTGGTGGTTTTTTCATTGTTGCCATGCGTTATCTATGTCCGTCCTTCCTGAGGGATCATTCTGAAGAGAAGTTTAATTGTCTCACTACTTATAATAATAGCAGTTTTTACCCTGTTTTGACAACGAATTCTCTTTGTGAAAATTCAAGTTTCACGCCAGCCCCAGCTTCGAATACACCACCTGGCTTCATGGTTTTTATTGCATGTATTGCTCGTTTCCGCTGTGGTCTAGTAAGGCTTGCACCCTTGCTCTCTAGCACGGATTGCAATAACTCGCTTGCTACGCTTTCGTCGATGTTAGAGAAAAAGTATCTTGAAAGAATAGACTGATGGCTGATCATTTCATCCAGCTCTGTATTTATTTTGCGACGAAGCTCAAGTTGATCTTGCCATAGCCATCTCAATCGTACCTTGTTGGCTGCGGGTAAGTCATGCTTAATCTTGCAACGCAAACGATTCCGTAAGTATTTTTTACTATAATTAGTTTCGTCTTGGATCCATTCGAGATTGTGTTCCAAGCCATAGTAATATAGCTGGTTTTTACTGGTAGACAGCAGGGGACGTACGATATCTCCACTCATCACCGCCAGCCCGCGCCAGCCTGTTCCGCGCATAAGATTTATGGCGATGCTTTCAAGTGAGTCTTCAATGTGGTGCGCCGTCACTAGCTTCGCTCCATTTCTTTCCGCAACACCACGCAAAAATTTATACCGTCGTTCACGCGCCAACTCTTCACTTGCTGATTCTCCTAGTTCCTCGCGTTTGGTCTCAAACTTTAGCCTGTAACTGTTTGCTAATGCTTCCACAAATCTGGCGTCAGCATCGCTTTCTGGTCGAATACCATGGTCAAAATGGGCGACAATCAGTTCATCCTCACCTTTTTTTACTAGCATATCTAGTAATACCACCGAGTCCACCCCGCCACTGACTGCCACAATATATTTCATTACCACTCAAAACTTTTCGCAAGCCATGCCGCAAACCAAATACCGAAAAAGCCGCCTACCATACCGCCTAAAATACTCCAGCCACTCAGTAAATTGTTATCACCAAACAGCACCGGCACATATGCGCCTACGGCTCCAAATATCGTGGCAAATAGTAGGATTACTGACTTATTCATACTATCCAGTATACTCGTACTATGAATGAACGCTTGCAAGTTGTTGACGAAAACGACCAACCAGTTAGTATCGCCGCACGCGAAGAAGCGTGGGCAAACGGATTGATACTGCGCAGCGTACATATCGTCCTGCGTGATAAAGGTGGTAATTTTCTGTTACAAAAACGAAGTATGCATAAAAAGGAAAATCCTGGTAAGTTTACCTGGGCAGCCTCAGGCCACGTTGATGAGGGTGAAGACTATGAAACTGCTGCACTACGTGAGATGAAAGAAGAAATTGGCATAGCTACCTCGCTACGGTTCGTTGGCAAAGATCGTTTTACATTTGAGCATGATCCTACTCCACTACAGTACTTTATTGCGGTGTTCACCGCAGAAATTACTCACGACACTACCCTTTCTTTAGACCCATCTGAAGTCAGTGACACAGTTTGGCTGAGCCCCAATGAATTGCGTGAAAGTGTTGCCACCAATCCTGGTAACTTCACGCTAAAAATGCGCACAACCTATGAAAAATTTTTCTCATAGATACCTGGTACTACCAAACGGTATTTTTTGTTTTACATAATGCCCAGTGTTTAGCGTGTCGGCGCTGTGAATCGTACGCTCGCCGTAGCGTTTGTTAATGTCATCTATGGCATCGACTACTTCATGTTCACGAACTAGCTCGTCACCAAATAAATGCAGCTGGTTTTCGCTTGCTTCACTAAGTTCATAACACGTTACGCCAATTTCTTTTGGATCACTCGGGGCATTTGCAAACAGTTGCTTTGCAATACTGTAAATGGTTTGGTTGCTGAAGAACGGCACGCTAGCCATGTGCCTGCTATGCCAATAGCCCCGTGAATGACTGCGTGCATGCACGGCGACACCGCGCGCCACTAAGCCCTGTGAACGCACTTTGTAGCCTGTACTTTCGCACAAATTGTGTAGTCGCTGCAGCACTTGCTCGTGCGTAAGATCAAATCGTTCTAGCACATACTGACGCCCGGCAGTTCGAATAGGAAAATCCCGTTTGTCGACTTCCCAGCCCCGCAGGCGCTGGTGCCACTCAAGCCCGCAAATACTTTTATAGACCATCTTGTGTAACGTAGCTGGGTCAGCATCGAGAAACTGTAGGGGAGTGTAAATACCGACTGCATTGAGCCGACGTTCCATACGCCCAGCAATCCCCGTAATATCAGTCAGTTCTAGGGTCGAAAATACCTCCCTAATATTTTGCGACGTTAAAACATCGAGTCCATCTGGTTTATGCAGTCCTGCCGCCGTTTTGGCTAAAAACCGATTTGTAGCAATGCCTACATTGCAGCGCATTGCACATCCTACTTCGTCTTTGAGTCGCTGTTTTATTTCATACCCAATCTCCGCCAAATCCCGCCCTTGTAGCGCCTGCGTGCTTTCGCTAAAATCAATCACCCCTTCATCAATACTTTTCATGCGCACGTGCGCCGAATAATCATTCATAATATCAAGCAGCTTATGATACACGTACCTATATTTTGGCGGGTCGCTTTCAAGTCCGATTAATTCTGGGCACAGTTTCTTTGCGTCGCGAAACCGCATGCCAAGCTTTACACCCATTGCCTTAGCCTCATAGCTAGCAGTAATTATCATGGTGTGTTCCGTGCGACGATTCATAATGGCCACTGGCTTTCCCCGCAGCATTGGCCGGGCTTGCTGCTCTACCGTGGCAAAGCAACTGTTTAAGTCAATATGCATTACTAAAGGCAGGGAAGCGTTGTATGAATTATTCAGCATGGTCAGCCTCTAACGTAAGACGCCACGTTAGGCGTTCACTATCGAATTCTAAACGATAGTCTGCCCCGCCGTCTGTCACATCGAACATGTGGACCATGCGTTTACCTTGTATAGTTGGATGGCGCAAGCCAATTTCAGTAATTGCGACTTCCCGTCCATTTGCTCGCCGAAATTTTACGGGCGTGCACGGGTTTAGCCCGCCACCAAATGTGCACAACACTTGCACGCGCTCGTCTAACAATTGCTCATCGTTCATTGTCCAGACTCCTGCCACAGTCTGCGCCGGCGTTCTAGTAAAAACTCTTCCATTCGCCGTTTGAGCAATGCGTCTATCCGCGTTGGTCGCGACTGGCTCTGCGGCGTCGCAATATATTCCATAGATTCATCATTCATTTCAATATACCTCTTAGATTTATAAGAGAAACGTGTGTTTGAAATGTGTTGCCCGTTTGTATCTCGCCCGTTTCTTAGCGATTAGCCCGAAGACAACGATGATTCCTGCTGCGAGGGACGCTTTTCCGCTCGAGCTGAGCAGATAGTGTGTATCGCGTGGATATAGTTTTATTATAGCTCTTTTGTGCGCGTTTCGGTAGTTGTAATGCCAGCTTTTTCAAGCATTGTGGCAAGCAATATAGTAGGCAAGCCGATTACTGTATTCGGCTCACCCGTAATGCGCTCTACTAAGAAATCACCTTTGCTTTGAATGCCGTATGCTCCTGCTTTATCCATTGGGTCACCAGTGTCTACATAGGCTTGCAGTTCTTCATCGCTGTGTTTACCGAAAGTCATATCAACTACCGACGCATCAACCAGACGTATGTTGTTATGTATCGAAACAATAGCGACACCAGTCACGATTTGGTGCGTGTTGCCACACAGCATCTTTAGTGTTTGTAGCGCCTGTGTAGGTGAGGCCGGCTTACCAATCTGCTTGCCCTCATAAAAGGCGAACGTATCTGCACCAATCACATAGGCGTCTGGGTATTTTTCGGCTACGTCCTGCGCTTTGCCAAGAGCAAGCTCTTTTGCAACCACGACAGCGTCGCGACTTTCATCTAACTTCTCTTCAAAATTGCTGGGAATAACCTCAAATTCCACACCCACACTAGCCAGTAGCTGCTGACGCCAGGTGGACTGACTGGCTAAAATTACTCGTTTCATAGTATTAGTATACCAATCACCTCTGGAAAATTCCTATCTGTTTCTTAGCGATTAGCCCGAAGACAATAAATGATTCACCCAGAGGAACGATTTTTCCGCCGACTGGCGGATAGTGTGTGTCGTGGCAGTATAGTTCTGTTATACCGCAAAGTGTTTGTATTCGTTGCATCATAGTAGTATACTTATGGTATAGTACTTAAACGAAAGGCAGCTTATTGCAGGAACGTATTATCGGTGATATCGTTGCCGACTGGGACGAAGTTTATAAAAAGGGTCAGCTAACGTTATGGATTTTGATTGCTCTTTTTGATGGCAAAAAATATGCACAAGAAATTGCCCTTTTTATGTCTAGTGCTACGGATGGCTCGTTTATTGTCACTGAACAAAGCCTCTACCGTGCCCTTCGTCGTTTTAAGACCCTGGGACTAGTAACACTGCAAAAAGAGCCGTCACCCGAAGGCGGACCCGACAGAAAATACTACTCATTGACAGAGGGTGGTGAGGAAGTGTTGCGACGTTTTGTTATTCGCCATATCACTCCATTGCAATCATCACATATCCAGCATTTAATTAAAAAATTATAGGAGCTCCCATGAAAAAATCTACCCCGACATCAACTATTCTTCGCAGTCTCGTACTATGCCTCATCGTGCTTGTCGTTGCCGCTGCTGTTGCAGCTGTTGCTTACTTTGTAAGCGATGATACTAGTGCTGAATCGATCATCAGTAGCATCGCAACCATTAGCCTTACTATTGCGCCAGTACTGTTTGCAATTCCTGTTTACTACCAAGTTCGTAAGTTCCAAAATGCTCACAAAAGTGAGGTGACCACCACACTTATAATTAGTGTTGGGCTGACGCTTGCGTATCTTGTTGATACACTTCTGTTAGCGCCTTTCTTTCTTGAACGGACTAGTTCAGCACCCTTCACATTTGGCACAGCCACACTTGGCTTTGTCATAACATTTGTTTTGAGTTTGCTTGGTAGCGCTATTGCGAAGAAGATCTACCAGGTACGACACAGCATTATTACTGAATAGTACCTCTGGAAAATTCCTATCTGTTTTGCTACAATTATTCAAGCAAAACGAGGCACCATAGCTCAGCTGGTTAGAGCGCAGGACTCATAAGCCTGAGGTCGGTAGTTCAAGCCTACCTGGTGCTACCACGCATGAACCCCACAGTGAAGTGGGGTTTTTGCGTGGTAATGACAGGTGGTCTGGACTGCCGACCATTTTGCGTAGCAAAATTTGGTCGGTAGGTCGCGTAGCGGAGAAAGGAAACTCGTGCTCGCACGTGTCCCTTTCGTAGCGGAGGAGCCTCAAGGCGATAGCCTACCTGGTGCTACCAAAGAAACATGATCAAATATGGTCGTGTTTCTTTTTTATACTTGCATAAGCAAGATGATTATTTTATTATTTATCTATGCCAAAAAAGAAATCAAAAAATGGAACCACCAAAAAGAAACGTATGACAAAAAAGTCCAACACCAGCAAGACAAGACTATTATTAACGGGCTTACTGTTCGGTGTTGTTATTGGTGTACCACTTTTTGTTGGTGCTGCGTCACCTAGTAAGTATCAATTTCTTTCCGCACCGGATTTCATGAATGCCGACCTTGCAGATGTTAGTGGAGCCCCACTATATCGAAAAGGCCAGCCTAACTCAATGAACAAAAGTTACCAAACAGCCCAGAGCTTCTTATTAAACACGATGAAGTCTGAAAACATCAAAGATGTCTATGTTGCTGGTGACTTGGTTGAAGGACACTGGGGACGCGATGATTCTAACACCGGTACTTTTGGACCCGTCCGGACCAACGACCAAAAACGAAAAGCTGTTTTACGTGCGGGCGACCTTTACTACACAAAATGGATAAACCGATTCAAGGTACGAGGCATGAATGTATACCCAGCCGTTGGCGACCACGATATTGGTGATAATCCTTGGACAAAAAATAAAAACGAATACCTGACATTCAAGTATAAAAACATCGAAACGTGGCGACAAAGCTTCTATAAAGAGCTACTGACGAATAAATGGGGTAACCCGCGCTTTAAGAATCATCCAAAGGGACAAGCTGCAAAAACAGCCTATGCCGTGCGGCCAAATCCAAATGTTCAATTAATTACCGTTGACGTTTTCAAGCGCGGGGTTACCAACGGCAGAGCGGATGTTGTTGCAAAGCTCGATAAAGACCAGCAAGCGTGGTTCAATAAAGTACTCGCCAAGGCCAACAAAGACGGCGTGAAATGGATTATTGTACAAGGTCATACACCTGTGGTTGGACCAGTTAGACAAAGTCACTCGTCTGGCATGATGTATAAGGGTGGAAGAAATTCTGACTTCTGGAAGAGCATGGTAAAGCACAAAGTTGATTTATATCTTTGCGGTGAAGTTCATGATGTTACTGCACATCATGTAGATGGCGTGACTCAGATTAGTCATGGGGGGTTAATTACGCAAGCTGGCTTTAACTATATGATTGGTGACATCAATGGTGACACGATAAATCTCACAGTTAAGCAGTTTACAGGAAAGGTTGATCGATCTGGTTTACTCTGGCAAACTTCGCCTCGTCGCCTGCCACTCGGTGTTACGTACGATCCCGTACCACTACTTGATGGAACTATGACATTGACGAGTGATAATGAGGTTGTTTCACGCTCTGGATCGCTTGATGTCTATGATGGCTCAGAGCCGCCAGTTACTTCCGCAAGCGTATTGCCTGAATAGTATTTTTGGTTATTTCTTAAACAATACTGTTTACTCTACCTCAACACCTGATAGGGCATTAAAGCGAGTGCTAATAAAACTGCGTAGTTCTAGGTCGCTTCGTGAACGGTTCCAAGTTGCGAGCTCTGGTTTTGCATCTTCTTGCAGTGATTTCATTGTGGTGGTTCCTTGCTTTTTGTGTTTTTTAATTGATTTGTAATACTATATTAGCATAAGCGTATAAAAAAGTCAATACCCTCTGCCCACTTTTTTGCAAAACCTATCTCGGTTATGGTATAAATTATCTAGAGGTACTCTATTTAAACATAAAAATATACCCGTATGGAACTTCTGACTTCACTCGTTATTGTATCGGTTGCTGCACTTATTCATGCTAGTTTTCAGCTGAGTATTAGTATGCTGACGCTACTTAGTAGCCACACCATTGGCTCGAAGCGTTCGCACAGCCATTTACTTCGGCTTACCAACGCTTTCGTTGCAGGTGTTGGTGTAATGACTATATTGCTTGTCTCTTTTACCGCGCTGGTCGCCAGCAATGTCTTCGGTACGAAAATCCCAAGCTTGGCTTGGGTGGTGCTGTGTGGATTATTATTTGGGCTTGGCGTTTCGGTGTGGTTATTTTATTACCGCAAACAGGGTGGCACGAGCTTATGGGTCCCGCGTGATGTCGCCAAATATCTTCATGACCGCACGAAGGCAACTAAAAACAGTGGTGAAGCATTCGGACTTGGGCTTTCGAGCGTTGTCGCCGAACTATTGTTTGTGTTGGCTCCGGTTGCAGTCGGTGCATTCGCCCTTGTTTCGGTACCGCCACTTTGGCAACTAGTCGGTATTGCGCTATACGGCCTCATTTCCCTGCTGCCGCTACTTGTCGTAAATGGGCTGATTGGAAGCGGGCGAAAATTAAGTCAGATTCAGAAGTGGCGAGAAGACAACAAACTATTTCTTCAATTTATCGCGGGGACTGGACTGTTTATTTTAGGATTTTATCTGTATGTAGCCGAAGTACTTGCGCCCGTTGTGTCTGCCTCAGCTGGGAGCGCACTATGAGCCAACCAATTGATGTAGTAAAACAAGGCGGACGCCGCCCAAGTGAACGATTCAACCAGAATAAACTTCATAACAGTTTAAAAGCCGCTTGTTTGAGCGTACGCAGCCCCGAAGGCGAAGCTGAAACGGCAGCGGCAAATGTATGCCGCGCAGTTATAGTGTGGTGCACAGAGCGTCCAGAAATTACCTCGGCAGACGTGCGCCGCGTAGCAGCACATCATCTACAGCGTATTCACCCGGAAGCCGCCTACATGTATAAACATCACTATTTAGTGCTTTAGGAGCAAACATATCATATGGCTAGAAAATCATCATTCGACTACGACCTTATCGTGATAGGCAGCGGCGCGGCAGGTAGTGCCGCAGCGACCATTGCCGCTCGCAGTGGCAAACGTGTTGCCATTGTTGAGGCCGATACATTTGGTGGTGACTCACCCAACTGGAGTGATATTCCTACCAAAGCATTACTGCACGCGGCACAATTATACGACGAGGCCCGCCACGGTGCACGATTTGGCCTGCGTTCAAGCACGTTAAGCTACAACTACCCTTCTTTGCGCGCATGGAAAGAGCTTGCGGTAAAACGTACCGGTGCCGGAGGTAATCGAAAATTTTATGAGAATGAAGGCATTGCAACGTACAATAGCGCTGCTCATTTCATTAGCCCAAATGAAATTAGCGTCAACCGCCGACACCTCTCGGCAGCATCATTTTTGGTTGCTACCGGGTCACATTGGGTTGCACCTGATATTCAAGGCCTTGCGGATGTGTCGTATGTAACACCCCGCACTATTTTAGAATCAATCCGCCCACCAAAAAGCCTATTTATTATCGGCGGCGGCTCAGTTGGCGTTGAAATTGCTCAGCTAATGGCGATATTCGGCACAAAAGTGTATATCGGTGAAGTCGCTAGTCGTTTACTGCCAAAAGATGATGAAGAAGTCGGTACACTAATGGAACGTTTGCTGAAGGAAAATAAAGGCGTGACCACACTAACTCAGACAAAAGTATTGGTAGTGCAAAAAGACGGCCTAGGTAAAAAAGTTACTTTTCTGCGTGGTGGCGTGGAAAAATCTGTGCGCGTAGATGAAGTACTGGTAGCAGCCGGCCGTAAACCAAATATCGATTTAGGACTCGACAACGCAGGTATCGACTATACACCTAAAGGTATCGAGGTAAACGAGCACCTACAAACCAGCACCAAACACATCTACGCGGCTGGTGACGTACTGGGTCTCAACAGCCAAGCACATGTAGCTTTACTTGAGAGTCGAGTTGCAGCACACAATTTACTATACAAACAAAAGGTTTCACCAGATTATACGGCGTCACCACGTTTGACCTTTACCTTCCCCGGTATTGCCAGCGTAGGCCTAAATGAAGACGATTGCTTGAAACGAGACCTCACCATAAAGAAAGCTCTCGTGCCTTTGAACATGGTAGCGCGCAGCAACACCAGTGACTTTCGTGATGGCTTTGTGAAACTAATCGCAGATAAACACGGCACCCTACTAGGTGCTACCGTAGTTGCGCCACACGCAGCAGAGATTATTCATGAATTAGGCTTGGCCGTAAAACATGGTCTGAGCGCTGCGGATTTGGCTACCACGCCTCACGCATTTCTTAGTTGGTCTGAAGCTGTTCGTTTGGCAGCCACCAGGTTAGGGCAGTAGGGAAGTATGGCTCGACTCTACCCCACTGTTTACTTCGACGGCAAGTTAGTTCCAGAAAAAGAAGCTAATTTATCGATAGCTAGCTCGGCTGTATTGTATGGACTCAGTGTCTACACCGTGTTTCATGTTGCCATACACGATAAAGAATACTTTGCATTTCGTATCGCCGATCATTACCAACGGCTGGTAGATTCGTGCAAGATTATTGGCATGGATACGTTTGCTGAAAAATGGTCATTTGACGTATTTGAAAGTGCCATGAAAAAGTTACTAGAAGCTAATGCGCCTGAGGAAAATGTATTCGTGCGGGCAAGTTTTCATGTGGATGAAAAGCTGCCTGGTACGCGTTCACGAGGGCTCAATACCGTACTGAGCGCCTTTGTGTACGAAGCTGCGAGCATCGTGCCTCGCGATGGCGTGAAATTAAAAACCAGTGTATGGCGCCGAACGCCCGACTTCTCTATTCCCTCTCGTGCTAAAGTAAATGGTGCCTACGTAAACTCAGTGCTGGCTCGCCAAGACGCGATTGACAGCGGTTATGACGATTGTATTTTCCTAGATAGCTCAGGACATGTGGCTGAACTTTCGGCGGCAAATATTTTCATTGTACGAAATGGAAAATTAATTACGCCCGGTCAAAATATGGATATTCTAGAAGGCATTAACCGCCGCACCGTGCTAGAACTGGCGGCGGACATGGGAATTGTATGCGAAGAACGACCTATCGACCTGACTGAACTGTACATTGCAGATGAAGTATTTGTGACAGGCACTAGTTCTTTCCTCTCGCCCGTTTCGGTAATCGATAGTCGACACATTGCTAGCGATGGTATTACTAAAAAGCTGCAAAAAGCGTACGATGAGGCACTGGAAAGTCGCCAGAGTACCTACTTAACTAAGCTTTAGCCTTCATCGCCGTCGAGCAACGCATCAATCTGGGCAACGTACGATTCAAATTCTGTTGGGTCAATGCGTAATTTATGTAGTATCGCCATCAAACTTTGGGATACTCGAGGTGCTTCGACGCCCTTTTTTCGGAATATACGATTATACATATAACTCATCCATAGCTCCGTCAATAATGGATCTTCACTTGCTACCGCAAAATGCGACGTTACAAATTCTGTAAACAATTGAATATCTTTTTCAACTAATATAAAATCTAGGCGATTCTCTATGTCTGCTAATGCATACCCGACCAATCGACTGTGCCGCTGCTCTGGAGTAAGCGTTTCTATCGATGGACCACCAAGCATTTCGTCTGCATATTGAGTCAAGAACGCACGTTGGCGAGCAGTTAGACCCTCCAGCATCGCAATTTCAATTTGTACATCAATCTTTTCTTTTTCCTGAAAACCACTTAACGAAATGATTTTGAAAACCTGCCCACAAAAATACCTCATAGCCCATAGCTCATCAGATAAGTCTTGGCCATTAGCCTCCGCATGTGTGATGTGGTAATAAATTCGCTCAGTGTTGAACATAATCCCATTTGCCACTGCATATTGTTTCAGCCAAGCATAGACATCCGGATACTGCTGTTGCATTCTCTCCAGCATCAGCCTTATCTGTTCGTCTTCATTTCCTTGTTCTATCGCATCAGCAATCTCTTCGAGCGCCAGTTCATCAGCAACCGGCTGCAACGCATCGGCAATTTCAGCTAGTAGTTCTGGGGGTAAATCTTCAGGGCCACCACTTCCCCATCCTTGTTCGGAAACCATAGTGTGTATATTGTACAATAGTTTTTTGTAATAGCAATAATTGTTCCGGTGTGTCGGGGAATATCGGCAGCAAGCTGCCTCTTCCGCTTGTTTGTTCTGGCAAAAGTAAACTTTTCCAGAACTTCACTGTACTACACGACCACTGACCACCGCGAGATGAATCTCGCGGGTCAGAGGTTCAAATCCACGTCACTAAAAAAGTAAAAACTCCGAGCAAATGCTCAGAGTGCTTACTTGGTAGCGGGGAGAGGATTTGAACCTCTGACCTCGTGGTTATGAGCCACGCGAGCTGACCAGACTGCTCCACCCCGCGTTGTGGGTGTAGTTTCATGACCTGGTCATTGAAAAGCTGACCAGAAGCTCTACTACTCAATATTCTAACAGATGTAGCCTATTTGTTCAAGTTGCGGTAGGTACCACCGAATAGGAAGTTGATCCATTGCTCTAGGTTACTTGCCTGCACAGGCGTCGCAACCTTTTTGTTCGTGTACGCAGCATCTGATGCTTTAGCCTCTTCAGAGTTTGGTGGCAGTATTAGCACTTTTTCACCCGGAAACGCTAAGCCTAGACGTTCACGTACTGCTAATTCTTTATACTCATCACTCCGATAGTAATTTTGCTCGTACTGTAATTTATCTGCCTCAAGCTGTAACAGCGTGACCTGACGCTGTTTATTGTCGAGGTCTTTTTGCAGCGTATAGTTTCGCTGCATCGCTTGCATCGAACCCCATGTCCAACTAGCCGCAATTAATAGCGCAATGCCTAGCACCACGTTGTTCATGGTGAGGTAGTCATGCCGCAAGCGGTAGTAAAATTTTTGTAGATTTCTGTTTTGCATGAGTTTTCCATACATATTATACCACTTTGCAAGTGACCTCTGTAATAAGGCCAACGCTGTGGTATAATGACCAGAGTAACCCTGGGGGTGTAGCTCAGCGGTCAGAGCAGCGGGCTCATAACCTGTTGGTCGCTGGTTCGATCCCAGCCACCCCCACCAGACTTTAGACTAGAGAATAACGCAGCTTATGCTGCGTTATTTGTTGCGTGTTTTGCAAGTTGTTCTTTAAGATGTTTGCGGCGAGCTGCTCGCGCCTTTTCATTATCCTGACCGCCGTATCTTGAACGCACTTCAGACGGTACAGTTGTTCGTGCATCGTGCAGAACGTCTTCTTCGTAGCCTACACCGGCTTCAATCAACTCTTGTGCATGATATGGTTTTAGAACGTCATGGTTGACCATGCGTACACGGTTTGCTCGCGCTCCTTTAACAACTCGCGGTAAGCGCTCCTGATATCTTTCAGCTGCTTCATCAGTGTGCTGACCACCTTTTTCAAAGCCAGCTTTTGAATCTGCACCCAGCACAGTATCTAGTAGTGTTAACTGGTCTTGGTAATATTGTTCGAGTGAGACATGTACGCCTGGGTTTTCCAAGCCCTCATCAATAACTCTGTTTTCACGAGTTTCTCGTTCTGATTCCTGCATTTGAGCATCGCGAAAACGTGCTTCCGCAAGATTTGCAGTGCCTTGGATGATTGAGCTATTCGAAGTTGGCTCAACACCCTCAGGGCCGACATCTGTTACAATATCTCCCTCGGGGTTCATGTAGGTGTTTATGCCAAGCTTTTCTGTTGTCATAATCCTATATTAGCAT
Organism: bacterium; assembly: GCA_030427525.1. Classification (GTDB taxonomy): domain Bacteria; phylum Patescibacteriota; class Saccharimonadia; order Saccharimonadales; family Saccharimonadaceae; genus UBA1020. The sequence goes on from JAUIBD010000001.1 coordinate 165,472, forward strand.
AAACACTATAAAAAGTCAATAGGTGAGGCTTATTCCCAGCGGAAGACGCGGAAGGCGACGACATAGACAACCACCATCCATGCTGCCATGAGGCCGAGTTGTGGCAGTAGCGCAACGTAGTGTGCGCCTTCGGTGATAATCAGTCGAATGCCGTCTATAACAGGGGTTAGCGGCAAGAACGCCGAAGCATTTTGCAGCCATTCTGGCATAAGAAACCGAGGGAAAAATGTACCTGAAAGGAACATCATTGGAAATACTACAATGTTTGAAAGTGGCGCGGCCTGACGTTCGTTTTTCGCCCACCCGCCGATGGCTAGCCCAATACCTAGTACCAGCACGATACTAAAGATCAAAAAGCCAATTAATTCTAAGAAATTACCCGCAATATTGAGATCAAACACGGTAATAGCAACGCCAAACATAACAGCAAGCGATACTAAACCAATGATGGTTTGTGAAATAGCGATTGAGCTAAAGTATTCCCATACCTTTAGTGGTGTAGTGGAGAGACGGCGCAAAATACCCTGCTTTTTTAGCTCGGGAAATACATTGACCGGCCCGAAAATACCAATACCAAGGAGTGAGAAGCCTAGTAGCCCAGAGAACGTGTAGTCGAATGGCGAAAGTGACTTATTTTTCAACTGTTCGCCACTAACGGTAAATAAATCAACTGAACCAGTCAGGTTTTCATTGATTGTTTTAAAGCTACCTTCTAGTAAACTACTGAGTGTCTGCCCCGCCTGTTCATTGTTCTGCGTATAGTACACCTTTGCGTTACCTTCAGGCAGCTTTGTTTTTGCGTTTGGTGTACCGAAATCTTTAGGCAAGACAATCGCTGCATCGAGCTGTGAGCGCGTCATTTTTTCTTTGGCCGCATCTAATCTAGTGGCTTCTGCATCGACATCAAATACCTTTTGCTTTTTTAAGTTCTTTGTAAAATCTTTGGCAAATTCGCTTGATGAATTGTTAATTACAGCTACCCGGAATGAAACGTCATTGCTTTGGCCAAAGATACCACCGAATACAAACAGGAATATCAGTGGGAATAAAATGCCGAAGAAAATAGACAGCCGGTCGCGGAAAAAGCGCCTAGTGTTGATACGCGCAAAGGTAGAAATAGTATAGAATGATCGTTTCATATTAGTCCCGTAGCGCCTTTCCTGTTAGGTCAATGAAAACATCTTCCAGTGTTGCTTCCTCGATCTGACGTTTTTTCTTGAAGCCGCGACTAACAAGCGCACTAATGAGATTTTTCGGTGTATCGAGTGCGATAATTTTGCCGTTATCCATGATCGCAATTCGGTCGCATAAAATTTCAGCTTCGTCCATATAGTGGGTCGTGAGGATTACGCTGACACCTCGGTCACGAATTTTTTCTATAAGATCCCATAGATTGCGACGAGCTTGTGGGTCGAGTCCAGTAGTTGGTTCATCGAGAAAAAAGACCTTCGGGCCATGCACAAGTGCTGTCGTAATACTGAGGCGTTGTTTTTGCCCACCAGACAGTTGCTCGACAAAGCTATTTGCCTTCCCCTCTAGCTCAACGTCGCGCAGAAACTCGTAGGGGTCGACTTTTTCGCCATATGCTGCCGCAAAGAGCTCAATGACTTCTCGGAGTTTGGTTTTGTCTTGAAATGCTGGACTTTGCGGCTGTACGCCAATAATGCGCTTTATGTCACTTGGTTTTTTGGTTACATCAATTCCATCTATTACAGCACTGCCGCCATCAATTGGTCGAAGTGTCTCTAACATTTCGAGCGTGGTAGTCTTTCCTGCACCGTTCGGCCCAAGAATACCAAATATCTCACCTTTTTTAACTTCAAAACTAACACCGTCGACGACGTTCACCCCATCGTATGTTTTTACAAGGTTCTTAACTTTTATCATGCTCATCTACTTTAGTGTAGCACCATAGCAAAAGCGATACCAAACAAAAAAGCCCCCAGCGGGCTTCAAACAAGAGCCTTGCTGGGAGCATTTTTGGCACCTGTTTGTTTGTGTATTTAGCGTAACATTAAACACGCTTATGGTGCAAGTGTCGTTTTATGTTCTACAACATTTTGTGCAAAAAAATCGAGCCGCTCGGGTGAGTGGCTCGATGTAAGGTTCAAAAAGTAGTGTGTTACTTCTTCTTTGAAACAACCAAGAAACCGTTGCGCTTGTTTTCTTTTACTACGCGGTCTGCTGGTAGGTCACAAGGAGTACCCTTGTCGTTCTTCTCTACACGTGCAAAGAAGTAGATAGTTTGTGGTTTGCCGCCACGAAGAGTTACTTCTGTTTTGTGTAGGTAGTATGTAACACCCTTCGAGTTTGTGTGACTGTAAGCCATGTGGTTATACCTCCTATTACTGGTTACATCTGTAAGATTACCGCCTCTGGTCGCCCCTGTCAACACCTAAATTGCTTTATAATGCTGCCGAAGCAAGAGGCGAAGTACTCCTAGGCTGATTAGACGAAGGACAATTACTACTGTTATAAACAGACTGACAAGAATTGAAAAGCCAGCAAAATCTGGTGACCAAAATGGACTAGTAAATTCGTGACGATATAGCTCTGGACTAGGTAACTTTACTTCTTCTGGTGTGCCCCCACGCGCTTTAATTGCTGCAGACAACTGATCCGTAAAGCAGTATACATATGCTAAGTGTTCGATACCGCCGTAACGTGACTTACATATCGCATCCGCCTTTTGCCTATCTTTTGCAGTTTCTGATTGTGAATCACGCGCCTCGGTAATCTTTCGTACATCTCTTTCATATGCTGCCTCAAGATAAAATACGCCGCTATCTGCATTCATATGCGCCGCCGCATATCGCTGTAAATCAAATAGGCGCTGCTCGGTGGTCTGATCAATCCCTCGCTTATCTGAGTTAAGTACCGCGGTACGTCGCTCTATCATGCCAATATTGTTTAGGCGTAAAAATGTTGCACTGAGTAATAATGAAAATACCAAAAGTAGCAACAGTTGCCACGTTTTGACACGCTGCAGCTGTTTGATGCTTTTCTTTACTCGTCGTTTATCTGCCACGTGTCTTTAGAAATCCCACCTAACTACTGGTGTTAGTATAGCACGAGCACTGCTATTTCTTATAGAGAGCAAAGCGTGGTGTCATGATAAGGAGTGTTCCAATTGCACCGACAGCAAAGAACAGCTGTAGACTATCAACTGGATTAAATACGACAACAAGCAATGCTAAGGCGAGTGCAGCCAACAGTCCGCCAATATTCATAGCAACTTCCATTAAGAACATATACTCGATACGTCGACCACTGTAGTCGGCCGTGTCAAACATGCCGCGCATAAATGGCATACTATAGCCCGCAGTAGAAAACTCATTGGCGATATTTGTTGCGATTGCCTCAAACGGTGTGCGTACAAATATTCGCAGTAAATGTATCAGGCTATTCACTATGGTACCGATACGTAGCAGCGTTCCCCCCTTCTGGCCGTCTATCATTCTGCCAAATGTATATGAAATAAGAATTGTTACCAGCAGTGTAATAGAGGTGACTAGTCCTATTTCTGCATAGATCCGATTGCTGCTAAAGCCGAAAACTACGATTGCTAAAAATATCGACCATACGGTAGTGGTGGTAAAGACATCTACGCCCACCCCACCCTGCGCCATCATTGATCGCCATGTTGTGCGCCAAGGAAAACCTCGGAAGCGTAGCTTTATATGGGTTGGTGTTGGTTCGGCCGTTGCCAGCAGTGGGACTGCTGAGAGTAAAAACAAGACAGCCGACAGCACCATGATTGACTGTGGACCAAGAATAAAGGCAATAGCGCCTCCAATGAATGGGCTAAGGCCAGTTGCCATCTTTTCGACAATATTCATAAAGCCAAGTTCTTTGCCTGCATGGGCTGCGTGCTTTACCTTTGAAAAATCAACTAGATAGGCGATGTCATTCAATGCTCCCGAGTACGCGTGCAGTGCGCACCAGGCGACCAACGCTAATAAACCAACACGAGGTTGCGCCGAAAGTGGAAGCAGTGCCATCGAAGCAGCAGAAACAAAATTACTAACCAGCGTGGCATGCTTTGGGCCTAGGCGCGCCACCATAAGTGCCGCTGGCCATGATGAGACTGATTTCATGGCATAGAATGCAACCCAAAAGAAGGCGATAAAGACTAGTGGGAACCCCAGCTGCAGCAAATAAATCGAGGTAAAGACGGTGACGAGGCGTAGGGCAAATATGCGCATCAGACGCGATGCATATAACTCCGCGACTTCACCAAACGTAGCATGACGCCAGAAATGGCGCCGAGCAAGCAGGCGATGGATAAGTAATTGAAGCATTTTGTCTGGTGTTTGTTTGGTTATTTCAGACCACTTTCATTATACTACAGATATGCGAATTTATTTTTCTGGACTGGGTGGGGTCGCATTAGGCCCGCTAGCTGAAATGAGCCAAGACGCCGGATATGAGGTTGTAGGCAGTGAACCATCACCGAATTTGATGACCGCGGAACTAGAAAAGCGCGGGGTAGTTATTCACGAGAGCCAAGACGGCAGCGCCCTACAGAGTGAGCACGAACATGCACCAATTGATTGGTTCGTTTACACTGCTGCTCTGCCCGGTACTCACCCTGAACTAGTTTTAGCAAAAGAACTAGGCATTCGTGTGTCGAAGCGTGATGAGCTAGTGCAGTTCATGCTTGACCAGCACGATATGCAACTGATTGCCATTAGTGGCACGCATGGCAAAACGAATACTACGGGTATGCTGGTGTGGGTCATGCAACAGCTGGGTATACAGTTCAGTTATTTGGTGGGTAGCACTCTTCCCTTTGGACCAAGCGGCAAGTTTAACGCTGAAAGCCAGTACTTCGTATACGAATGTGATGAGTTCGATAAAAACTTTCTACATTTTAGGCCAGAACTCAGCCTGATTACTAGTATCGATCATGACCATATTGATACCTACCCTACCGATGCAGACTACGCAGCGGCTTTTCGTGAATTTATTGGTCAGTCAAAAGCCTCTGTATTATGGCAAAATGATGCAAATCGTATCGGTCTTGGCAATGAAACAACTACCGCCTGGTGCCTACAGTCAGATGAAGTTGCCGACATAGCATTGCCTGGTGAACACAGCCGTCGTAATGGCACGTTGGTGCTGAAATCACTAGAGCGACTTGATCTTGGTGATGCGACTACAAACCAGTCTTTACTAATATCGTTTCCTGGAACAAATCGACGATTTGAAAAAATAGCTGAGAATTTATACACCGACTATGGTCATCACCCAGTTGAAGTTGCTGCGACCTTGCAGATGGCCCGTGAACTATCAGACCGCGTCGTGCTGGTATACCAGCCTCATCAAAATACACGTCAGCACGAAGTCCGCTCGCAGTACACGGATTGTATGGTGCTGGCTGAAAAAGTGTATTGGCTCCCCACCTACCTTAGCCGCGAAAAACCAGAACTAGAGGTATTGTCGCCCCAACAATTGAGTGAAAACATCACGAATAAGGATGTGGTGGAATTTGCAGAGCTAAATGACAGTTTGTGGAGTGCTATTAACCAACACAGGGGTACAGGTGCCTTAGTACTCTGTATGGGTGCCGGTTCAATAGATGGTTGGCTACGCTCGAAATTGACAGATATGTCTATACTTGGTTAGATACAAGCAATGAGAATACGAAGTTACGATTCCCCTATGCCTTTCTATGAGGTGTCCTCGCGCTACTCGGAGCTAATGGATGCACCGATTCAACTGGTCGATGAAAATGGTAGCTACAACGGAAAGGTTGTTTCAACACTGACATTGGCCGACCGTGCCTACCAACATGAGTGGTTCGGCAAGCAGCTGAGAACACAGACCCCCCGATATGGTCATTATTTTGAGAATGTCGAGGATGCAAGAATACATCTACATACCGATGCTGACCATGTTGGCCATCAGTATGAACTTGCCTTCCATGCTGCGCAATTTTTGATTGAAGAAGGTATAGAACTTTCTGATGAAAATAGGGGTATTTTGATGCTTGCTCTGTTAATCCATGACATGGGCGAGCCCGAGCACGAGCAAATCAGCTACCTGTGTGGCGGTACCGTTGGTGACATACCAGCTGGCAAGAAAACCGATGCCGACCGTGAACTTGAAGCAAAAATCCGTCAGATGTTCTACGTGCATGTTCTTTCCGATGTTCCAGGACGAATCATTAAAAAGGTTGAGGCTATTATTTCGCATAAAGACGGTTCAATCCTGCATGATATCTTTGAAGTGGCACATGAATTACAGTCACTTGAAACAGGTAAAATCGCAGAGCTTGGCTTACGAAAACCCGATGCAGACCCAGCTCTTGAAACCATTAGTGAAAACGTGCGAAGTCGTTTTCGCGAGAAACTTGGTGGTGCACTAGCTACAAAGTATTTCGTCGTGTCAGATACGTTGCAAGAGCTAGATTCAGCCGCCTAGCGGTTATCGCCGCTGCCGCCTAGCTTGCCACGTTGCTGACGACTAGCCAGTTTAGCAATGTTTTTTTCAGCCACGTCTTCTAACGTGCCGCCCAGTAAATGTGAAACCGCGTTAACATACCACAAAATGTCACCTAACTCTTTTAGAAGCTCAGCTTTGTCTTCATCACTCAGTTTGCCAGATTTATCGCGAATAATTTTTTTGAATTTTTCAGCAACTTCCCCGCTTTCGCCAACCAAACCTAATATTTGCGCCATAAGTTTTGCTGAAATATCACCGTAGTCGTGACCATCAGATAATGTACTGAGCGCTTTTTTTGAGTAGTCATTCAAATCCATCGTGTTACTTTCCCTTCGTTGCTTTTACAAAATTCGTTTTCAAGCCTTCACTAAGCCACCGCATTTCATAGGTGGTCATTATTTTATAATCATTATCAAGCTCTGACTCGTGTAGGTCAAATGACAGTTCTTTAATACACCACTTTTGTGAGACGAGTTGCTCAAGACTCCAGTTGAAAAAGTCACGGTTGTCGTGCTTGAGGTAAAACGCACCCTTTTTCTGTAATAGTTCGGCGTATTTTTCTAGGTACATTGGGTGTGTCATGCGGCGGCGCGCGCTTCTATCACGCGGAAACGGATCGGGAAAGGTGAGCCATAGTTCTGTAAGTGACGAAGGAGGAAATACATCGACGATTTGGTCTGCTCTTGCCCTGATGAATGAAATATTTGTTACCCCACGTTCGAGCGCTTCATACGCGCCTTTTTGCAAACGATCCGCTTTTACATCTACTGCTGCGAATGTCTTATCAGGGTGCCGACTTGCTAGCTCGACACTAAACATTGCTGATCCTGCGCCTAGCTCGAGTACATCAACTGCCTGCTGCTGCCACTGATTGAACTCAAAACAGTTTTCAGCATTATGAAATTTCGCAAATTTATATTTTTTGCGTTTTCTGCTAATCACAAAGTCATCTGGGTTCAATTTTTCGGTCACTGTATATAGTGTACCAGTTGTCCCCTAGTACTGGATATGTCATAATAGATACATAAGCGACTTGAAATAAACATGGAACTGAGCGTTTTCACACAAATTAGTTTAGTTATCGCTGTTGCGGCGATAATTGCATTAATTATGCGTGCACTACGCCAGCCTTTGATACTTGGCTATATCTTGACTGGTGTTTTAGTAGGACCAAGCATGCTTGACGTAGTGCACGCTAAAGATACATTTGACACGTTTTCTGAGATTGGTATCGCTCTTCTGCTATTTATTATTGGGCTCGGACTTAACGCTACTGTCGTGAGAAGCCTTGGAAAAGTGTCTGTTGTTTCTACCACCATTATGCTGCTGCTCGTAGGTTCGGCGGGTCATTTTGTTAATTTATTACTAGGATTTGATAATTTAACTGCAATCTACTTAGGTATCGCATTATCATTCAGCTCTACAATCATTGTATTAAAGGTGTTATCTGATAAACATGAGTTAAGCCGTCTGTACGGCCAAATCGCAATTGGTATATTGTTGGTAGAAGATATTATCGCTACCATCGCGCTGATTAGCGTGACCATGATTAGCGGTGGCAGCAACGATGTGGTAAGCCTAATGCTACTGGTGCTAAAGACTCTATTGTTAGGCGTTGGATTGTATATAAGTGGTCGTTGGGTTATTCCGCGCATCGGTAAGTCTCTCGCTGGCTCTAGCGAGCTCTTATTTTTGTTTAGTATTGGCTGGGGGCTGAGTGTAGCAAGTATGTTTGAACTAGCGGGCCTTAGTCATGAAATAGGGGCGCTATTTGCTGGAGTAAGCTTGGCTGGATTGCCGTATGCGACAGAAATGGCGACAAAGCTAAAACCAGTCCGCGATTTCTTTATCGTTCTCTTTTTTGTCAGCTTGGGCGAATTGTTTACTTTTTCAGCAATCAAGGAAAGCATTATACCCGCGCTCGCTTTATCGCTGGTTGTGATGATTGGAAAACCGATATTCCTAATGATAAGCTTAGGGATGCTACGATACACTCGACTAACTAGTTTTAAGACGGCTATCCACCTGAATCAGGTCAGTGAATTCTCCATTATTCTCATCGTATATGCGGCAAGCACTTTGTTAATTGCTCCATCGGCTGTACCCGTTATCACCCTCACTGCGCTGATTACAATCGCCCTGTCTACATATTTAATGAAGTACGACGACGCACTTTTTAAACTACTAGAAAGACGTCTAAAAATCTTCGAACGAAAAGATGCTAAAGAAGCACGAAAAAAGCACATGGTTTACCCTATTATTATGTTTGGCTACCACAACGGGGGGCATGAGTTTGTACAGACATTCCGCGATATGAACGAACGATACATCGTTGTAGACTATAACCCTGAGATCATCGAGCATTTAGAACATCGCGGTATACGCCATGCATATGGTGACATGACAGACGAAGAATTTCTTGATGAGATAAGCGTGGCAAAGGCAGAATTAGTGGTTAGTACAATTGATGCGATTGAAACAAATCTTGTCACCCTGCGCTATCTTCGCAAACACAACACTGATGCAAGTTTTGTGTGTCATGCAAGAAGCTATGAAGATGCAGCTACTCTATACGATCATGGTGCCAGTTACGTTAGTCTTCCTCACTTTATTGGTTCTGAACGTGTAAGCAACTTTATCCGTAGGCGCGGTATGGGGCACGATGCACTGAAAGATTATCGTGACAAGCACTTGATTACAATAGGCCGTCGCGCAGTTGATATGGCTGACTAGCTTGCTGGTATTTGCAACGTACTATCGCTGAGCGCATCGCCAGAATAGGCGTCAATCGCCGTAGCGTCTTTTAGTTCTTGGTTGTATAACGCATTGAACTCAGCTAAGGTTTCTTCGTTAATTGGTCCGTTACTAGGGTAGCCCTCGAAGAACTGGCTTTCTTTTGTAACGTCTTCACGCGCTTGATCAAACCCTGGACGACTGAGGTCTAGCTGGAATGTACCACTGCTGCGGTATAAGCTGAGTGCTATATACACCAAAAATAGCGCAATTATGATAGCCGATACCAAAAAGGTTAGAAACTGGTGTTTCTTAATTGGCGACACCGTTGCTTCGTGCTCGGGAGTAGTTTCGCTGTTCATTACCGCGTATTTCCTGCCATAAAGCTTGCTTTAAATTGGTCGAACAGTGCTTTGTAGTTAACAATTAATTGTACGAGCGCCTGATTTGATACAGAAAGTTGCTGTCTATCTTCTCGGGTTTTTATAAGGGCATTGTAAAAGCCTACTGGTTCTTTTGTACAATCAATCGACAAAAGCTTCGATAGCGACGTATCGTAAGTAATGTAATTTTTATAAAATTGTTGATACTGTGCATTGAACTGCTTTGTTACAGCAACAAGTGCATCATTTGGCAGTTCATTCGCGGTTAGACGTGTATTTAGCGGGGTCATTAATTTATCGCTAATGGTTCGGTATAAGTTTCCGCGGTCTATGCGGAGGAACGCATCAGTTTGATGCAGCTGGTTTAACGCTGCCTGATTTTCAACACAATGTGTTTGAATGGAGCGAATTTGCTTTTGAGAAATAACAACTTCAGCCTGTGAGGTTTGCGTGGACACCACTGCCAACAACACTGCGCCAAACACGCCGGAAAGCAAGATTAATTTGCGTATTTTCATCTTTACTAGTATGAAGGGCGTAAGTTATTTGGTCAAATGAAGCACGTTGTTTTTTTCGTGTACTAAGCCGTCTTTTTTTAATCCATCGATAGCGAGCACCAAGCGCGGGTCATTTTTATAAGTAAGTTCAAATACGTGCAGTGGTTGGTGGCCTTCATCGGAAAGCTTTCGTACTATGGCACCGCGAACTTCGCGCACACTGCCCTTTAGAGGCGCTTGTTTTTTATAGTGCTTACTGCTGGAAATATTTCGTACGCCGTTTGCTTTGAGCCATGAACCGTAGTCCATCAGTGCCCAGTAAAATTCACGCGGATTTTCACGATCCATCGTTTCGGACAGTTTTTGTAAAATTTCTTTATCATCGATGTCAAACTGTTCTTCAAAAAAATGATGAATATACACCGTACGTATGTTTGTTTCTATAAAAACTGCTGGTTGATTATAGCTGTACGCCAAGATTGCTCCAGCGGTATTTTTACCAACACCCGGCAGCGCCAGCAAACTTTCTTCGTCTTCTGGAAAAGTATTTAGCGAGTCTATCTCTCTCGCAGCCTTGTGCAGATACTTGGCACGGCGATTGTAGCCGAGCCCTTGCCAAACTTTTAAAACTTCATCTAGACTTGCCGCTGCAAGCGCACGTTCGTCTGGGAATCTTCGAATAAATTCGTCGAACTTTGGGATCACACGTGAGACTTGCGTTTGCTGCAGCATCAGTTCACTGACTAGTACATAGTACGGCCGCGTATCTTGACGCCATAGCATATTGCGGTAGAGTTCGGCACCTTTTTGCGCTAACAGTTCTGTAAATTCTCTATTTGTCACATTTTTATTATAATAGAGATATGAAGCTGACAAAGTACGAGCATGCGTGTTTCACATTAGAAAAGGATGGCAGATGTTTGGTAGTTGATCCAGGCAACATTACTGATGATTTTGTCATACCGCAGAATGCAGTTGCGGTTGTGATAACCCATGAACATCCAGACCACTTTGATGAATCTAAATTACAAAAAATTGTGAATGACAATCCAGGCTTAGTCATAGTAGGTCATCAGAATGTGGTTGAGAAAGTTAAGATGACGACAACAAAATCTATCTCTGCTGGAGAGTCTACAGATATCGGTCCATTTAATTTACAATTCTTTGGTGGTAAACATGCTGTAATCCATAGCTCTGTTCCGATTATTGATAATCTGGGTGTCATGATAAATGATACCGTCTACTACCCTGGAGACTCGTACGCCGAACCAGGAGTGCCAGTAAAAATTCTTGCCGTGCCTACTTCTGGTCCCTGGTTAAAAATTGGAGATGTTGCAGACTTTGTGCTTGCCGTTAATCCTGAGCTGGCATTTTCTACTCACGACGCACATTCATCTGAAAAAAATAAAGAGCTAATCGATTTTCTGCTGCCGAAGCTAATTGACAGCAGCAACACGTCATATATGCGGCTAACAAAGCCGCTTGAAATCGATGGATAGTGCACTTACCCATCTACGCGGCGACCCTGTTATGGGCGGCCTGATTAAGGTATATCCACCTCCCAATTTCCAACCCCACACAAACTATTATCACGAACTGATCGATAGTATTATTTCACAGCAGCTAAGTGTAAAAGCTGCGCGTACGATTGAAGAGCGATTTAAAGATTTATTCGGTGGCAATTTTCCTAGCCCAGAGCAGATTCTAGAGAAAGATATTGAGGAACTACGCAGTGTCGGACTAAGTCGCCCCAAAGCTGGCTACATACAAGATTTGGCACGAAAGATATTGGATGGATCGGTGCAGTTCAATCATCTCGATTCACTGAGCAACGAAGAAATCATAAAAGAGCTTACTGCAGTAAAGGGCATAGGAGAATGGACTGTGCACATGTTTTTGATGTTTTGCATGGGGCGCATGGATGTATTGGCACACGGCGATCTAGGTATACGAAATGGTGTAACAAAACTGTATGGTCTGAATAGAACTGCTACACCAGATGATGTAAAAGAAATCGCCAACAAACATAGTTGGCATCCGTATGAGACGGTTGCCTGTTGGTATGTGTGGCAAAGCCTGGACAACACACCAAAAGATTAATCGTCTTTTGCTTCGATTACTAAGATACTTGAAAGCAATGTGAGCGCCATGAAAATCGTAATCATGTGACCGACAATCCAAAGCACATGCTCTGTGGCACCTTGTGCAACGGAATGCTTTTTATAGACGACTTCATCGAACGCAGCTCGAAAACTGTGAATATTTTTCGGCAACGTACCGGCTGCTTCACGTTTTCGTAGCCCATCAACAGCTGGCTTCAATGCAGCAGCACGCTTTGCGTAGCCATCTCCTATTTGGATAGCTCCGTTCGCGACGCCACAAATAGTTAGTATTTTTTTTACCTCAGAACTATCAGAAATTAGCGCAATTGCTGCGCCGGCGCTTTCACCTATCAACACTACATCTTTGCCATCGACCACAGCGCGTCGAATTGCAACCTCCACACGTTGAATCTTCGGCTGCAGTTCGACTTCAGTCGACCAGTTCATAGATACTAGTTCTGCCGTTACGTCATGAAGTCTCGGCCACCATTTCAATGCCTTGCTACGTAGGTTGTCATATTTGTCACCTAAACCAGGTATGTAAATGATATGAGTATTAGTTCTCATGTGCCTTTAGCCAGTTATCTATCTCGTCAGTTACCTGCTGTAGTTTGTTAGAATATTCATTTGTATCAAAATCACGATAGCTATGCTCTAGGCCAGGAAGGACTACGAGTTGCTTATCTGATGATGCTATTTTTTGCATAAAAACTTCCTGATTTGCTACTGGGCAAGGTATATCGTGATCACCAACAATATTTAAAACTGGCATGGTGAGGCGTGATGCAAATGGTAGAATATCAAATTTCTTCAGACTTTCGTTTACTTGCCAGCCTACTCGAACAATTTTTCCAGTTGACCTACTTCGATTCTGAATGTAGCCCTGTTTCTTCCAATCTTGTGTCGTTTCACTATTTTCTGCCTTTTCCCATAAATCATAATTAATTGTAGGTGCCATTGGTAATAACAAAGAAATCTCACTAGGGTGGCGTTCTGCGTACCACACAGCCGCCTGAGCGCCCATACTATGGCCACATAAGGCCAACTGTGCATCGAACCACGGTTGGTCTTTAGCCCACACAATAACGTCTTCTAAGTCTGAAATGTGGGTGTCATAGGTTATATCTTCCAGTTTTCCTTCACTTTCGCCTTGTGAATGCGTGGCATCGAATCGTACCACGCGGTAGCTATTATTCAAAAACGCATCGGCAAATGCTTGAATGTGCTGATCGGTTTTTGAACCACGCTGACCATGTTCGATAAGCACCAACCCTTTACAGACATCGGGTTCATCAACTTGTATCACAAGTTTCAAACCGTTTCGGTTTGTTATGACGTACTTATGGCTATTCATTGATAAAACTCTCTGGCATTACACCGCTTTTTTCTAACAGTGCTTTGTGTCGCCACTCAAATGCCTTACGTGCTTCTGGTAATACAATTTTTCTGTCCCAGTCCTTTGCCAGTTTTACTAAATTATCTTGCATCAGTTCTTCATATGGCTTTGTAGAATTCTCGTACCACCACAAGTTGAAAAATGGGCCAACCATGTGCGAGCAGCCGTCGGCAGACGAAACAATTTGTACTTCAATAGGAGCATCGCGCAGCTCTAGTTCCATTTTTCGATCAAGAGTTTCTATGTAATCAACAGCCTTTTGTGCAATCACTTCATCGAAACCAAGTTCTAACAACTTTTCCTTTCCTGCAGATAGCGTTTTCGTATACTGATTATCAAAATCGAGAATCTTGCCATAGTCGTGCAACCATACCAATAGCTGCACCAGCTGTTTATCTGCAGCTGGGTAATAATCAAGCAGCTCAAATGCGATGCGCTCTACAATTTCAAGATGCCACTCTACAAACCATTCGTGATGAATAAAGTCAGGATTAGTCGAAGCTTCCTTGACGTGCTTTATAAATGCATTAATCTTATCTTGGTTCATAATCCAGTATTATACTCCAAAATACTCCATTGCTTTTGCCCACCCATCATTGTTGACCGACTCGGTAATATACGTAGATGCTTCTTTTACAGCCTGGGTTGCGTTGCCCATCGCTACCTTATGTTTAGCAGAAGCAAACAGTGCTAAATCGTTGTCTGCATCCCCAATTGCAAGTGTATCTTCTTTCGATACACCAAGTATCTTTTGCAGCTCTTCTACGCCATGTTGTTTTGTAGAATTTTCGTCAGAGATTTGTACGTGTAGCAGGTCGCTATCTTGCGCCACTACTGCGTAAAATAGTGACGGGATTTTTTCTAGCTCTTTCCATAATATATCACGGTGTTTTTCGCGTATTTGCACATATACATAAGGCGCGGGTGCGGCAACCATAGCCATAGAAAAATCTTCTATTTGCTCTGTTCGCATTTCAGGAAAGCAATCAATCGCTTCGGCGTCTAACATAGCAATAGTAACGATTTCTCTTAAGCGATCGAGTGCAAGCCAGTTCTGCCACACGGCGCAATCTTTACTAAAATCATACACTGTTGCACCACCATCGATTACCTGCAAACCTTCTAATCCAAGTTTTTTAATAACTGGCTGCGCTAGCTTCGCTGGTCTCGCACTTGCAATCGAAATATGAATCCCGGAATTTTGCAATCTCTCAATGGCACTATGAACGGTTGCATCCGGCACATTGTGGTGTCGCTTCACCAATGTGTCATCAACATCAGTGACAACTAGTTTTATGTCCATCACGGGGTGAGGCGGTTAATGTCGCGTGGGAACAGTGTGGCTTCCTTGATGTTGTTGAGGCCAACGGTTTTTTGCACCAAGCGGTCGATACCGAAGCCGCAACCACCATGCTGCGGAAGGCCGTATTTGAATGCCTGTAGGTAATATTTGAAACCTTCGTGAGAAACGTCGAGTCCTGCTGCGGTCATTTGCTCTATCATCTTTTCGTAGTTGTTTTCACGCAAAGGCACTGTAGAGATTTCCAGACCGCGGAATAGCAGGTCTGCCCACGCAACAGTACCCTCTTCATCCTTAAACTTGTGGTAGAACTTGCCGGCTTCTTTTGGAAAGTCGGTGGCATACACCAGGTCGCTGCCGAGTTCTTTTCTGGCATATTCTGCAATCCAGCGTTCTTCATCTGGCGTCAGGTCTTTCTCCGTTGTCGTATCGGTTCCGGTGCCTTTTGTATACATTTCGTGAATTTCGGCAACGGTAAAAGATGGTACCGTATCGGCAAGTTTGAGTTCCGGCGCATTCAGGCTCTTTAGGTCTGCCTCATGCTCATCGTATACGCGAGTCAGTACGTCTTTTGTCATATTTGCCACTGTGTCCATAACTTCTTGGTGACTCTGCACGAATCCCATCTCTATGTCGAGCATCGTCAGTTCGGTCAGATGACGAGTGGTGGCAGATGGTTCAGCACGGTAGCTATGACCGATTTCGAATACACGCTCAAAGGCACCTATCATTATCTGCTTATAAAATTGTGGGCTCTGCGCCAGTGTGGCAGTTTTACCAAAGTAATCCATTTGGAATACTTCCGCGCCGCCCTCAGTTGCCTCAGCTAAAAGCTTTGGCGTATCAATCTCGACGAATTCATTACCAACTAGATATTCACGGATGTACCGTGTCAGACTGGCGCGTATTTTAAAGATTTTTTGCTCTTGTAGGTTGCGTACGTTCAGTACTCGGTATTCAAACAATGTGTCTAGGTTGTCTGATTTGTGCAAAATAGGTTTATCAATTTCGATAGGCGGTTCGTCAGTTACTGGTACCAGCACTTCTACTGTGACGTCGTGGAGTTCTGCACCACCAGGTGCACGTTCATCGGCGGTCACTGTGCCGGTCAAACTTAGTACCGTACCAACTTGCAGACCGCGGAGTTTCTCTAGCTCATCCTTATTGTCTACCAGGCTTTGCGCAATACCACGTCGGTCACGTAGTGTAATAAAATTGAGTCCACCTAGTAGCCGCTTTTTGTGTAGCCAGCCTTGTATAGTCACACTTTCGCCTACGTGGGCTGAAAGCTCGTTGGTCATTGTACGTTTCATATCTGTTATATTGTAGCACAAACAGGGGCGGTATTAGACGTCTTTTGTACTTGAGCTGACTTGGTTACTGACAGGATGTCGTTCAGCTACTACACGTAGGTCTTCATGCGAATCAAATTCGTCGACAATTTTCCGTCCCAACAACGCTTCCATGGTGTCCTCTAAGCTCAAAATTCCGACTGTCTCGCGAAATTCATTTACCACGATAAACAGATGATGATGCGTTTTTAGAAACGCGTTCAGCGCATGCGTTAGGGTTTGATCTTCTTTTATGTAAAATACTTTTTTGTCCATTGCGGTTTCAGCAGTCGCTGTATGCTTTCGTGCGGTATCGAGTGTTAAGACATCTCGTAAATACAGCGTACCAACCACATGGTCAATGTCGCCTTGAATCACAGGGAAGCGGCTATGGCCAGACTTGTGTAGATCATCGAGAACTAATGGGCCAAGTAGTTCAGTCTTTTTAATAGTGCGCACCATGCTACGCGGTGTCATCACTTCTTTCACCTGACGTTGGTCAAAATTGAGACTTTGAACTATCAATTTCCTTTCATGTTCGCTGAGTATACTGTGTGCTTGTTCAACCAAGTGTTTTAGTTCGTCTTTGGAACTGAGTGTTGTGTCTACCATTTTTGGGTTACCCCACCGAAGCCACCACATAATCTTTTGGTGCTTGCCCACAAACTCTAGAACGGTAGATTCATAGGCTTCGTATAGCTTTGCTGCGCATGATTGAATAAACGATAATCGTGCTAGCGGGCCATAGCTAATAGCACCAGCAACTGCCAAAACAATTCCCCACAGCCAGCCGAATGCAGCAACTAGCGAGGCAGCGAACAGTACTAGTGCGCCTGATATTTTTATCATTTGTAATGACACAATATCTGCTTGAAATTTGGTACGATTTAGTTCAAGCTGAGCAGCTTTATTATTTGCCCTAGCTTGACGCTCTAGTTCATAGATACTTTTTTGTGAACGATGCGGAACAGTAGCTCCCAAAATAAGGAGCAACCCAAATAGCAATGCGGCAAGTAATTCTAGCCCTATCATATATGTTTATTGTACTGTCGCCGCAAGGCTTTTTCCAGTACAATAGAAGGACGTAATAGTTTCAAGGAGGAAACGTGACAGCCAAAGCATGGATTATTTTTACGGTAGTTGTCGTCGCATTGTTCGGCGGGTTAATTTTCTTGTCACAGACAGATAAGATTGATGTATCGAGTGTTGATGCAAACGCAATCCAAACAGCGTCTGAACAAAACGGCCAAATTGGTGACCACGTATTTGGCAATAACGACGCGAAGGTAGTACTGGTAGAGTACGGCGACTTCCAGTGTCCTGGCTGTGGTTCTGCTCACGTAAGCGTAAAAAAGATTACTGAAAAGTATAAAGATAACCTGGCTTTTGTGTATCGAAATTTCCCTCTGACTAATATTCACCCTAATGCTCGTGCCGCTGCTGCGGCAGTAGAAACCGCTGGTGTAATGGGTAAATACTGGGAAATGCACAACCTAATGTTTGAAACTCAAGATGAATGGTCGGCAGCAAATGCAACAGACAGGTCTGATTTGTTTGCAGGCTATGCGCAGCAAATTGGCTTGGACAAAGATGATTTTTTGAAAAAACTTGATAGTGAATCTACACGGGTGAACAAGAAAATTAGTTTTGACCAAGCAATCGGCCGCAAGCTAAACTTGACTGGAACTCCAACCTTTTACTTGAACGGCAAGCAGGTTGAAAATGACAAAATTAGTAGTGAAGAAAGCTTTGAAAAACTAATCACCGACGCTTTGAAAGCCGAAGGCGTAAACATAGAATAGTTTTTAGAAACGAAAATCACCCCGGTGCCTTGGGGTGATTTTCTTTTGTTGGATGTAACTACTACCAGGTAGTGTTACGAGAGAACAAACGTTCTTATTGTTCGATATACGTTTGCCACTGGGCAGGCACCACATCCACTGCGATCTTTTTGCTCCGTGACGGAACAAAATTGATTGCTATTGGCATGTGATTTATATGCTCCTTTAGCATGGTTGGTGCTCGTATTACGTGCGGCTTCGACCTTTAATTGCTATTAAATTTTCGTGTTCGCGCACACGAGACACAGAACTAATGATAGCAATTTACTAGTTGACAGTCAATACTATATATTGCATAGTACTTATGCTTAGAATATACGCATTCGCTTGGCTACGATATACAGGACCGCCACTATTACCAAACTACTGGAGACTACTGCCCCAAATGCCCACGATTCATTCATATATGGCAGCACCAGGTTCATGCCGTACATGCCAAAGAATACATTTGGCAGCGTAATCATCACTGTAAATACGGTTAGGGTTTTCATACGTTTGTTTAGCGTGTTGTTGGCAACTGTTCCGTATGCGTTGCGAATACTTTCCACACTGTTTGTATGCCGTTCAATCGATACCAACAGCTGTTGAATGTGCAAAATAATGTCGTCTAAGGCTTCGAGATCTTTGTCACTAAAAATTTCACGGCTGTTTTCACGTAGCCGTTGTGCCACGGCTAGCGTTCCGTTCAAGTTCATCTTGTCGTCGCTTAGGTTTGCTTCCACCGTGACAAAGTGAATAAAGTCGCCATTGGTAATTTCGTGTGAACGCAACCGGCTAGCTGTTGTATGAATCGACTCGGCTGTGTGCTGTATCAAATCTTCGTAGCGAGTAATACACGCTGCCAGCACACCCAGCGCTAGCATCTGCGGCTGGTCTGTCGTAATTGGCAAGGAGTTTATACCTATCGAATCTGGCGGCAATGTTTCATCCGCTGAAATGGTGTAAAGCAAATGCGGCGTAACAACACACAGTAACGGTGCCGTGACTACCCTGCTAGACTTACCAAGTTTTGGTAGTCGCATAAAGATATAGGCAGTTTTGCCATCGTACTCTACTCGCGGCAGCTCACTTGCGTCGTGAACATCGGAAACAATACTGGCATTTAATTCGTAATCTGCTGCGAGCTTCTTTGTTTCGTCTTTTGTGGCAGCAGAAACATCGACCCACATTCCTTTTTTAATCGGGTCACGTAACGTTTCGAATTCCTCACCCTGTGAGCGTTTTGCATAATACGCCAACATACTTGTGGTTAGTATACCCCTTTTTGTTTGGCGTGCCTACATCTCGCCTGGTGTAGCGTTCGGACCGGCTTGTTTCAGCTCACGTTCCTGCACAAAGAACACGACTATTGATGCTAGCAGCATTAGTGCTGCAGATGTAATGAATATACTGCGTAGAGACTTTGAGAATGCATGAACTATTTGGTCGCTGTATTCTGCCTGGCTGGTGGCAAATTGCTCGGTAGCTTGTTTTTGTGCTTCAGCTGGTAGGTTTTCTACAGATGCAGCAAAGCCTTCGTTTATTTGATTTTTAATATCTGGCATATTCAAACTCAGCTGTGTATTTGGGTCTGAAAGGTCGCCAATTTTACTGGCTGCAGGCGACTGCTGCAAGCTCTGAATATATTTTGTGTCTTCTACTCCATCCAGGTTAGCTGTTAGGCCTGCTGTTAGCATTGCACCAAATATCGCAATACCCACTGTGGAACCTAGCGTGCGGAAGAGTTGCACCGAACTGGTGGCAACGCCTAGCTCACTTTGTTCGAATTCATTTTGCACAGCAATGTTCATAATTGGCATGACAAGTCCTAGTCCAAAGCCAAGCGCTGTCATCATGATAGCTTCGTGCCAGTAGGGGCTCTCTGGCGTCAGCGTGGCCAGCAAGGCAATCATAATAGTTGCCAGCACCACGCCAAATTCCATGAATCGTTTGTACTTACCTGTTCGTGCTATCAGCTGGCCAGAACCGATAGACGACACCATGATGCCCGCAACCATTGGTATCAGCATCAGGCCGCTTTCAGTCGGGCTGGCGCCAAATACCTGCTGGTTGAACTGCGTAAGGTACAATATGCTGCCCATAAATCCTGCGCCAAATAGTGTGGCGACAATCATAATCAGCGTGTAGGTACGATTTTTAAAGAACCGTAGTGGGATAATTGGCTGCGCAGCGCGCGATTCTGTCCAAATAAATCCAGCGGTTGCCAGCGCGACGATAGTGCCCATTATCAGACGAAGACCGGTAAGGCTCAGACTGAATGTGTCCATCACATCTGCAAAGATTGCTTCGGTGTTGTCGACGGCCAGTACTAATGTGGCCAGCGCAACTGTCAGGAAGGCAGCGCCCCAGTAGTCGATTTTCGGTTTTGATTCGTGCTTTAGCGGTGGCGAGAATATCGTAATCAAGCCGAACGCGATGATAGCAATCGGTACGTTGATAAGAAACGTCCAGCGCCAGTCGGTAGTCAGGCCAAACAGCATCTGCCCGTCTGTTAGCCAACCGCCTAGCAGCGGACCAACGACAGACGCCAGTCCAAATACCGCACCTATCATCCCCTGCCAGCGGCCACGCTCACGCGCAGCAAACAGGTCACCAATAATGGTAAACGCGTTTGCTGTGATGATACCGCCACCGATGCCCTGGAACGCGCGCCACAGCACCAGCTGGTTGACATCACCAGCCATACCGCTCATTAGCGAACCAACACCAAAGATTGCCACACCTACCAGTAGAACTATTTTTCGGCCAAAGAGATCTGAAAATTTACCGGCGATCGGCACGGTAATGGTGGTAGTCAGTAGATACGCTGTCACAATCCAGCTGAGAGAATCGTAGGCGTTGAATTCCTCAACGATTTTTCCTAAAGCTGTTGCGATGATGGTTTGGTCGAGCGCCACCAGGAACATGCTGGCCATTACCGAGGCCATGATAATAATCTTGCTACGGATAGCTAAATGATGGTGCATAGATGTTTAGTCTTCGAATCTTTCTGTGGTGTCTTGGGTGTTGTTTAGTAGATTTTTGTAATCCTCTAGGCCTTCGGTAATGTGCTCTACCATTTGGCGTAGCTGGTCTTCTTTTATAAAACCAACCCAGCCTTTTTCGGTAGCACCTACCACGTACAACTTGTCACCGGTTTCGATACCTAGCTCTTCACGAGCATCAGCAGGTATCACTACCTGCCCTTTGGTGCCGACTGTCGCTGTGCCATAGAGTTTTTTCTTGTGCATACTACCTATTGTATGACTAGTATGAAATGTATGTCAAGTATGAATTAGTTGTTTTTCCGAACGGCAATCAAATCTTTTCCATTTTGCCATGCCCTATCAAATAGTTCCCACGAAACTTTTCTGCCATCGGTATCATTATCATCGTTCGGACCTGGATCATTCATAATAACACCTGCCTCATCAAAGCCATAAATAAGAACTCGGTGACCCGTATATCCTTCTTTGCCATTCAGTGCTTTGGAGTTCACTAGTGCCATGACGTACCAGCCATTCTCTATGTAGCTTCGGACGTCTTCAATTCTACCGTGTCGGGAGACAATGAGGTCCTTACCGACTGCCTCCTGCATTTGCCGTTTTATTCTTTCGTAATCATGTGGGTGCTTGCGCTCATAGTCAGCAACATCCTTGCCAAAGGCGTCTTCAATATAATCAAAGCCCTCTTTTATAAACCTATCAATATCAAAGCCTGTTACTAATTGTGCTTCAAGACCATAGCGATTCAATGCTAGGAGCTCGGGGTATACCCATGCACCGTGCTCAGGGATGTACTCAGTCAGTTTTTCAAGATAATCCCAAGATGGCTTGAGTTCAGGATTCGTTATCGAAAACAAGCTTTTAAGACATGCTTGGACACAGTGGCTCCTGTCGATGTTCGCGTAGAATTTTGGCTTTATCAGTTGCTTCATGGCTACCTACTACCTCTTCCGTAAAAAGTAGAGACTAAAGCTCGCAGCAAACAATATGCTGACGATGACGATGACCCAGAAAGTGACTGGTGTATGAGCACCGGTGGGCAGGTCGACGTTCATGCCAAAGAGACCAGCCAGCATAGTCGGAATAGTCAACGCCAATGTAATGACGGTGAGCAAACGAATGGTTTCGTTTAGCTTTGTGTCCATAACAGCCCTATAGCTATCGCGTACGTTCGTAATGGTACGCAGCAAACTTTTACAGCGCGAACTCACCTGCTCGATATCTATCGTTACGTCTTCGACCAAATCGCGTTCGTCTTCATGCAGTGTAATGATACGGCCAGAAAGCATTTTCTGCAGTGCGCTAGTAGTAGGTATCAGTGCGTCTAAATAGTCGTTCAGCTTTCGTTCGTATTCTGTCAGTGTCGCGATGTCTTTGCTGCCTAAACTCACGACGTCGCTGGTAGCCGCGCGCATTTGGCGATTGATGGCCGCCACACGACGCTGGTATTGCACGGCAATCGCATCGATCATATTCATAAATAGCGTGGTTTGCCCGGCGGTTTGCACCTGCGTGTTGTCGATAAACGGCTGCCACAAACGGCCCAAACTGTCACGACTAACGGTAACGACATATTTGCGATGCAAGGCGAATAAAATCGGCGTGGTGAAATCGTTAAACTCGTCGTCGGTGTCTGGCAAACGCGTAATGAAATACGTCCAGTCGCCTTCTATTTCGACACGTGGCACCTCGTGCGGATCCAGCGCGTCTTGGATAATATCGAGATCTAACCCCAGCTGCCCAAGCCGCTCTAGCTCTGCGTCACTAGGTTTTTCACAGCGAACCCAGCTGCCTCCAGAAAGTGTATTTTTCTGCTGAATTTTCGGGTCGTATTTGGTGGATCGCAGAAATTGCAACATGCTTTTATGATAGCATGAGCACTTTTTAGGATTGCATAAAGTAGATGACAAGACCGACTAAAATGATTGCCATCACTACTACGATTACCTCTAGCAGTGTAAATCCCTGTTGGTGTTTGGTCGAGCGCATTGGCTAACTCCTTTTTTCCTCTTTTACTATAACATAAGCGACATATAGTATCGTCCTCTGTTTCTTGGTATACTTTTAGATACGTGCGTATGGTGAAAAAAATACGACTGTGGTTTTTAATGAGCATACTGGTGGGGGGCAGTCTTTTCACTAGTGTTGCGGGTGCCGTAACGCCAATCTCTCAAAGTTACATCACTGAAAATGGTCTTACCGAAGGCTCGATTGTTAGCTTGAAGGAAAATACCACCGATGAAGTGGAAGCCGCGACAACTCAAAATGCTGATAACATCTTCGGTATCGTCGTAAATTCGGACAATTCCCTCCTGACTATTTCTGCAAAAGTAGGAACCCAGGTACAGGTGGCGAATGAAGGCACTATGTCGGTGCTTGCATCAAATATTAACGGTGATATAAAACGTGGTGACCCGATTACCGCATCACCCATCGCTGGTATAGGCATGAAAGCGACCGACAATATTCGTATTGTTGGTATTGCTCAAGGTGATATGACCGCACAGAAAGAACAGGAAATTAAAAATAGTGATGGCAGCACGGAAAAAGTACTACTGGGTGAAGTGCCTGTACTGGTGAATGTGGCGTACTTCTTTAAACAACCCGAAAAAACACTGGTGCCAGGTGCGATTCAAAGCATTGCAAACGGCCTGGCGGGTAAAAAAGTAGATACGTTACCTATTCTAGTAAGTGCGGGTATTTTCTTTATCATGTTGGTTATTATTTCTAGTATCATCTACTCAATGATTCGCAGTAGTATCATCTCGGTGGGTCGTAACCCTATGAGTCAATCTGCCGTGTATCGTGACCTGGTACAAATGTCTGTTTTGGTGCTGGCAATTTTAACAGTAGGTGTAATATCAATTTATTTAGTGCTAACGAGGTTATAATAGTTGTATGAGCGGTGGGATTCTGCAAATTTTTCTGATACTAAACGTCTTTGTGATGGGCGGTTTGGCTGTATTTGCTGCACAGCATGCATTTGCCCACTTTAAACCAAAGAAAAATCAACAAGCTGCTGGTGATGAACATCCAGTATCTGAAGAGCTTCGCAAGAAACTACTCGCTACCGCCGAAAAGAATTTTCAAAATGTACTCGAAAAATCCTCGAACCAATTGCAAAAAGATCTGGTAGCAACCACTAACCAGTTAAACAAAGTACTCGAAAAAGTTGGTGCCGAGATTGTTGAGTCGGAAAGTCGACTGTACAAGGAAAATCTAAATGATGTAGTATCGCGGACAAATCACGCGGTAGGTGAAGCACAGGAAAATTTGGTAAAACATCAGGCAGAACTAGAGAAAAAGCTAGCCGAACGACAATCTGCATTCGAGGCTAAACTAGTAGAACTACAAACCAGTATTGAAGGTACTCTGACAAACCGGCAGGCAGAAATTGACCAGCTACTTGATAAGCGTCGTAAAGAATTGGAAGCGCAGCTAGAGTCAGAGATGGCGGCGCAGCGAGAGCACTTGATCGCGCAGATGGA
The DNA here is from genome assembly GCA_030427525.1 of bacterium. GTDB lineage: Bacteria > Patescibacteriota > Saccharimonadia > Saccharimonadales > Saccharimonadaceae > UBA1020. The sequence goes on from JAUIBD010000001.1 coordinate 189,974, forward strand.
CGGTAAGCTCGCAGATGTCGTGTCGTCATTCCTGACAGAAACATTGCAACATGACATTGATCTTGGGGCCCAAGAGACTTACCTACTTAGCCAGCTTGAAGCGCATAAAGAAGACCTAAAGAAAGGCCTAAGCCTGTGAGTTTTGCGCTACCAGATGCGGTAGCTTCGAGCCAAGATTTGATGGCTCTACTACTCGACGTAAAACGATACGCCGAGTGGTTTCGTCATGAGTCAATTAAGAAACAAGTAAGTGTAGCCAGCGCAAAAGAGGCTTTGCAATTGTCGCCAATCGCCGTAGAAGTAATCCGTGACTGGGGAAAACAATCTGCACTGACTAACGAAAGTCTTGATGAGTTGATTAAGAACCTTGAGGCGTATCAAAAACAAGCACCTGTCATGACAATCACGCTTGCTGCGCCTGCTTCTAGGGGGCTAAAGACTACCTTGGTTGGCTGGTGTCGGAAAAATATTGCCCCAACAGTACTCGTAACATTCGATTTCAACGCTACTATTTTAGGCGGCATGGTAGTACGTAGCGGCAGTCATATGTACGATTGGTCGGTACGACGAGCCATACTAGAAAACCGCAACAAATTACCAGAGGTGCTAAAACGTGTTTGATAACGCTGTTTTCCAAAAACTTGTTGAAGCCGACAACCTGACCGGTGAGGTAACTGCAGTAAACCGTTTCATCGTAGAGGTAAAGGGCCTTGAAGGTGTACAGATTGGTGCACAGATATTATTCCAAGACGGTCAGCGCGGCATGGTACGAGAAGCTTATGGAAACCGCGTGGTTTTATATAATATCGACTCTGAGGATGTTGCGATTGGTAGTTTGGTGGTGGTCGAGCGCGACCAGCTACAAGTACCAGTTGGCCCAGAGCTTGTTGGCCGTGTCGTTACCCCTATGGGTACACCTACTGATGGCAAGGGTGCCCTGAAGGCTACAAAATTTTCAGGTATCTTTACCCCGGCTCCAGGTATTATGGACCGAAAGATGCTCGACGAGCAGTTAGCCAGTGGTGTCACGGCAGTAGATAGCTTCTTCCCTATTGTGCTAGGTCAGCGTATTGCGATTTTGGGTGACAGTAAGTCGGGTAAAAGTACCTTTTTGAGTCAACTAAGTGCCAACCAACAAGGCACTGACAGACTAGTAGTGTACGTGCTAATTGGTAAACGTAAGGTAGACGTTGAGCACCTAATTTCAGAGCTTAATGAATCTGGTGCGATACAAAATACGATTATTGTACATGCCGATATTTTCGACTCGCTTACCCAAAGCTATTTGGCGCCCTACGCTGCCTGTGCGATGGCCGAAGAACTGTGGTACAACCACAACCGTGACGTGATTATTATTTATGACGACCTAACTGGCCACGCCGAAGCCTACAGGCAACTCTCTCTACTGCAAGAAGTCGACCCAGGTCGTGATAGCTACCCTGGTGATATTTTCTACACACACTCTTCTCTGTTGGAACGCGCTGGCAAGCTGGTAAACGAAAAAACACTAACAAGTCTGCCAGTTGTACTCACGCCAAACGATGACATTACTGCGTATCTACCGACCAATATTATGTCAATCACCGATGGCCAGATTATCTTCGACCTCGGCTTTTTCCGAAAAGGTGTGCGTCCTGCAGTCAACGCTGGTCTATCTGTCTCGCGTGTGGGTGGTCAGGCACAAACCAAGCGTCAAAAGCAGCTTTCTACTGCCCTGTTTAAGTCATTAGCAAAATACCACCAGGCCGAAGAATTCTCGCACTTTAGTTCGCAGCTATCCAAGGAAACCAGGCTTGATCTTGCGCGTGGTAAACACTTATACATGGCCCTCATGCAGCCACCAGAAGAGCTTTGGTCGTTAGTGGAACAGCAGTTGATGCTCGAGACTATCATGCTGAGTGAAGATGACCGACCAATTGACGTTGTTGCCTTGAAAAAGTCAGTCAAGCAACGCTCTAGTGAGGTAAAAGGCGATGAAGATTTCGATAGGATTGAAGCCGAGCTATTGAAGGCGCACAGCGCCGAGCCAGTCGCAGAAAAACCAAAGCAAGCCGAAACCCCACCAGAGAATTCTGAGGCGAAGCCTGATGAAAAGAAAAAAGACAAAAAGGCGGACAAAAAAGATAAGGAGAAGGTAAATGCGTAGGGCTAGCTTGATTGAAAAAGATGCCGAGAGTATCTCTACCTTGAAAGATTTGACCAACGTGTTTGAAAGTCTTGCTAGTACTCAGGTAGCGAAGATGAAGGGAAAAGTGCTCGAATCTCAAGATTTCTTTGGCCTTTTGTGGGAACGGTACACTTCGCTGCGTATCGACCCGAAACGACGTATTACCAACCGTGATGGCGTTGGAAATAATGGCCGTAATGCTATTATTCTCATCTCTGCCGAAGCGGGGCTTAGTGGCGACCTCGATGCCCGAGTGATTGAGACTATGCAGAATGAAAATGATCTTTCTAAAACTGACATTGTGGTGCTGGGAAGTCACGGCGCTAGTCAGTTGAGCCAACGTGGCCTCACCTACAGTCGATTCTTTAAATTGCCAGAGTCTGACGATTTTATTGATGTGAGTCCCGTGATTAAAGCTGTTCTTCCTTACGAGCGCATTCGTGTGTATTACGAGGAATACGTATCGCTTGGCTCACAGATTGTGAAGTCAATCGACCTGGTTTCACGTATACAAGATATGAGTCATGAGTACGAAGAAGGCACGATGACTGATTACGATACTATTTTTGAACCTTCTCTCGAAGAAATTGCTGAACAAATGGAGGAAACCATGATGCGTATTGCCCTTTCGCAGACGATTTTGCAATCGGCCCTTGCCCAAGCAGCTAGCCGGTTCAACGCCATGACAATGGCCGAAGACCGCGCAGGCGAGCTGCTAGGTGAGTTCAAACTTGAATTCCACCGTGCAAAGCGTTCAGAGTCAGACCGTCGCCTGCGTGAAGTGCTAGTGGGCATTAAAAAGAAACGCCGTGAAGCGGCGGCGGGAGCATAGCGATGGAACAACAAGCATCAAATCCAACTCCAGCTCCAACAACCCCTCCAGCTACAGCGCCTGAAGCGGCGGCTCCTGTAAATACCCAGCAGCCTGCTCCGCAAACTGTGGCCACAGCACCTGCCGCGGAAACGGGTGAATACGTAGGCACCATTGCAACTGTCCGTGGTCTTACCGTGGAAATTTTAATGATTGGTGAGCGACCAGAAACAAAAGAGCTTCTCTCGATGGAAGGTCACCCCGAGGTTTATCTTGAAGTCAGCTTCTTCAGGGGTAGTCGAGCAGTTTGTTTGAATCTAAATAATGACTCGGTTGTAGCATGTGGGCGTAAAGTTACACGCACACACAAGAAGGTTAGCGTACCTGTGGGGCCCGCTACGATGGGTCGCGTGTTCAATGCACTCGGTGACCCCCTCGATAAAGCAGCTGCGGTGACCGATAATCTACGACCTATCACCGTACCAACAGGGACGAAAAGTTACCGTAGTAGCAAAAAGCTTGAACTACTGGAAACTGGCTTGAAGGTCATCGACTTCCTCACCCCATTCGTAAAAGGCCGCAAGATTGGGGTAATTGGCGGTGCTGGTGTGGGCAAGACCGTGCTGACGATGGAAATGATTCACAATGTGACCCAAGGAAAAGACAATAAGTCGCTATCTATTTATTGTGGTGTTGGTGAGCGTATTCGTGAAGGTAACGAACTATATGAAACGCTGCGTGATACTGATGTGTTAAAAAATACCGTGATGTTCTTTGGCCAGATGGACGCGACACCAGCAATCCGTTCTATGGTGGGCCCAGCTGCTGCTACCGCTGCAGAATATTTCCGCGACGAAGAAGGCCGTGACATTCTGTTTTTCGTCGACAACATCTATCGTCATATTCAGGCTATGACCGAGCTTTCTACCAACCTCGGTCTCATCCCGTCTGAAGGTGGTTACAGCCCAATGGTCTTTTCTGATCTACGCCGGCTACAAGACCGTCTGGCTAGTACTGAAAAAGGTACAATTACCAGCGTGCAAGCTATCTATGTGCCGGCTGACGACCTTTCCGACCCAGCCGTGCAGGCGATTTCGCAGCAGTTGGACTCGGTGCTGGTGCTAGACCGTTCTATCGCTGAAACTGGTATTCGCCCTGCTGTAAACCTGCTAAAGACCACTAGTTCCCTACTAACACCTCAGATTGTGGGTGAACGGCATTATCGTTTGGCTGAAAAGGTGCAAGCAATCATGCAAAAATATGACAGCTTGAAGAATATTATTGCGATTGTCGGTGAAAACGAACTTTCTGCGGCAGATAAAACCGATTACCAAAACGCCAAAAAACTGATTCAATTCTTTAGCCAAGATTTTGCCGTTGCCGAAAAGTTCACAGGTAAACCTGGCGAATACTATACATTACAGCAAACGCTTGATGGCATCGAGGCAATCCTTAATGGCACCGACGAAGCATCAAAACCAGACGATACCAAAAAAGATAATGCAGCACCTGCCCAAGCAGCCCCTGCTACCACTCAACAGACCCCTGCAGCAGCTACTTCGGCTACTCCACCCACCGAAGCCAAACCAGCAGAAACAAAGTCATGAAAAAACAAGACAAAGTTAAACAAATAAACGTCATCGCAAGGGCACCGTTCAAGCTATATTTTCAAGGTACCGCACTTTCCCTTTCAGCAACAAATGCTATTGGTAAGTTTGACGTTCTGCCTGGTCACGCAGACTTCTTCTCTATGCTTGAACCTGGCGAGGTGTATATAGAACCTGTCGAGGGTGAACCAGTTGTATTCAATGTATCAAACGGCATCGTAACTGTGCGGTCTGATGAAGTAATGCTGTTCGCTAATATGTAGTTACTGCACTACAAAATAGTCGAATCCGTATGATCCTGTGCCCAATGTGCTGTTGGTGTGCACAGTAAATCCTGTGCTAGATCGTGTCACGTAAAAGCTACCCAAGCTGCCATTGAAAGGTGTAATTAGTACACGAGGAGCGCCATTGTATGCATTAGTGAATCCAACGGAAGCCAGCACACCGCTTGCGCTTGCTCCAACACCAAGTGTTATGTTTACGGTACCAGATGCATCATTGCCGGATCCGTTGACTGTAGCAACTCCGCTAACGCCACCACCCTTGCTAATGCCGGGGCCAGGACCTCCAGTAATAATATGCCCCCCGATCTTTAACGTTGCGCTCGAGGTCAACGTATTTGCCTGAAAACTTCTCGCAGATAAGACACCGCCTATTGCTAAGTTGCCAGATACATTTAGACTATTTGTAATAGTTGTTAGCCCAGTAATAGTGGTTGCACCCTGAATTCTGGCTGTACCCGCCACGGTGATATCTTTTCTAGTAATTAGGTTCGAAACTGTTGCATCACCGTTAACATTCAATGAGGTCAATGCTGCCTTGCCGGCCTTGAGACTTGTAAAGCTACCCTCTGGTGCGCTAAACGATTTACTCAGCTTCAAGCCACCCTGAATTTTCACGTCACCACCCACCACGACTTCGCCATTAAACTGCGTGTCAGGGCCAATAGTTAGTTGTGTACCTTTTACGCCCACAGGGTTTCGGCTCACACCCAAGCCACCGAGCGTCTCTGAACTTAGCGTTACATCTTCTCGGTTTACCACTTCATTGGCACTGTTCTGCGAATTTATAAAGTAGGTAATGGCTCCAGCATTGACTGCCAAAATTGCTACCACTACCCCAATACCAACAAACGTTGCCTTGTGACTAGGGCGGTAAGTAGCAGTACGCGGACGCGCAGGTGCTTTTGCGTCTTTACCAGCATCAGCACTTTGTGCACCTACGGCTGTTGGCACATCAGCATCGGCCGGAGCTTCGGTTGCTTCGGCTTTTGCTTGCAACTCCTCTGGCTGAGGCGGTGCTGCTTGATTCGGATCGTCGCTCATAACGTGTTTTTGTTCGCCACCTTTTCTATAGGCGTTATTATACCGTTTATGCTACAGATGAGCAACTTGCAAAATCTGCAGCGCTCGTTGACAATAGTAGTTATGGTTGTGAACCGAGTTCAGCTTGCTATATCAGTAGCGATACTGGCTTTATTTACTATTGGTAGTGCTACCGCCTCAGCACAAGAACCTCAGTCGACAAACTATCGTTTCGATGAAACTTCCATAGGAACGGGCGGCTTCAATGAATCTAGTTCGGCAAATTTCAACGCGCGCGTTGGTATTGGCGATCTTGTCGTTGGTCGTTCTGAGTCGTCTAGTTACAACATCGAACAAGGCTCCCGAACCGATGCTGATCCATTTTTAAAGGTTACAGTCACAGATGCTTCCGCGGAGTTTGGCTACTTTAGTCCGTCTACGCCAGCTACAGCTACTGCCACCTTCGAAGTGGTTAATTACACTAGCTACGGCTATGCGGTACAGATTATCGGCGATCCGCCGACCTTCAATGGCAATAGTATTGCTCCGCTTACATCGAATGCTGTTAGCGCACCGGGTAGCGAACAATTTGGCTTGAACCTGGTTGCCAATACCAGCCCTTCCGTTGGTACTAATCCAGACAATGGTACTGCGCCAAATGACTTTGGCTATGGACAAGCAGCAACAAACTATAATACCGCTAACTCTTTTCGTTATGTTGAAGGTGAAACGGTAGCACTAGCGCCAAAAAGTTCTGGTAAAACTATTTATACCATTAGTTACCTAGTAAATGTAGGTTCACGTACCGCAGCTGGACAATACACCGCACAACAGTCAGTTGTTGTTACGGGAACATACTAAATGGTCACATAAAAACTGTGGAAAACTTTGCTTAAAATTTGTTGACATGGCATACCGCCTATGGTAAATTTGGGGCAGAAATATCAATTAAATACAAAAATATTAAAAGAGAAAAGCAAATGAAAACACCACAAAAAACATTATTTAAATTGCTGACTGGTAGCACACTCGCAGCCGCACTGGTTCTTCAGTCGGTCGTACCTGCTTCGGTATCAGCGTTAGGTTTGGCTGATCGTAGCCTAACCCTATCGAGCGCAGTACCATCTGCAAGCGGCGTGACTCATACGTTCAGTATTGAATTGGACCCGACGAGTGCGTTTACAGACCTAGATGAACTAACTGTAACATATTGTACAACTGCAGCAGGAGCGTGTACGGCACCAACAAACATGGTAAACGCCACAGAAGGTGTTGACGCTGCCACGCTCGACGGTGATACTGGAACAATCGGAAGCTGGTCAATGGGATCGAATGGACCAAACACATTCACTCTGACACGCACTGGTTCTGCAGTATCTGCAGCAGCTGGTAACACTATCATCGTTGCCATAGGTGGTGTAGAAAACCCTAGCGGTACCAACGAAACATTCTATGCCCGTGTTGAAGTGAAGAATACTGGTTCGACTCAAGACAGCGGTACTGTAGCTGCAAGCACCTCAGACCCAGTTATCTTGACAGGCATAATGCCCGAATCACTTGTCTTCTGTACTGGTGAAACTGTATCTACTACACTAGGTATTCCTGACTGTTCTACTGCTACAAGCGCAGCTGCAATCGCATTTGACCAACTGTTCTCACCTACTGAAACTGCCGTAGCATACTCTCAGATGGCTGCTTCGACAAACGCTGGTACTGGCTACAACATTACTGTAACTGGTGCTACCCTGACTTCGGGTGGTAACACTATCGACGCAATCGGTGGTACTGCCGCAAGTTCAGCTCCTGGTACAAAGCAATTTGGCCTAAACCTGGTAGCTAACACTGCTGGTACAACCGGTGTAGGTGCTCGCTTCCCAGGAAGTAGTGCAGATGTCGCACCTGCAGCAGACGCCTCTACCTTCTACGGTGACGCAGCGACGGAATTCGACACTGCTGATACATTTGCCTTCGCAGCAGGTACAGCAAACACTGTTGCAACTGCTAGCGCCAACACTGACCCGCAAATTTACACTGCAAGCTACATTGCAAACGTAACTGGTCGTCAGCCTGCTGGTAACTACAGCACAACTCTGACTTACGTCTGTACTCCACTGTTCTAAAGCACAAATGAGTTTAGCTAAACACCCTCGCGCTGGCGAGGGTGTTTTTGTGCGTCTTTACTGGCACTTCACGCTTATGGTACACTACGTTCATACGATATTTTATGCACATGTGGAGGTGGAATTGCCACTTGTATGCAGGTTCGTAACAGAACAATATAACTATAAAAAGATAAGAGTACTAGTACCAATCATATGAAAAAACAGCTACGCACCCTTGCCCTATCAACCATCATCAGCTTCGCTATGCTCCTCGGCCTCGCCGTGCCTGCTTTTGCCGTGGAACGGAAAGGAACTGGCCAAGCGTTAGAGATCTCACCACCATTACTGAGCCTGAACGCAGACCCTGGCGATACTATTAATACAAAGATACTTGTTCGCGATATATCGGCTGTTAATCTGCTGGTTAGCACTGAGATAAACGATTTTGAGTCTGACGGTGTAACCGGTGCACCAAAAATACTGCTAAACGAAAAAGACGCTGAAAACAACCCCTACTCTCTGAAAGATTGGATAGCGCCTATTCCTAGCAGAACACTAAAAGCAAAAGAGATTGAGTCTGTACCTGTAACCATTGCTGTACCAGCCAGTGCATCACCAGGTAGCTATTTTGCTGTGGTGCGTTTTAGTGGTACACCAACCAATCAAACAGGTACCAGCGTGGGTCTTACCTCAAGTGTTGGCGCACTCGTGTTTGTGCGTGTTAGTGGTGACGCGAAAGAAAGCCTCTCAATAAGCGAATTTTATGCAGGCATTGACGGCAAGAAGAAAGGTTTATTTGAATCAACACCAGTAGAGCTTACTGTGCAAATAAAGAATGAAGGCAACGTTGTAGGGCAGCCTACGGGAACTATCACTATTAAAGATATGTTTGGCAACGAACAAGGCCGACTTCCTGTGAATTCTACGGAAAGTTACGTGCTTCCTGGCAGTACACGTGAATTCAGTGCGAAGTTCGACTCGTCTACTGTAGGTAAGAACCGGATACTATTTGGCCGCTACACCGCAGATTTGAACATTCAGTATGGCGAAAACAGAACCCTAACAGAAACTATGAGTTTCTGGATTATCCCCTACAAGCTAATCCTCCTCGTAGTACTCGTACTGGTGGGTGTCATCGTAGCCTTCCGCGTGTGGATGCAGGGTTACAAAAAGCGCGTAATTAGCCAAGCTCGTCGACGCCGACGCTAATAGCTAAACTACTACTGTTTAACATGCTATAATACTGCTTATGATACAGTGGCTAAAACTATCTCATCATAGCCATAGCGGTCGCCTACGACCTCATGAGCATACGTCATATGGCCCATTAGGTGTGCTGCTGGTTGCGGTTGGGTTTATTCTGAGCGCATATAGCGTATACGCAGCCACGCCTTACACTGGGCCAGAGGCTGGTTCTGTCGCTCTCAGCGGTACAGTTCCTGCAAAGCCACCCACTGTTGCCTCAACTATTAGCACGCCTATAAATGGCCAACGCTTCGCGGAAACACCTATTACCGTTAGTGGTACGTGTACAAAGGGTACGCTAGTGGAAGTATTCAAAAATAATATTTTCGCAGGTTCAACACCGTGTGATGATAATGGGAAATATTCGCTACAAATAGATCTTCTTTATGGTAAAAATACCCTATTTTCACGCGTATACGATGTCTTGAATCAGGCTGGACCAGATTCAAACAAGGTAGTTGTGTTTTACGATGCCACACTTGCACAATCAGACCCATTTACCTCGCTAAACTTTAATGATACTCAACTGCTGTTAAATACAAATGCGGTATACCGCGGAGTCTTCCCGGGACAAGAGCTGACCGTACCGGTGGAAATCTTGGGTGGTACAGCACCGTTTGCTATTAATACAGAGTGGGGTGACTCAAAGAACGACCTCTATTCACGCAATACTAATAACAGCTTCCTTGCGGCTCACACATATGAAAAGCCAGGCACTTACCAGATAACGCTGCAGAGTACAGATGCCGAAGGTCGCGTAGCATTTCTAACGGTTGCAGCAGTGGTAAATGGACAAACCTTAGCCGCCGCAGGTAGCGGAGATGGCTCTGGTGCAGCCGCTAATTCAACAGTAGTGGCTCAGCTATTGACCCTCTGGCCGCTTTACACGGCACTCGTTGGTATCGTCATTAGTTTTTGGCTCGGGGAGCGCCGCGAAAAACGCGTACTTGCAAGCCGCGGATTTTTGGTTCACTCGCAACGAACTTTGTAGTAAATTCTACACCGAATTTAGTTGTACATTCTAGCTATTTAGGTTATGCTAGTAGAGATAAATCTATAGAGACAAACACAGATTTCATCAAAACAAAATTAAACAAAAAGAGTTAACAAATAGTGTACCTTGGTGGTAGGATATCACGCCTCTTTATAGGCGTAGCCGTACTATTCGGCATAATCGGTATGGGCGCATTCACTATGAACCGCCCTGTTTCTGCTGTCGCGGGTATTAACGAGCATTTGAATTTCCAGGGGCGTTTGTACAACGCGCAGGGAGCTATCGTCCCAGATGGCAACTACAATATTCAGTTCAAGATTTACCAAGATGGAGCAGGTACAGCCGCCAACAACCCTGGCGGTACCCTGGAATGGACTGAAAACTGGCTCAACAGTGGTGGCAATGGTGTGCAAATCAAGAACGGCTACCTTTCGGTAGAGCTTGGGACGGTAAACGCGTTTGGAAGCAGCATCGACTGGAACCAAGACACCTTGTGGCTCAGCATGAACATTGGTGATACCACCAGCTGTACCATCAGCACTGATTTCGATACTGACTGTAGTGGCGACGGCGAGATGCTACCGATGAAGCGCATGTCTTCATCTGTTTACTCACTCAATTCTGGCCGTCTCGGTGGCCTCGATAGCTCACAATTTGTTCAGTTAGCCCAAGGTGTTCAGACCGACGCTTCAAGCAACACGACCAGTATTTACCTGAACAAGACTGCTGGTGGTAATTTCCTCCAGTTGCAATCATCCTCAACCGATGTATTCACCCTGTCAAACAGTGGTGATATTGAATTCGGTGCGAATAACGACCACACAATTTCGGTAGCAACGGCGGGAGCCGGGACGGGCGGATACGACCTCACTGTCAGCGCAGGCACTGGCGGCAGCGGCACCGGTAGCGCAGGTGGAGACCTGGTGCTACAAGGTGGCGCTGCTGGCGGTACTGACGGCAACGGCGGCAATGTGCAAATCAACGCCGGTGCAAAAACTGGTACAGGAACTGATGGAACGATATCTATCGGTACCAGCAACACCAGTGCAATTACGCTGGGTGCTGATACAACCGTAACTGGCAGTAGTTTCACCGTCTCAGGTAGTAGTAGTTTGGCTCTAAACAAAGGAAGCGACTACAGCACTATCAGTGGTAACGATGTAAACTTCGGTAGTGGATCAGTGTTCCGTCTTACTGGCGCCAGTAGCCAAACGATTACTGGTATTGCTGGCGGTACCGATGGTCGCATGATTACGCTTATCAACTCAAGCTCATTCAACGCAACCCTCTCGAATCTCAGTGGTAGCTCATCTGCAGCAAACCAGATTAGTACTGGTACTGGCGCGGACATGATCCTTTCCGTGGGTGGTGCGATTAGTATGATTTACGATAGTGGTGCTAGCAAATGGCGCGTTGTAGCTGCTGCAGCAGATAGTGCTGGTGCGGGTGGTGTAACCTTGCAAGGTTCAACCCCAGGCACCGCAGACGTTGGTAACACCAATATCACTGGTACAGCCATCGCTGATATCGTGCAAGGTACTTCACATGTATACACGCCAGACC
>JAUIBD010000011.1 GCA_030427525.1 bacterium
CGATGTCGGCTCATCACATCCTGGAGGGGGAGCACCTTCCAAGGGTTCGGCTGTTCGCCGATTAAAGTGGTACGCGAGCTGGGTTCAGAACGTCGTGAGACAGTTCGGTTTATATCCGGTATGGACGTTAGGAAATTTGAGAGGATCTGCCCCTAGTACGAGAGGACCGGGGTGGACGAACCTCTGGTGTATCGATTGTGGCCACCTGCTGCATTGTCGAGTAGCTATGTTCGGACTAGATAAGCGCTGAAAGCATATTAAGCGCGAAACTAACCTCAAGATGAGATTTCCCTATGAGGACACTGATAGACGATCAGTTTGATAGGTGCAAGGTGGAAGTGCAGTAATGTATGGAGCTGAAGCATACTAATAGTCCCATTGCCTTTTTATGAACTATGAGACAAACCTACGGTTTTTCTCATCGCGCCGCGCACTGGCAAAGCCAGCTGCTCGGGCTGCTCTTTTCCCTCTGTTTCAGAGGCGAGAGTAACGCGTTGAGCTAAATGGGTCGGTCTCATGGTTTCCGTGGCTAAACCCACGGACGACAGACTTAACTAGCAATTGGTGCGTAGCACCAACGTTAATTCCTTAAAAAGAATCAACATCACCAAACCCGTGCGTGTCATCGACACCGAAGAAAGGTTTTGGCCCACTCTTGAATTGATAAGAGCGCAAAAGTGCCTAAAACCTTCCTTCGGTGCCCATGGCGATGAGGAAATACCTGTTCTCATTCCGAACACAGAAGTCAAGCTCATCAGCGGCGATTATACTGCCACAAGTGGGAAACTAGCACGGTGCCGAATTATAAGAAAAACCTCCGAATAGGAGGTTTTTCTTTATCTTGGCCCGGCGGACGCCAAGATAGTCTGCTTCCGAATAGGAAGCTCTTTTTCTCTTGCTTCGGTTCGGCGGCAAAATAAACGGCCATCCGAGTAGGATGGCTTTTCTCATCAGATAGAATAATGGTCTATTGACTAATTAATAAAATAATGATATCATATTTATATGAATCTACTAGATGAACGAATTCCACCTATCAGGCAAGATGGTACTGATCCAGTTCTTGCCGTCGACGAGCTACAAGTGAGCCTGCGTCATAGCGGAGTAAGTATTCCACAAATCGAGAAAATTGGAGATTACTTGATCGCCGGAGAATCTAGTGCAGGAATATCACCAGAGGTTCTAGCGCAAGAAAAAGTTCGAGCCATGCTTGGAGCCTTGGCAGCAGATTACACTGATTCTGAAGTGGGATATCGTGCAGCGTTGCTCTTAGCCTAGACAGTACATTGCACACATTGCTAAACAGCGAACCCCTCCGAACAGGAGGGGTTTTGTCTATTCTCAAGTATTTTTGTTACAATAATAGCGGTGAAACAGAGCCTGCTAGACCTTGCTCGTCGCATCAAACAAACATACTCACAAAAACAACTACATACGGCCGTCCTATTCGTGGGTGTATTCCTGTTTGGTGCTATTTATACAGGATCGCTACTACATCAGCGGCCTGTAGAACTCTCGTACGCAGTGCCAAAGAGCTGTATTAGTAAACTGACCATCTTTCCGCAACAACAGCCTCAAACAGAAGGTAGTGAGGTCAAGGCAGTATATGACGGTGTGATAAAGGTGGGCCCTGTCGACATAGCTAGTTCTAAACTGTGTTTTAAGCCCGTAAAGCCGCTCTCAAAAGGTGCGTTGTCGGCTGAAACGGCACTGTTTAGTTTACCAGTACTGCGTACGTCCTACGCAATCGACGTTCCAGAAGCACCGACACCTCAACTCGGTATGCTCGATACACCTATCGGTACACAAAAAGGCCTTTACATACCTCTGTCAACATCAGATACAGTGCATGGCTACTACCTTCAAGTAAAAGATAAACAGGCAACATGTTCACAGCTAGATCGTGGCATAGTCTGTAATGTTTCAGCACTAGGCCTGAAACAGAGTAGCAAATATAAACTGGCGCTTCATAGGACGCTAGGCGAGGCAGATGAAGTACTCGCATCAAAGATCATTAAAACGTTGTCAGCCGTAGTGGTGAAGGGTAGCTCTGTAAAGAGTAAACAGATTGTATATGCCAAGCCGCAGACGTTCACAATCAGCACGAATAAACCACTTGTTAGCGCGGACGCACAGCTGCTAGATAGCCAGGGTAATCCCTTAGACAGTTCCGTTTCATTTGCAGGCAAGAAGGTAACCTTACGTGTAAGTAAACAGCTAGCCAGAGAACAGGGCTACACGCTTGTTCTAAATAGGGCAGAAGCTACGGATGGAAGTACGCTTGAAAAAGCCAATAAGATACCTTTTACTGTATCGGGTGGACCACAAGTCGTATCTATAAACATCGGTTCGTATAATGTTAGTAGTAGCGCAATTGCAACACTACAGTTTGACCAGCCAATAGGAGCGACCGTAGACGTATCGAAGTATGTTTCGCTAGCAGGCGGTTCAGCTTCATTCTCAAGGGGTGGTTCAACGGTGTCTTTGCAGCTCGGTGGCTTAGGAAGGTGTCGGTCATTCAAAATTTCTGTGAAGCCAGGAATGCTGAGTAACCATGGAATACCCTCTACTAAATCTTGGAGTTATTCTAGTCGTACCACATGTCACTCGATAGGTCAGTACGGAACATCTGTACAAGGAAGGGCATTACTAGCCTACTACTTTGGTTCAACTGGGCCTACGACAATGTATGTAGGGGCAATACATGGCAATGAATCGAGCTCGAGTGGCTTAATGCAAGCCTGGATCAATCGCCTAGAAGCCAACCCATCTCTTTTTAGCGGTCGCAGGGTCGTGGTGGTTCCAACAATTAATCCTGATGGGCTAGTGGCTGGCACGCGCACAAATAGTCGGGGCGTAAACCTGAATCGCAACTTCCCGACAGATAATTGGACGAAGGACATAGACGATACAGATGGCAAACATAAGGGCGGTGGTGGCAAATCCCCGCTGTCGGAGCCCGAAGCGAAAGCACTGGCTTCACTGACAACTAGTCTGAATCCACGGCTGCTACTTTCGTTCCACGCGGTAGGCAACTTGGTGGTTGGTGACGCAGGCAGTAGTTCGGCGAGCTATGCTGCACAATACGCCGCACTGACGGGCTATCGCAATGCGACTGGCCAAAGCTCGTCGACGTTTGATTACGCCATAACCGGCGCCTATGAAGACTGGACGTATCGCAATATTGGAATACCAAGCATGGTCATTGAACTAGGTAGCTATGGCTATTATAGCCTTGCTGAACACCAGGCTGCTCTCGAGAGGATGCTACGATAATTCTAAAACTGAACAAAAAATTGTTGCAATATATTTCCATGTCGGTTATGCTATATACAACACCGAACGAGGAAATAAAAAAATGAAAATATCTGTACAATTCGACTCAACAGAATACGTGATAGCCGTTCATTAGGACGAGCCATGCTATCATAGATAGTATGCAAAAACGTGTGTTGGCGGGGGCAATGGTAGTGGCTGTATTCGCAGCCATGTTTGCTTTTATTGCACCGCAAAACACGCAGGCTAAGACACTAGAGCCCGAGTCATTCTCTGACCTGCGCGAACTACTAAAAGACATCAAGACGCCAAAAATCGAACAACCAAAGTGGCTAAAGGACCAGATTGCCGCTGAAGAAGCCGCGCGTTTGGCAGCTCAACCTGCTGGTGCACGTAGTAACTTGGCAGGGCGTATCGTAACGTACAGTGTAATTCAAAAAGGTGTTACTTCAGCTGATTTTGCTTCTTTCCAGGCAAATGCCAATGCGACGATGAACGATAGCCGTGGTTGGGCACGGTTAGGGATGTCATTTCGGCAAGTAGCAAGCGGCGGTGAATTCGTATTGGTGTTGTCACAAGCCAGCTTGGTGCCGAGTTTCTCAAGCGCCTGTAGCGCTGATTGGAGCTGTCGAGTTGGGCAGTATGTGATTATCAACCAAGATCGCTGGAATGGCGCCACAACCGCCTGGAATAATGCTGGCGGGAGTCTACGCGACTATCAGCATATGGTAATCAACCACGAGGTAGGTCACTGGCTTGGCCACGACCACCTGAGCTGCAGTGGTGCCGGTAACTTAGCGCCAATCATGCTGCAACAATCTATCGACCTACAAGGCTGTAAATTTAACCCCTGGCCATTAGCCAGTGAGCTCTGGACAACGAGGTAATATGCGTACGCTTCGACCAGATCTATCAAAAAAACAGCTCCTTATCACAGCTGCAGTGGTGGCTGTAGCCATTGCTGCGTACACAGTTTGGAGTGTTTGGCTATGGAACAGCTATAGTTCGGCTGTTGAAGATAGAACGGCTAATGCGAAAGAGGTAACAACAAAGGCGGTAGATGCTACTGCAGCGAACGCATCTGCCAATGTGAAAGGACTTCGATCAGCATCTGAAAAGCTAAAGGGTATAGAAAACGTATGCGAACCAAGCTGGCCGATTGCATGGCAAGCAGGGATACCTACACTGAAAACGAGAGTAGATGACTGCAAAACAAAAACCCGCATGTATACGCAAGCGAAAGCAGATACTGATGCAGTGGTGGCGTTTCTGGACTCCGAGCAGGCAGTGTTAGGTGTACTGTCTCCGCTAAAAACTACAAAAAAATTAACAAATGAGAACTGGGGCAGCGTAATAAGCGCGTGGCAAGCAGCGTCTGCAGACCTGAAGCAGGTAGAAGTTAGCCCTGAATATGAACCGGTTGTAGCGATGATACAGACACAACTAGGTAGAACGTCGAAAGCATGGCAGCAGTTAAAGGCGGCAGATAAAGCCCAGAAGCGCACAGAGTACGAGAGTGCATATGACAGCTTGGACCAGGCAATAACAGGCATCATTGATTCAGCAGACAAAAGCGATGAGATCTTGAAATCTCTTCTTTCTAAACTCAGTAACTCTGTCCAGAAGCTTTAGCAAGCTAATCATAATAAAAAAACAACCCGTCTCGCAGATCGGGTCGTTTTGTTGTTCAAACTAAATTTGGGTTCAAACAGGTGCCAGTTTGATGTGAAAATTGGTGTTTTTTCAGTCAAACTACCTCTATAATATAGCACCCAAAGCATAAATGCAATAGTTTTTAGATAATAAAAAAGCTTATCGTAAATATTGACAAAAAGCATAAGCTATGCTAATATAACATCATACACATGTCACATGTGAGGTAATTAGGAGGGTCGACCACTGTTATGTGGGCGACTTTTTAATATATAAGGAGTCATGAAAATGGCAGGTACAGTAGCAGGCGGCAAGAAAGCAGCCGCAAAAAACTTAGCAAAAGACCCAACTTTCTACGCGAAAATTGGCGCTAAAGGCGGACGCGCAGGTCACACTGGTGGCTTCGCAGCGAACCCACAGCTAGCTCGTATCGCTGGTGCTAAAGGTGGCAAGGTTTCTCGTCGCCGTAAAGCTAGCGATGTAGCAGCAAAATAAGAAACGTCTCTGTTTCTACAGTAAAACACCTCATTCGTGAGGTGTTTTATGTTGTTATATAGCGCCTGAGCGAACACACGCGTGCATCATTGACACGCCAGGTCGTACGGCAGGCTAGGCAGCGGTATTCGTGCTTCTTTGTTTGTATACCGACCGCGGTACATTCAGGGCAGCTACTGCGGGCATGAAGCCAGTCACGGTAGGTATCAAGATCATCTTGAATAGTGTCAGCGCTCACATCCACGCTATAGATGGAGGCTAGTTTTGTCTTCGCTACCTCCCACGCATCGCGCTCTAGCGCTATCAGGTCAATGTCTTTATCGTAATTAGAATGCTTCAACAGCGCATGGCCAACCTCGTGCAGACAGCGTTCGGCAAAATGCTCATCATCAAGTGCGATATGAATGGTATTGTTTTTAGCATCCCATTCAAATGATTCATCGGGAACGAAGTTAATGGCGGGGAAGTCTTTTCGGAGTCGTTCAAGCAGTGAGTTGGTCGACGGCATAGTAGTAACATCCATATATGACAGCTTCCTCGGGGTGTTTTGCTTGCTTAATTTTAGGGATAAAATGGGGTGGTAATTGTTCTCGGAGAACACCAACTAGTTCATTTTCATATTGTGAGAAGTATGTCCCTATGCTACCCCCGATAATAATAATGTCAGGACGCAGAATTGGAGCAAACGCAGCGATGCCGCATGCAATATCTTTGGCAATGGTCTTCCATGCGCGTTTACTGGTAATATCTCGAGCGTATTTACCGTACCTCTTGTATATGGCACTACCCGAGGCGAAATCTTCCCATTCTGTCGGTGTACCGTTATAGTCTAAGACGATATGTCCGCCTTCCGACCCTGCAAGTAGCGGCTCTAGCTTGCCGTTTACGATGACACCGGTACCGATACCGGTGCTAACGGTAATGTAAAGACTTAACTTTGGGATAGAGTTCAGGACGCGTGTTTCTGCAAGACCGGCAAGATTAGCATCGTTTTCAATTAGAATTTTAGCCTTTAGCCGAGGCTCTAGTAGTTTATTAAAATCAATGTCTTCCCAGCCTAGATTACTGGCAGAAACAAGCAACCCGTTTTCAATGCGGCCAGGAAGAGCGAGACATACTAGCTCTGGCATTTTGTCACCACAAAGCGTGCTAATAGTTTGTATAACTATTTCAGCATATTCATTCACATCACGTGGGGTAGGAAACTTCATGGAGTCATTAACAGACCCGTCTTTGTTGAACGCAGCAATGAGTGTTTTTGTTGCCCCAGTGTCTACCGCCACTAACATAATACTCTTCAGTGTAGCATAGCCACCACCGCTTGTACTAAAGTAAAAAACCTCGTATAATTAAGGAAATAACCTGAAGTGGAGTATACATGCGAGGACGAACACGATATCAGGGTGGGTCATTACTGGGCTACGTTGCCGTGGCAATTTTGCTGGCTGGCTTGCTAGTAGGTGGGTTGTACTGGGTACAACGCTACAATGAAACTGCAACGAACGACGGCGTGATAGCAACAGAAACGAACAACGAAAATGCTAGTGATGATAAAAATGCATCATCAAATTCAAGCTCTGCAACAGGGGAAGATGGCTTTAGTAGTGAAAATAACAGCGCTAGTTCATCATCAACCGATACGGCGACAGACAATAGCTCAAACACGACTGTTGACGAAACAACAACTGTAACTGCAGACGACTCAACTACTAGTGAATCAGGCACTGAAACAAGTGTGCAAGCTCTGCCCGAAACAGGCCCAGCGACAACTCTGGCTGAAACGATTATTTTGGCAACCATTACCTTCGCGATGGTAGGTTACGTCAAAAGCCGTCGTTCTCTGGACTTCTAGAGATAACTACGCTACAATAAGTAGCAATCTAGGAGTACGCCTGTTTTAGTGTGCTCTCAAGAAATAGCAACGTAATAAGGAGTCTCTAGGCGCCCTATGGCAACAAAAGCCCTCACAATGGACGACCTGCTCGCATCAGAAAGCAGTGTCAAACAACTAACATCAGGTGAAACAATTACCGGAACGGTATTAAGCCTGAAAAAACATGAAGTATTAATAGATCTAGGCGCTCAGGGCGTTGGCATTGTACCACGTCGTGAAGTCGGCTTTTCACGAAGCCTCGCCGAAGGTGATGAAGTAACCGCTAGTATTGTCGATGCAGAACTCGACAACGGCTACAGTCTACTAAGCCTACGTAAAGCAGCCAAAGAACGCGGCTGGGAAGAAGTTATTGCAAAGCAAGAAGGTGGCGAAGCAATTATCATTACACCATACGATGCGAACCGAGGCGGTCTACTAGTAGAATACGAAGGCGTACGTGGCTTCTTGCCTGTTAGCCAGCTTTCTGCAGAGCACTACCCACGCGTTGGCAGTAGTGACAAAGACGAGATCTTGCAGCGATTGAACAGCCTTGTCGGTAAAGAACTATCAGTCCGCATTCTCGACGCAGACCGCAAAGCCAACAAACTTATCTTTAGTGAAAAAGAAGCAGTAAAAGAAGGCCTAAGCGAACGCCTAGAAAAGCTCAAGATTGGTGACAGCGTAACTGGCGTTGTAACCGGCGTTGTGGATTACGGTGTATTCGTAAATGTTGAAGGCATCGAAGGTCTGATTCACATCTCTGAAATTAGCTGGGAGCGTGTGAACGACCCGAACGACTACGTAAAGGTTGGTGCAAACGTTGAAGCAAAAATCATTGCTATAGACAAAGACCGCCTAAGCCTTAGCATGAAGCAGCTGACCAAAGACCCATGGCTTGATGAAGTAGAAAAGATGAAACCAGGCACGGAAGTAGAAGGAACAGTAACTCGTATTACACCATTTGGTGCATTCGTACAGTTATCGCCAGCAGTTGAGGCCCTTGTACACATCTCAGAGCTCGGTAGTGGCGAAGGTGTTGACCCAGAGAAGGTATTTACCCTGAACGAACGTAAACCATTCGTTGTGCTGGAAGTAGATAAAGATAACCGCAAGATTAGCCTGAGTCTACCAGGTAACAAGAAGAAAAAGTAATGCGCGCCGCGTAGCCAGCCTGGGCACCCCTAATAAAGCAGGAACCCCGGCAGAAAGGAGTAGCCCATATGGCAGATAACCAAGAAAAAGTCGTCGTAATTGCCGATTCAATTACTGTTGGTGAATTGGCCGAGACGTTAAATTTGCCAGTAACTACCCTTATTGGTGAGCTATTCAAAAATGGTATCATCGCTACAATCAATCAAAAAATTGATTTCGAGACAGCCACGATTATTGTAGATGAGCTGCACCTAGAGGACGTGCGCCTGGAAAAACGGGAAGCAGCGACTGGCCCTACACGCAAAGAGCATGTGTTAACCGACAATGCTGTTGAACGACCGCCTATCGTTGCGGTAATGGGGCATGTTGACCACGGTAAAACTAGCTTGCTCGATGCTATTTTGGAAACGAAAACGGTGGATGATGAAGCTGGCGGTATTACGCAGCATATTAGCGCCTACCAAGTAGAGCGTAATAATCGTAAAATTACGTTACTAGATACACCGGGGCATGAGGCCTTTGCCGCCTTGCGTCAACACGGAGCGACGCTAACAGATGTCGTTATTATTGTCGTTGCCGCAGATGATGGCGTGAAACCACAAACAGTTGAAGCAATACGTTTTGCCCGTGAAGCAAATGCCAAGATTGTGGTAGCAATTAACAAAATCGATAAAGAAACCGCCAACCCAAACCTAGTAAAAACACAGCTCGCTACCGAGCACAATCTGAACCCTGAAGAATGGGGAGGTGACGTGATAATGGTAGAAGTGAGCGCGAAAACTGGCCAAGGACTTGATAAATTGCTTGAAAACGTACTACTGGTTGCAGACCTTGAAGAGCTGAAGGCAGATGAAGATACGCCTGCTGAAGGCCTGGTTATTGAAGCACACATGGAAACCGGACGTGGCTCGGTGGTTGGGTTGCTGGTAGAGCATGGTACATTGCACCCCGGTCATTATTTGGTAGCGGGCACGGCGTACGGTAAGGTTCGCACACTGCTCGATTTCAAGGGTACGCCTATCAAAGAAGCGGGGCCCTCAACTCCTGTTACGGTCACCGGCTTCAAGGATCTACCGCAGTTTGGTGATACATTTAGCCTGGTGAAGAATGAAAAAGAAGCCCGCCAAGCTACGGTAGCGGCACGACTCGAGCGCGAGAAAGAAGCTGCCAGCACCAATGTGACATCCGCAGATATCTTGAAAATGATGAACCAACAACACGAGGCTGAAGAGTTTACGATCATTGTAAAGGCCGATGTGCAAGGCTCACTAACCTCTGTTATCGACAGCTTACGCCTGATTGATACAGGTGGCCAAATTACCTTACGTATTGTGGGTAGTGGCGTGGGCAATATTACTGAAAACGACGTACACCTGGCAGCTGATTCTGGAACGGTGATTTATGGGTTTAACGTAGAGCTGCCACCAGCGGTGAAGCGTCAGGCGACTCGTGACAAAGTAGAAGTTCGTATGTACAAAGTGATTTACGAATTACTCGACGATGCAAAACGCAGCATGGAAGCCTTGCTAAGCCCTGAGGTAAAGGAAACAGAGCTCGGCAAGCTCACTATCAAAGGTGTCTTCCGCACTATGAAAGAAGAAGTGATTTGTGGTGGTGAAGTGACCAGCGGCAAGATAACCCCTGGGCTACAGGCGCGCGTGCTGCGCGGCAAGGAACAACTAGCCGAAGTAGAAGTGACCAAAGTACAGCGTGGACAGGTAGAGGCCAAAGAGGTGTTTGAAGGTGATATGTGTGGCTTGAGCTTGAAGACAGACAAGAAACTTGTGATAGAAGAAGGCGACAAACTCGAATTCTTTAGCCGTGAACTTGTGAAGCGAACACTTTCATAATGCTTGACATTTATGCTTATATATTGACAATTTAGCAAAAAAGTGCTAGAATGTATTCACAATCGCCCTTCGTACGTATGTGACGAAGCGAAGCGTTTGGGCTGGTTAACATATAGCAATTTTGTATAGCTATAGTATGGACGAATACTGCTGTTGAGCACTCGTGCTCCCGCAGACCCATACATAGCGTGAACGAACAATAGACGTAGCAGTAGATTATCACGTGAGGAGACAAGAACCTCGTGTGATGATCGCTGCTATGTCCGGACAAGCAGAGATCACCGCCCCAAGCGTAGTTCCACCGTGGAGCTCGCTTACCCGTTCGAAGGAGAACACCATGGGCAAGGGAACCAAGACCCCGAAGCAGACCGACGCGCAGAACGTCCTGATCGGCAAGCTCGGTCCCGACGGGGCGCAGGCCCTGGACGACCGGATCCGCGAGGTCACCGCCGGTGACCGCGCCGAGCTCGCCAAGCTCGCCAAGAAGGTCACGAAGATGATGGCCGAGCAGCGCCGTCACAACGAGCTGCTGCGCCAGATCCCGGTGGGAACGCCGGGACGCGAGGAGGCTGTCGCCGAGGCCGACCAGGTCTCGGAGCAGCTGAACAACGCCAAGGCCGCGGTCAACGACGTGATCGACGACGCCCAGCAGGGCTCGGTCGACGACGACGCCGTGGAGGAGGCCGAGGAGCAGGTCGAGCAGGCCGCCGAGGCCGCCGAGTCGCTCGAGGGTCGCCTGAGCGCCCTCACCGAGACGGTGCAGGGACACCACAGCATCCTGGTGCGCGACTTCGAGGGTGAGCGTCCGTCCAGCCGTCTCGACACGATCGAGGAGTCCATCGTCGGCCTCGGTGCCAGCGTGGAGGGTCTCCACAGCCGGGTCAGCGCGCAGTCGCGCGGTGGCTCCAAGGCCGGCCTCTGGGCCGGGCTGGGGACCTTCGTGGCCGTCACCCTGGTGGCCTGGATGATCTACCTGGCCTTCACCGACACCGCTCGCGACATCGAGTGGGCGGTGGTCTGGGGCCTCGGCCTAGGTGGCCTCGTCGGCATCCTGGTCAGCCTCTTCGAGGACGAGGGGATGGGCACGGCGTTCGCCGCCGCCTACGCGTCGGCGCGACGCGGACGCAACCAGCCCGTGCAGCACGGCGACGAGGGCAACCCCTACGTCGTCGACGAGCACGAGCTGGTGGCCGGCGCCGAGGCCGACGCGCAGGGCGGACACAGCCACGCCGCCGCGGACGCCCACGTGGGTGCCCGATGAGCGGACGTGGTGGGGTCTTCGGACTCTGGCTGTGCGCGAGTGGGGTGCTGCTGGCACTCCTCCTCCTCGGGCTCAGCCCCATGCCCGACACGTCGATGGCGGCCAGCGATGGTTCGTCGTCGTCTGAGTCGTCGTCCTCCAGCCAGGCGGACGACGACAGCACCGACGGCTCCGACACGGACGAGCCGACCGACGAGGAGACCACCGAGCCCGAGAGCTGCGACAGCCGTCAGGCCGTCGTGGACTTCCTGGGTGAGCAGGGCTTCAAGCGGAGCGACTACACCTTCAAGGTGCGCTGGAAGGACCTGCCCGACAACAACACGTCGGGTCGGTTCAGCCAGCCGCTTCGGTCGATCGGCGACATCGCCACGCTGCGCGACACCACGTCGCGCAAGGCAACGGCGTTCCGCCAGCTGCTGGGCGAGGGGGTGACAACCACCGACTACGTGGCCATCCAGCTGCGTGGTCCGTTCGAGTACTCGGGCAACTGGTACCTGGACGGCGACCAGGTGGTCGAGGGTGGCACGATCTACGGGCTCGGCGGTGACGTCTGGTGGCTGCATGTCAGCCCCAGAGACTGCACCGTCGACCCGAAGGTCTCGCTCCGCGCCCTCTGCGGCAACGTGGGCTTCACGGCCCTGGTGCCGTGGGATGCCCGCGAGGAGTGACGTCCCGCGTCGTTCGTTCACGCAACGCGTACCCCCAGTCACCCGCGAGGGAGGCTGGGGGTACGTGAACGAACCTTATTGGTGCATACTACAGCTACATACAACCAATGCAGCACGAGTAGATACTTGACAATTAATCAAATCTGTGCTAATATCTAACCATAACCAAATAAAAACACAAAAACCGCACGTATTCTGAAAGGAATCCACCACAATGAGCGAACGAATTAATGTAGACCACGCCTTTGACCCTGAAGCCCGCCAGGCTCAGGCTGAACTTGATGCGTACATGGACTCACGACCATTTGAAGATAAGAATGGTAGTCTTCATGATGCTGAAACTAATAAGTTTATCGCTAAAGATAAGTTTCACGGTGGTGAGTATGATACTCACTACGAAGATTCGCTCGCAGAAACTGATTATTCAAATGAATCACTCGAGCAGTTAGCCCAGCGTGTTGCAGATGCTCGTGCTGAGGGCGACAAAACTCGCGCCAATGATGCAGAAGCAGCATTTTTTGAAAAATTCACCGCCTATTCAGACAAATATGGCTGGGAAGAAGAAGACGGCAGCGCGAATGGCCCACACGTGGATAAAAATGCTAAATTAGGCCGCCAGACCGTTGATGATCGACTTGCTCGCTACACTGAAATTATGTATGGCAAAGAAGACAATGAGCCAAACACGCCTGAAACTAGCGAAGACATTCCAGCAAACACTGATACACCAGAAGACATAGAATCGAACGAAGCAGAGTCAGCCGAAAAGACCGACGGTAAAAAGAAGAAGAAAGACGGCAAGAAAAAAGACAAGGCTTCAAAGAAGGGCTCAGACAACGCTGAATCTACTGAAGATGAATCTGAACGTAAGCCTAACAGTATTGAGGCAGATATTGAAGCTACGAAAGCGAAGCTACACGCTGCAGCCGACGACATGGAAGCTGAAGCTGTTGCTGAAATGAACAGCACTGACCAAGCCAAAGCAGATAAGATTTTGCTTGAACCTATAGACGAGCCCGACCTAGAGCCAGTTGATGGTGATGACGTTGTACTAGAGCGGATTGAAGATGACGATTTGGAACCAATTGACAACCAACTGCTCTCAAACACTAACGTTGGCGAAGGTCGACTAGCGGCAGAGGTTGCGTTAGCTCGTCAAGAGCAAGGCACTGCCTACACTCCACGAGGATGGCGACAGCGACTGCGTGACTTGGCGACCCGTTCAGGCCTGAAGGCGGAATTGAACCGTCAGGGTATAAATATTGCCGAGCGATTAGGCAATCATAAAAGGGGTAAAATAGCCTTAGGTATAGTAGGCTTAGCAGCAGTAGGTTTTGGTACGGCTGTGTATCTCGTCAATCGTCACAACGGTGGTGGTATGACAGGCAATGGCAATTTCTTTAACGATGCTATGAACCACGTGCAAGACAGCATGAATAATTCTGTAGAAAATGCCAAGCATATTGCCGATGGCGACACACTGCAGCCTAAAAATGGTGGTGGCGCTGGTGGCGGGCTAGAATGGGCTGATTTTTCGAAGGCTGCTCAGAATGCTCAGCCAAACGAGGGCTGGAACCGGACTATGCTTGAGCTGGGTATACCTAAAGATCACTGGGCTGATATTTTGAAAGACGCTGGCCCGAAACTTAACAAAATTGGTGAAGCATACTACGATAAACGCTTCAATGACTGGGGTATCTCTGAGCCAGGCAAACTTTCTAAGCGAGCCTTGCAGATAATTGCCGCAGCGTCAAAACGCGATGGCTTTGACCTCGCGGCATAACTAAATAAAAATCTCCCGTTTTTCGGGAGATTTTTTGTATCGTAGTATAATGGTACAGGAAAGTACGGTAAAAGAAAGAAGTGTATGTTTCGACTTGATGACCAGTTTCTAAAAGACATTGGCCTGGATGGCCTGCCTGAAGAACAGAAAAAACCGTTTCTTCAGCATATTTATAGCGAACTTGAGCTACGTGTCGGGACACGACTTTCAGATGGGCTGAGTGACGCACAGCTGGAAGAATTTGAAGAAATTATTGATCGAAAACAGGAAAAAATTGATAACTGGCTAGCTGAACATGCACCCACCTACATGCAAGATCAAGCATTTCAGAAGCTACAACAGGCAACTAATTTGCCTGCTAATGACCCCCGCCTGGTAGCAGAATTTACCGCAACCAAGTGGCTAGAGGTAAATCGTCCCGATTACCGCGACGTGGTAGCAGCAGTACTTGATGAGCTGAAGCAGGAAATTATTTCGAACCGCGATGCAATATTAGGCGGCATGCAGGCCCAGGCTCAAGAAGGTCAGCAACCACCGCAAGCTGCCTAAAGTTTATGTTTGTAACCAGCGAGAAATGCCTGTACGGGCATTTCTTTTTTACCGGCGGGCTTTAGCATATCAATGGCAAGGTAGTTACCATCACCGCACCGAATAGAGAGCTCGCTTTCAATTTCGGAAACATGCGCTTTCGTAATAGTAACGTCGACTGAGCCAAGTGATGTGCGCGTTCCCGGCCAGCCCAGGAATGCGCGGACTTCACGCTCGAGCCTGGCAGCTGGCTTGGTGGCGTCTAGTATGCCATCTTGTTTTTCAATCAATTCATCATAGGTTGCGTGATCTTCGTCTTGTGGCTGCGCGACACAATCACCACTAAGTATTTGGGGGAGTACGGCCTGTAACGACTTTGCGCTGACTTCAAGTAACTGACCCGCTAATTCTTGTTTGCTCTCGGCCCCTGTTAGTTGAATGGGTGACTGCGCATATACGGGGCCAGCGTCCATCTCGCGTGCAAGTGCCATAATTGAAACGGCTGTTTCGCTTGAGCCATCTAATATGACTGATTCTACAGGAGTTGGGCCACGGTGTTTTGGCAGTGCAGAAGGGTGGATATTGATAATACCATGAGGGAATAGCGCAATGGTTGATTCGGGCACTAGCTTGCCAAAGGCAACCAGCACACCTGCGTCTGCCTGGTATGCGGCAAGTGTATCGTGTAGCTCTGATAACTTTTCAGGGTAGTGAACAGGGATGTCGTATGCGTTGGCCAGGTTTAGAACTTCTAGCTCACGCTGGTTTCGTGAAATTGCGAATGTATGATGCAACACAATTGCAGCAACATCGTAGCCTTCATCGATGAGCATTTTCAGGATAGGGTTTGTGGTAGTGGTGGCAGTAGCAATGCGCTCGTTACCAAAAAAGATTAGCCGAGCTTTAGTCCCAAAGTGTGGCATTGTTTTCGATACTTTCCTTGTAGTCTAGGGGTTCGAGCTCACCGCTGTCATCTAGACGGTAAAAAGCTTCTGGAGAATCTTTGATATGATCGATAAATACAGTGCCATTAGTATGGTCAATTTCGTGTTGCAGTAGCATCGCCATAAAGCCCTCGGCTTTGATGCGGACTTCTTGGCCAGTGATATCAAGTGCCTTTACCCTAATCTTTGGATAGCGAGGGACATTTCCATACACATGCTTTACACTAAGGCAGCCTTCGGCCTGAATAACTACAGGTTCGCCCTCTGTTTTTACGATTTCTGGGTTGATAAGCGGTACGAACTCGGTATTGTGTTTGTCATCAAAATCAGCGCGCACGATAATCACTTTTTCGAGGCGATCAATCTGTACAGCAGCTAGTGCAGCGCTAATCTCGTGAGGGCGCGAAGTTTCCCAGTCTAGTGCGGCGCTGGTCATATCTTCAATCAGTTTCTTCGTATCATCAGTAATCACGTGCACGCGAGAAGACTTTTGCCGTAGATGCGCATTTGGTAGCGTTATTATGTCTTCTTTTTTCATTAGTATAAGTATAACAGATGTGAACAGAATTAATTCCAGATACGGAATGTACCGCTAGCGTACACGAAATACGTTACGATACTAGTGTTGCTAATACCGAGATCAGCAGCTAGTGCACTATAGCTCACAGCTGGAAAACCAGCTGCGTATGTACCTGTGTACTCTGTGGGTGAGTCAGAGTTTGAGGTTAGTGAATAAAGCTTCTTGGACTTGCTTCGGGCAACTAAAGCGTATTCGCTGCCACTATTTGAATCTATATAGAGAATGTTACTAGCTGCTGTGCCATCGAGTCGTGTAGGGCTATACGATGGAGTCGCAAGCTTGATGCCAAGAGTGTCAAGGGCATCTCGGAGTGCAGTCTGTGTCGCACCGGTCGGGAAGCGGTCGTTAGCTGAGGAGATTCTGTATATCCGTAGTTTCTTACTGATGTTTGAAAAATTATTTTCTACTGCAGAATTGTGGGCCCGGTTTTGAATACCGTTGTAGGCAACAATCACAATTGCGGCGAGAATAGCTATTATGACAATAACTATAAGGAGTTCGACGATAGTGAAACCTCTTATGCTTTTTTGCATGCCCTCATGATAACAGACTTACGGGATCGAGCACAAATTGCCAGTAAGTGGGCGGGGTATGCTTGATGGCTTCGAGAAGATGCTCGCGACGAGGCGATTTGAGGACTAGCTGCCAGCGATAGGTGTCGCGCACACGTTCGTAAAATGATGGAGTAGGGCCGAGAATCTCGACTTCATTTGGTAAATGATTGCGAAGTATCGCTGCGAGCTGCTGGGCATTGCGGACGGCTGCAGCCTCTGTTTTGTAGGTGCAGGTGAGCTTTAGTACGTAACAAAATGGTGGAAAGTGACTTTTGCGTCGCTCAGCAATTGTACGCGCATAGAATGCTTCGTAATTCTGTGACAATCCTGCGGTGACAATTGGATGATTTGGCTGGTAGCTTTGTACGACAACTGTTGTTTGGTGATGTGAGCGTCCGACTCGTCCGACAACCTGAGCCAACAGCTGAAATGTTCGCTCGGTTGACGAATAATCGGGCAAGCTAAGACCTGCATCAGCCTGTACAACGCCAACTGTGCGAAGGTGCGGTAAATCGAGTCCCTTTGCGATGACTTGGGTACCGACGATAATTTGGATTTCGCCATTGTATAGGTCTTGGTAGCGAGAATGTACCGTGTCGTTTGCATGGGTGTCGCCGTCAAATCGGGCGATAGTAGCTTTTGGAAATAGTTTACGTAACTCTGACTCAATTAGCTTTGTGCCGATACCTTTATGAATAATTGCTGTGTGGTTGCATTCAGGGCAAGAGGTAGGGACTTGCGATGTTAGACCGCAAATATGACAGCGAAGCTGATGGTAGTCTGCGTGGAGCGTAAGTGGGACGTAACAGCGTGGGCAGCCTGCTTGCCAGCCACAATTTTCACATAGAGTAACAGCAGTACTACCGCGGCGATTATGAAATAGCAGTGTCTGTTTGTTCGAGGCCAGGTTTTGTTCAATCTCGCGTATGAGTGAGTCTGACAAAAAGCGGTGACTATGGAAGTTCGACCGCTTAGTCATATCTATTAGTTTGACATCAGGTTTTGTTGCCGCCTGGGCTGGTTTCGGCAGTACTGCGATACGATTTGGCGATTGCCGAGCTAAGTAGTAATCGAGTACAGAAGGAGTTGCACTACCAAGGATAACGCGTGCACCATGTTGGCGGGCAAGTACGTGTGCTGCACGAGCGGCGTGATAACGGGGAGATTGCTCTTGTTTGTAGCTCGGCTCGTGGGACTCATCAACGATAATAATACCTATACTAGCAAGTGGCATGAACAGGGCTGATCGTGGTCCAATGACAACTGTCGGTTCTGCAGCATGGAGGGCGGCAAGCCAAGCCGTGTGGCGCTCGGCTTCTGTTTGGGCAGAATGAGTTACGATGATGTGTGTGAAGTGATGAGAGAATTCATCGATGAGTTGTGAAGTAAGTGATATCTCGGGCACCAACACAATAGCAGACTTGCCACGAGACAACTGATTTTTAACAAGTTCTATGTACACGGCGGTTTTGCCAGAACCAGTGACACCGTGTAGCAGCGATGTGCCAGACTCGGAGCTTTCAATCTGTTTTATGGCACGTTTTTGATCTGTGTTGAGTACAAAATTTGTTCGCTTTCTGGCAACGGAATGTGCGGATGAAGCTTTGCTACGGCGAGTTTTCTCGAGCCCACGCGGTAGCATAGTTTGTAGCACTGTCGCTAGGGGCGTAGCGTAATACTCACTTAGCCAAAATGCGAGCTGTAGGTGAGCGTTTGGCACTGGCGTATCATCGAGTACGGCAACTATTTCCTTCACATCATATGTCGGCTTCGTTGTAGTACTGGTTATTATGCCATTTAGTATTTTCTTGCCGACTTCTATTCGAACAATTTGCCCGGTTGCCAACGTTTCTTTTGAAGCATAGGTAAGACTAGCCTGATTGGCTCTGATGATGCGATTCGGTATAACCTCGTAGTAGTGCATAGTATTAGTATAGCTCGACAGTATCACGCGAAGCTATTAGAATAAAACCATATGTATTTTGAATCACGCACACAAGCTGGTTTACTACTTGCGCAGCAATTGTTTGAACGCTATCGCTACGAAGACTGTGCCGTGGTGGCGCTAAGTGATGGCAGCGTGCTGGTAGGTGAGCAGATTGCTTCGGCGCTGCACTGTATCTTAACGATGCTACTGATCGAAGAGATAGAAGTGCCTGGTGAAAGTATGAACTTTGGGGGTGTGTCGGAAAGTGGTGGCTTTACCTACAATGGCATGTTTTCGGCTGGTGAAGTTGATGAATATACGAGTGAGTTTCACGGCTACTTAGACGAACAGAAGCGTGAAGCATTTCAGCGTATTAACAGATTGTTAGGTGATGGAGGATTGATCGACAAAGAAATGTTGCGTGACCATACCGTTATATTGGTAGCAGACGGAATTGATAACGGTGCCGCGATAGATGTGGCGATGGATTTTTTGAAGCCGATTCGCGTGAAACGAGTCGTGGTTGCGACGCCCATAGCGACAATCCCGGCCGTAGACAAGCTACACCTTGCAGCAGATGAACTACACATATTAGACGTGAAAGAGAACTTTATGGGAATTGATCACTACTATGATGAAAACACAATTCCTAGCCATGAAGAAAGTATAGCGAAGATTAACCAGATAGTGCTAAATTGGCGATAGTTTAACTTCGAAAAGTCTTGATGAGTGTTGTAAGATTGTGCTACGATAAGTACTAACAAACAGCAAGGTCTAATTTAAGGGAGAATATGCTAGACGTTTTTATTACTAGTCGTGTGCGCCGAAAAATTGTGGTTGTTTACGCGAAATACCCAGATTTTCACACACATGTACGAGGCCTTGCGAAGCTAATTAAAGAAGACCCGGGTAATATTCAGCGTGAGTTAAAACGATTAGAGAAAGTTGGTTTTCTAAAGAGTGAGAAACAGGGAAATACCAAGATTTATGCTACCAACAAACAGTTTCCAATTTTTAAGGAACTACAGAGTATCGTGATAAAAAGTCAGCAACACCAAGCGGGCCGTAAACGAACTGCTTCAGACATCCAACCTGTATAGTTTGGATTTATGACTGCCCGAAAAATTTTTGACGAAATTCTGAAAGCTCGCGGTCTTGATGATAAATCGAAACGCGAGTCTTTTTTAAACCCTGCTTATGAAATGAAGCATGATCCATTTTTGCTGCCAGATATGGAAAATGCTGTGCAGCGATTGGTTGGTGCACACAAGATACAGGAGCAGATTACTATTTATGGTGACTATGATATCGACGGTCTGACTGCGACCACGTTATTGTTGGACGCGTTTCAAAGCTTTGGCTTCAAACACGTCGACGCATTCATTCCGAATCGTTTTATAGAAGGCTATGGCATGACAGTCGAGGCGGTAGAGAGAATTGCTGCTACAGGTACAAAATTGATTTTGACGGTTGACTGCGGGAGCTTGAGTCATGAACCAATTGCACGCGCAAAAGAATTAGGCATGGATGTAATTGTAACCGATCACCACAATGTGGCGCCTGAGCAACCGCCAGCTGTAGCGGTCATAAATCCGAAGAGGTTACTACAAGATAATCCTAATGAATACGAGAATCTTCAGCTCTTGACTGACGCAAGGCTCTATCCGTTTCTTGACCTGCCAGGCGTAGGGGTCGCATTCAAGTTGGTGCAGGCTATGCAAACAAGACTAAAAGGTCTCGAGCCCGGCCAAGAAAAATGGTTGCTTGATTTAGTCGCACTGGGTACGGTGTGTGATGTCGTGACGTTGGTAGATGAAAACCGTATGCACGTGTACTGGGGCCTGAAAGTTTTGGCGAAGACACGGAGGCCAGGGCTGAAGGCATTGATGGCTGTATCACGAGTGGTGCCAGAAAACGTTAATGCTAAAAGTCTTGGCTTTGCGCTTGGGCCACGTATGAATGCAGCGGGGCGACTTGAGACTGCGCAAATTGCGCTCGATATGTTAACAGCAAAAGATGGAATGATTGCTCTGGAAAAGGCACAGCAGCTAGATATCATGAATACCGAACGTCGGGCTGAACAAGACAAAATATATAAAGCGGCGATGAAGCAGGCAGAAGCAATGGCGGACGATGATGTATTGATTGTTAGTAGTCCAGACTGGAATCATGGCATCGTGGGTATCGTAGCAGCAAAGCTGTTAGAAAAATATAAGAAACCGACATTTGTACTGCAAGAAATGGACGATGAGAGCAAAGGGTCTGCCCGAAGTTATGGCGACTTTTCAGCGGCCGATGCAATTCGCGCAGCTGAAGATATTATTACAAAAGGCGGTGGGCACAAACTCGCCGCTGGAGTGACGCTGCCTACCAAAAACATCCAGGCGTTTAGGAAACGTATTAATAGGTATTATCAGGATTTGCAATTGAAAAACCAAGCGAAGTTGCTACTACCAAAAGCGGACACATTGGCGGAGATTTCGCATGTCACTGAAGAATTGGTCGGGTTGCTGGCAGCACTGGAACCATATGGAAATGGTAATACACAGCCGATAATTCAGACCGATAAACTAGAGGTCGTTCATGTTCGCAAAATGGGTGCAGATGGACAACACATCAAGTTAGAGCTGCGATCGTCTGGCAGTAAGAGTATGCATTTTATCGCGTTCAATGCACCAGAGCATTACTTTGTCGAAACTGGCCAAGTGATTAGTGTTTGGTATCAACCAGACATTAATGAGTGGCAAGGTAGGCGGAGTGTCGAAGGCTATATTCTAAATATTACTTCCTAGTCTTGTAGATACCGTTTACATCTGTTACAATAGCTAGCGATATGGTACAAGTAACACGTAAAGACCAGCGCGAAGCGAACGAGAATGTTATTCGTCGTTTTAATCGCAAGGTGCTGCAGAGCGGCAAATTAAGCGTAGCGAAAGCTAGCCAGCGTTTTTCAAAACCTGTCAGTAAAACCGAGCGTCGCAAAAAAGCGATTATTCGCAAGGAACGCAAGGCTGACAAAATGGCGAAAATGCGCATGGGAGTACGCTAAGCGGTGTCACTTAAGGACACAATTCAAAACGATATGAAAGCCGCCTTGTTAGGCGGCAATCGTTTTGAGGGTGATACGCTGCGTAACTTAAAAGCTGCGATATTGAACGAAGAAGTTGCTACGGGTAAGCGCGACGATGGACTGGCTGATGATGAGATAGAGAAAATTATTGCTCGCGAAGTAAAGAAGCGTCGCGAGAGTGTTGCGCTGTACGAAGAAAATGGTCGCGAAGAGCTGGCTGAAAATGAAAAGAACGAAATTGCAGTACTTGAAAAGTATCTTCCAGAACTATTAAGTGAAGATGAAATTCGTGCTAAAGTTGATGAGGTGATTGCGACCATGAGTGATGTGAACATGCAGCAGATGGGCCAAGTAATTGGTGCTGTAAAAGGCCAATTGGGCAATAGCGCCGAGGGTGCGATGGTGGCAAAAGTAGTAAAAGAACAACTAAGCAAATAGGGGAAAGAAATGATTTTACTGTTTGGTCCGACAGGAGCCGGAAAAAGCATGCAAGGTCAGATGTTGGCTGTAAGAATGGGCTGGAAGTGGCTTTCAACTGGTGAGATGCTGCGAAACAGTAACGACCCAGCGATTATTCAGATACTGAAAAGTGGCGATTTGGTAAGTGATGGCGTAACATTTGAAGTGTTTAACGAAGCAGTACAAGATGCTAAAGAAAACAATTTTGGGAACATTATCGTAGATGGCTTCCCACGTACAAAAGTTCAAGCTGAGTGGCTAGCAAAATATCTAGAGAAAAATAATGAGACGATTGAGCAAGTTGTTGTTCTAGAAGTCCCAGAATCTGAGATTATGAAGCGCTTAGAAATTCGTGGACGTATGGAAGATACTCCAGAAACAATAGCAAAGCGTATGACAATTTATCGTCAAAAGATGTACCCGGTACTGGGGACATTTGCTGAGAGCCATATCAAAATCGTGCATATCGATGGCACGGGCACCGCTGGTGAAGTACACGACAGGTTATACTCTGAAGTCGTAGGAGAATAAATGATTCAACCTCCGAAAACTGAGGCGCAAATAGAGGCAATGCGTGAATGTGGTCACAAACTGGCACAGGTCTTTGACGGGTTAAAGAAACAGTTGCGCGCGGGCATGACCGGTATCGAGGCTGACGCGTGGGTGGCGGCAGAGATACAGCGATTGGGCGCAGAAGCAACCTACAGGACAAACGAAGTTAATTTCCCAAACAGTATATGCATATCGGTAAACGATGCAATCGTGCATGGTGTACCGACTGATGTTCCATTCGAAAAGGGCGATGTGGTTGGCTTCGACTTGGTAATTTCATATAAAGGGATGAAGACGGATGCCGCGTTTACTACAGTAATCGATGAAGAGCCAAAAGGTGCAGTGAAGCATCTGTTAAAAAATACCGAACGCAGCTTATACGCTGGAATTGATGCTATCAAAGGCAGGGGAACACACATCGGAGATATCTCGTCCGCAGTCGAGGCAGTTCTAGATGATGCAAAATTGGGGATTATTCGTGACATGGTGGGGCACGGTGTTGGGCTTGAGATGCACATGCCACCAGAAGTACCGAATTATGGAGATGCAAAAACAGGACTGGTACTGACACCTGGCGAAACGATTGCAATTGAGCCAATGGCCACACTAGGCGGCGAGAAAACCTTGCATGGTCATGAAGATGGTTGGACGATTTCGACAAAAGACGGAAGCCTGGCCGCACAGTTTGAGCACACCGTGCTAATTACTGAAAACGGCGCAGAAATACTGACGCAGTTATAGCACATTTAGGACTCGTTTCCTTGTGCTATTGCAAGCATAGAGCACGGCGTTGTTCGGTAAAATATGCAAGCAGATTTTACGCTTACTTCCTTGTGCTATAACAGGTTGTAGCACTGCGTTACTCGACTAAATATGCAAGCAGATTTAGTACTCGTTTCCTTGTGCTATAATAACCATATGCAAGAAAACACTCGATATGCGGTCGGCATAGATATCGGTACGACAACCGTTCGTTGTGTCGTAGCTCATATCAATACCGAAACGGGTGTTCCATCTATTGTAGGAGTCGGAAAAGCTGCTAATAGCGGTATGCGAAAAGGCGTGGTAGCTAATTTACAGGGTCCCGCTGCTGCTATTGATGACGCACTAGGAGAGGCCGAGCGAATGAGCGGCTACCAAGTTGACTTTGCGACAGTGAGTATTAATGGATCACATCTGTTGAGTACAAAGACTGACGGAATGATTGCGGTAAGTGCTGTTGACCACGAAGTAAACCGAGAAGATTTACAGAGACTAGAAGAAGTTGCAACTACAGGAAAAGTACCGCCGAATCGTGAAGTTGTAGAGGTAGTACCGCATGGCTATAAGCTTGATGGGCAAGAAAATATTAAAGACCCATTAGGTATGACGGGCACACGCCTAGAAATCAATGCAAACGTTGTTTCTGCATTAGCGCCACATTTACACAACGTTGAAAAAGCTGCTGATATGGCTAAGGTCGATGCGCACACGCTTGTACCAAGTGTTCTTGCTTCGTCACGCGCTGTATTGAACGAGCAGCAGATCGAAAGTGGTGTTGCGGTTGTAGATTTGGGCGGTTCGACTACGGGTGTTGCCGTGTTTGAAGAAGGCGACTTGCAGTATGTCGGTGTCGTTCCTATGGGTGGTGTAAACATTACTAATGATCTAGCCATTGGTCTAAAGACTGACCCGTCTGTGGCAGAAGAAGTGAAGCTGAAGCACGCGAGCGCTGTTATGCGTAAAGATAGTAGTGGTATTAGCGTGAAAGAAGGCGAAGATATTCACAGCTTTAGTAGCTCAGATATTGATGAAATTGTCGATGCTCGTTTAGAAGAAATTTTTGATGGTGTACAAGCCGAGTTAAAACGAGCCGGCCGTGCAGGCAAACTACCTAGCGGTGTCGTGCTAACAGGTGGCACAGCAAACATGAAGCACATAGTTGAGTACGCGAAAGAGCGCCTAGGTCTAGCCGTGCATATTGGCAAGCCGAAGGGCTTTGGTGGCGTAAGTGATACCGTGGAAAATCCAGACTACGCGTGTGTTGCTGGACTTATGTTGATAGATGCTGATACCAGTGCTGCAGGCGGTGTGAAAACAGGTAAAAAACAACGTAAAAATAGTAGTTCATCTTCGAAAGCTTCATTGAAAAAGGCAAGCGGTTTGCTAGGAAGTTTCCTGGGCAAATTCAAGGTTTAAAATTTGTACTCAGTGGTGCTATACTAAGAATGAACACATTATTTGAATAGTAGGGAGAAGGCTTACGTATGCCCGAGGTAAAACCAAGCGAAATACAGACATTTGCGAGCATTAAAGTTGTTGGTGTAGGAGGCGCTGGAGGATCAGCTGTTAACCGCATGAAGGATGCTGGATTGACTGGCGTTCAATTTATTGCCATGAATACTGATGCACAGGCACTGCACAACTCAAAAGCTGACGTTAAAATTCACCTAGGAAAAGATACGACTGGTGGACTGGGTGCCGGAGCTGACCCGTCAAAAGGTGAAGCAGCAGCACAGGAATCACGTGATGAAATTAAAGATGCACTGCAGGGTGCTGACATGGTGTTTGTAACCATTGGTGCTGGTGGTGGTACGGGTTCGGGGGCAGGCTATGTAGTTGCAGAGGTTGCGCGCGAACTAGGTATTTTGGTTGTTGGTGTCGCTACCAAACCATTTAGTTTTGAAGGCGAGAAACGCCGAACAAACGCCGACTGGGCAGTGGCACAACTAAGTCGCAACGTAGATACACTCATCACTATTCCAAACGATCGACTACTTCAAACGATTGATCGTCGTACGCCACTGTTAGAAACCTTCAAGATTGCTGACGATGTACTTCGCCAAGGCGTGCAGGGTATCTCAGAGCTTATTACTGAACATGGCTTGATCAACCTTGACTTCGCCGACGTGAAGGCAATTATGAGCAATGCTGGCTCTGCGCTAATGGGTATTGGCCGTGCAAGCGGCGAAGATCGTGCTTCTCAGGCTGCCCAGCAGGCTATCGAATCACCGCTTATCGAGGTGTCAATCGATGGCGCAAAGGGTGTTCTGTTCAACGTAACTGGTGGTTACGACATGAGTATGAGCGAGATTCAAGAAGCCGCAGAGATTATTACCAATGCTGTTTCGCCAGATGCCAATATTATTTTTGGTGCTACATTGAAGCCTGAGCTAGAAGACGAGCTAATAATCACTGTCATTGCAACTGGGTTTGATACAGAATATTTACATGAACAGGCATCTGCATTAGAGAAGCCAGCTGCGCTTTCATCCGACCGCTCAACGGACGACACTAACAGTACGTCTTCTGATACCGAAGCTTCAACCGACGAAGCAGCTGCAAGCTTCGCCGACGATACACCAACGGATATTTGGAACCAATCTGAAGTAACACAAGAAGAGGATGACACACCAGCATTTCTCCGTCGACGCAAAAAGAACAAGAAGTCTGAAGAATAGACGGGAGTTCAAAGACTATGAGTAAGTCAATTAACATCGGCGATAGCAGGGTGCTGGAATCGCGTGAGGTGGGCGACGGCAAGACGATTCGTCGACGCCGTGAATCACCAGACGGTACGCGATTTACCACCTATGAACGAATTGAAAAACCTAACTTAGCGGTTATAAAAAAAGATGGCTCGCGGGAACTATTCGATCGCGATAAGCTTGCCGCCGCTATAAAACAATCAGTCGGTAAATTCTTTTCATCTGAATTAGAAGTAGAGAAAATTGTTGATGATATCGAAGAAGCTGTCTACGGCCTTGGTGAAAGTGAGATATTTTCAAAGCAAGTTGGTGCCATGGTACTCGATGAGTTAGAGAAGACGAATCAGGTAGCCTATGTACGTTTTGCCAGTGTGTTTCATGATTTTAAAACACTGGATGATTTTGTAAAAATACTAGCCAACCGTCAACATGGCGAAGACAAGCACGCCGCATGAAAACGATAGTGATTTATAAGCCAGAAAGCGAACAGGCTAGAGTCACAGAAGACTTTATGCGCGACTTTACTAAGCAAACCGGCCGATCACTCGAAGTGCTAGACCCCGAAACCAAAGAAGGTATTACCACTTGTGAAACCTATGATATTACCCAATACCCAACGTTGCTAGCGCTGAGTGATGATGGCCAAATGCAAAACATGTGGGTTGGTGTGCCGCTACCAACAATCAGTGAGGTAAGTTACTATGCGTAATATAGTTAATTACTTCACGCACAAAGACAAGAAGTTACGTGATAATCGTTGGATTTTCGCCAGCATGCTAGTCGGATCTATATTGAGTCTCTTGGCTTCTTTTGTGTTGTCAACGGAAGCAGTAGAGCTTGCAAAAAATCCTAATGCAGACCTGAGTTGTAATGTTAGTGTGGTTTTAAATTGCGCAACTGTAAATAATCATCCGACAGGTACATTGTTCGGGTTCCCTAATAGCTTTCTGGGTCTCATTGCTGAACCGATAGTGATAACAGTTGCGATTGCAGGCCTAGCTGGTGTTGTATTCCCGCGTATGTTCATGTTCTTTGCACAGATTGGGTATACACTCGGCTTTATTTTTGCCGTGTACCTGTTCTGTGTCAGTTACTTTGTGATTGGTGCTCTATGTCCTTGGTGTTTGCTTGTGACACTCACTACAACGCTGGTATGGTTTGCAATAACTCGCTATAATATCCGCGAAAACAATCTATTCTTGCCTAAAAACGTTCAAAAACTTGCCCATGGTTGGATTGAAAAAGACTATGATAAGTTTGCCATGTTTAGCTTTATTGCACTATTGGTCGCAGCAATAATCATTAAATATGGTGATGGCCTGTTTGTATAAACTCTAAATAGTCAAAACAGAGATAACTTTGTATGATACAATGTAACCAACCATAACCATTATTAATAGGGGGGTATTGTATGGCTACTAGTAAAGTAAAGTATGAAAGTGCTTGGGTTGCGCTTGCAGTCACACGAATTGTTGTGGGCTGGGTGTTCTTATGGGCATTTCTAGATAAAACATTCGGACTTGGATTTGCGACAAAGGTAGATTCGTCTTGGATTATGGGCGGTTCGCCGACTTCAGGATTTTTGAAGTTTGGTGTAAACCCAGAGAGTCCTTTCGCAGACTTCTTTCACGGGCTTGCAGGTAGCGCACTGGTAGATTGGGCATTCATGCTAGGATTACTGGGTATCGGCGTGGCGCTTATATTAGGTGTTGGGCTGCGCATCGCAGCAGTATCAGGCACGATTTTGCTGCTTATGATGTGGGCGGCAGAACTACCACTTGAAAATAACCCAGTTATCGATGACCACATTGTGTACGCACTTGTACTATGGGTAGTAGCACTTGGCCGTCGTGAAATTAGTGTAAGTGAGTGGTGGTTGAAGCAAAAATTTGTAAAGAAAAACCCAGTACTCTGGTAAAACCAGACATATTTTAGTAGAATAGAGGCTGAAAGACGCCTCTATTTTCGTTCAGAGAACAGAGATAGCAGCCATCAACTGCAAACGTCAGTCGAAAGAGCCGAACTATCGGGGTAGAATCGACCGTGTACGCTACGACAAAGCGAACAAACAAGTGCTAAGAAGTGTCTTCTTGGAAACTGGATGGTACCATCCGCCTGTGGCGGACTCCAGTAGCTAAGAGGCTATTTTTATTGGAGAACACAATGAACGACACAGACCCAACACAATACGCACCAGCTGAAACCGAGTAGCCAGCAATGGATTTTGGACGTATTAATGATGTATTGCAGGCACACGGTATCGACACGCTTGATGAAGTGAATCTGCGTCGTATATACGAAAAGAGTGGCCCAGATGGCGTCAAGGCAGTGTTTGTGTGGCATATGAAAGAAGAAAATATTGCTGATGTTGATGGTGTGGGGACAGAGTGTTTTGATGACTGGGAAGAAGGAGTGTGGCAATGAAGTTCAAACACGGTACACGCCGGCGCGCGATTGAGTATGAAAAGGACTGGGTGCAGCGCTGGAAGCAAGCCAAAACATTTGAAAAATCGGTAGAGAGCCGGCCGAAAGATAATTCCTATGTGTTTTATGATGGCCCACCGTTTATTTCTGGCGTGCCACACCATGGAACGTTGCTAAGCAGTATCGTGAAAGACGCCGTGCCGCGGTATCAAACCATGAAAGGCAAGCGTGTTGAGCGCGTATGGGGCTGGGACTGTCATGGCTTGCCAGCAGAGCGTTTTACAGAGAAAAAGCTCGGTATTCACAGCCGCCAAGAAGTGATTGAATATGGCATAGAAAAGTACATTAATGCGACTCGTGAGAACATGGTGCAAACCAGTGGCGAATGGGAAGACGTGGTTGATAGGATAGGTCGCTGGGTGGACTTCAAGGGTGCCTACAAAACCATGGACAAAGATTACATGGAATCTATCTGGTGGGCGTTTAAAACACTCTATGAAAAAGAGAAAATCTATGAGGGCGAAAAGGTGTTGATGTACTGCACGCTGGATGGCACACCGTTATCAAAGGCTGAAGTGACGATGGACGCCGGTGCCTACCAAGATGTGACCGACCCGAGTGTGTATGTGAAATTCAAACTGAAAGATTATAAACTGCCTGGTAAGCCCAATGATAAACCTGTCTATCTGCTCGCATGGACAACTACACCCTGGACGTTGCCTGCAAACACAGCTTTAGCAATTAATCAAAATGAAGATTATTGGGCTTTTGAATTTGAAAACGAGAACCTAATTGTTGCTGGAAAGTTGGCAGATAAAGTTTTCACTGACGAAAAACATCAGCCTGTACCATTTCTAGGACATTGGGCCATTGATGCACCAGAGCTTATTGGTAAAACCTATGAGCCGTTATTTGTTGATCGGGGTGAAAAGGCACACAAAGTCTGGCATGCGGACTATGTCGAAACCGAAGCCGGAACGGGAATTGTACACCTGGCACCAACCTATGGTGAAGAAGACTTCGTATTGGCACAGAAAGAAGGTTTCCCAGCAGTTCATGTCATCGACCAAAACGGCTTCTTTACGGAGGGCGATTGGGAAGGTAAGAATGTATGGGAGATCAACAAACAAATCGCCAAAGACCTGAAAGAACGGGGAGTGGTATGGAAGATAGACTATATTCGCCACAGCTACCCGCACTGTCACCGTTGCGGCACTAAACTAATGTACCGCGCACACCCCAGCTGGTTTATGGATATCAATGGGCAACGTGAACTAATGCTCGAGAAAAATGAGCCAATTAATTGGTTCCCGCCGCATGTAAAGCACGGCCGCTTTGAAAAGACGGTTGAACAAGCACCAGATTGGAATATCTCACGCGACCGCTTCTGGGCAACTGCTATGCCCGTATGGAAGTCGGAAAGTGGGAAAGTCCGAGTTGTTGGAAGCTATGCGGAACTGAAAGAACTTTCTGGCGTAGAGCTAGAAGATTATCACCGCCCCTGGATCGATGACGTAAAATTCACGATTGATGGGGAAGAATACACACGTATCGATAAAGTGATGGACAGCTGGTTCGAAGCAGGTAGTATGCCATTTGCGCAGTTCCACTATCCGTTTGAAAATAAGGAAAAATTTGAAGATAATTTCCCAGGCGATTTCATCGTCGAATACATTGGCCAGGTACGTGCATGGTTTTACTATATGCACGCCATGAATGTGGCGCTATTTGGTGAAAACAGTTTCAAAAACGTGATTGTAACCGGAAATGTGGCTGGTAATGACGGTCGCAAGATGAGCAAGAGCTACGGTAACTACACAGATCCAAACGAACTGAT
The DNA here is from genome assembly GCA_030427525.1 of bacterium. GTDB lineage: Bacteria > Patescibacteriota > Saccharimonadia > Saccharimonadales > Saccharimonadaceae > UBA1020. Next base: position 30,354 of record JAUIBD010000011.1, read on the forward strand.
GGACAAATTCTCAGCAGACAGTCTGCGGTTCTTGCTACTAAGCTCGCCACTGCTAAACGGCGAAGATTTTGCACTGCAAGACAAAGAAGTCGGCGATGTGGCACGAAAACTGAGCATGATCTGGAATATGTACGATTTCTTTACCATGTATGCAGAAGTCGATGGTTGGGAGTATGATGGCGAGCTGAAAGACCCACTAGACGACCTGACAAATCCGCTTGATATTTGGGTGGTATCACGCGTACATCAGCTGGTAGCGGACGTTGAAAAACATATGGATGCTTATGACATACCAAATGCGCTCGAACCAATACTGCCATTTCTGGACGATGCAAGTAACTGGTATGTTCGCCGTAGTCGCCGCCGTTTCTGGAAATCTGAGGATGATAACGACAAAGCAGATGCCTACAAGACACTTCACTACGTGTTAGTGCGATTGGCGTATGTACTTGCACCGTTTACACCCTTCCTGGCAGAGGAGCTATATCATAGCCTGACAGGCGATGAGGAATCGATTCATCTAAAAGATTGGATGTCCGCTGGAATTGTAAACCACAGCGTGATGACAGAAATGGATACACTACGAGATTATGTGAACCAAGGCTTAAGTTTGCGTGCGAAAGCAGGGCTAAAAGTACGTCAACCACTGGCTAGTGTATCAGTGTCGACTAATGGTGAAGTGGTAGATTTTGAATCGGTATTACTCGAAGAGTTAAATGTAAAAACGATTGAATTTGGAAAAGAAATAGCAATTGACGAAACTATAACACCGGAACTCAAACGCGAAGGTCTGATGCGTGAGGTTATTCGTCATGTACAGTCTGCTCGCAAAAAGGCAGGCTTGAACGTTGATGATAGGATAGTACTCAGTTTGCACACAGATTCAGCGGATCTCGCTCAGGCTATTACGGAGCACCAAGAGACTATTCATGCTGAAACCTTGGCTGGCGAAGCAAAGGAAAATGGTGCATATAGCGAAACAGTAAACGTTGAAGGCGACGAGCTAACGATTCAGCTACAGAAAGCTTAGCTTGCTTGTACGTCGCGGCGAATAAAGCCGTACCAACCCATAACAATCAGCACGACCGCAACGGTTCCTAGAATGAGAAGGTGATTGCCATTGAGTCCCTCTGTCATAATCTGTGGATTGTTATAGTAATGCAGCAATGAAAACTTGTCGGCTGTTGCTAGCTTATCGACTGCAGGTGCCAAGCTGGTGATGAACAGGCTCGCGACGGCGTACCCAGAGCTGATAAGGATGGTATAGCCTTTGCTACCAGTGACCATTGCAGCAACGTATGCAATCAAGCCGTAGATCACATTGATGACGCCAAATGCAAATATAGACTGCCAAATGCGCCCATAATCTGCGGACTCATCGATGATCAATAGTGCTATCCACAGTGCCGCAATGACGCTGACGCTAATAAGTGTCACTACCGTGGTTGCTGCCAGTAGCTTCTGGAAATATACTTTGGTTCGGCTAACAGGCAAGCTGAGCAACGACTGCAATCTTCCGTCGGAT
>JAUIBD010000012.1 GCA_030427525.1 bacterium
TGGAGTTATGTGCGAGCGCTTCGTTTGATGAAACCAGGGTGGTTGAAGGGTCAAATGGCCTCAGGTGATGCCCACCCTTACCTGGGGCTTTTTGATTGGAAAATATAAGACACCCTTTCAGGGTTTCTCATCGCGCAAGGAAAATCTGTAGGATTTTCTTTGGCTGCTCTTCCCGAAAGTTAACAAAATAACACCGAAGTGAATTCGCTGTTATTTTGAATTTGGTTTTTTAATATATAGGCATGCTCAGGGCCCCGGTCGCCGATGTGGCAACACGGGGCCCTGGAGCGAGGTGGGCGTCAGTGGGTCGTGTAGATGAGCTCCTGGCGGAGTGCGCCGTAGAGCTGCACCTGCGTGGCCTGGTCGAGCTCGCTGAGCGCCTGTAGCACGTACTGGCGCTTGCCCACCTTGCGGTAGATCTGTCCGTCCTGGCCGCGGTACAGCACCTCATCGACACCGTGGATGCGGACGAAGCCCTGGTCCTTGGTGCCGATCCAGAGCAGGACGTGCCCCCGAATGGTGCCGTCGCAGTGCTCGGGGTAGACCGTGCCCCACTTGACCTGGCTGTTCTTGGACTTGGACCAGCTGGTCGCGGCGGTCAGCCGGCTCAGCTTCTCGCGGATGCCCTGCTGGGTCCGCCTGTCGTCGTAGACACCGCTCAGTGCGTCGGTGGCCATGAGTGCCTCTCTCCCTCGCTCCAAACTTCGGAGCGAGATTTCTGTGAAGGGTGATGTGTCGAACAACTCTTCTCGTCGCTCGACGAAGTTATCTGTATACTATATCACTTTTTGCAATGAAATCAATTGTCCGACGGCCTCACTATGTGCTATAGTAAGGCCATTGCTACGCAAATATGTTGCAGCCGATGTAGCCACCTAAAACTTGTATTTCACTCTGATATATAAACAAAAGGAATAATAATGGACTATCTAGTTGTATTATTTTGGGCGTTGGTGGGTAGCGTGTTTTCACTCATCGGCGGCCTTGCCCTACTCTCAAATAAAAAAGTAAGAACCATCGCTATTCGTTATGGGCTGCCATTTGGTGCTGGCGCACTGCTAGCAGCGGCGTTTTTGGGCGTACTACCCGAGGCAATCGAAGAAAGCGATGTGCACGAAGCAGTCATCTATGCCCTCGGTGGTTTTCTAGCATTTTTCGTGCTAGAACGCACCCTGGGCTGGTTCCACCATCATGAACATCACCACCATGATGAAGTGCACGGTGGAAAAAACACCACCCACCAGTGGCTGGTGGTAATTGGCGATACGCTTCATAACGCTATAGATGGCGTGGCGCTGGGCGCTGCATTTTTGGTCAGCCCTGCGGCTGGTATTGGCACGGCGCTAGCGGTTGCTGCACATGAAATACCCCAAGAAATCGGCGATTTTAGCATCTTGCTTGGCAAAGGGATGAAGCCGATTCGAGTGATTTGGGTGAATATAGTGAGTGCACTGGCCACAGTAGTGGCTGCCCTAGCAACGTTTGCACTGGGTGATGCGAGCGGGTTTAACCCGGCCCCGTTACTAGCAATTGCGGGTGGATTTTTCATCTACATTGCTGCCAGCGATATCATCCCTGATATTCACGAAAAGCCACGACGTGAAGGCAATGTACAGGCGCTGATGCTATTGGTTGGCGTCGCGGTGATTGCTTGGGTAATCAGCCTGACTGCGCACGCTCATTAGCGCTGCAGGGTATCTGGTACTGTTCTTCGAACAACCACTACCTATGTTCTTTGTAGCTGCAAAGAACCAAACAGCCTTCTTTTTGTTCGCAAAAAGAATCAAAAACTCCTGAGCGGCTTCAGAACACGGCATCCCAGACAAATAGTATCTCTCTGGAAGCTGCGGAACTCGCGCCAAGACGTATCTTGGGCTCAGACAGTCCTCGCTTCGCAGCGTTCCACTATTTTGTCTGGTATCCGGTTCTTGCAGATGCTCACATAGGGCTACCGCGCCTGGGGACCGTCCTCTTTCTCTCCAGTGGCGGGTACGTTGTGAGCGTCACAATCTAGTAGACCGAGGACTGTTTGACTGAGAAGTCAGCGCCAGTGGCGCTTACGACGAAGGAGTTCCGCAGGTGATTGTGGCGGTGACAACATACACCCAGGGAGAGGAAGCTGGACTTGAACCTTTTGCTTCTTATTCGTTTCAAGACGAAAAGAAGCGTCTTTGGTACTTTGGACGGCCAAAGTACATGGCTGCGTTTTTGGCCACAAGAGAAACCCCAAATGCCGTTAGCGGTGCGTCGTGTGGTCGAAGTCATCTGCGATAAAATCGTCGATAATCTCGGCGATTTTAGGTCGTAGATCACTTAGCGCTTTGGCTTCGTCTCCGGAGAATCTTGAGAGCACAAAATCAGCGTCGTCCATCCGCGAGCGCAATTCGTTCGTAATGCCGATGCGCAGCCTGGCGCTGGCTTCGGCGCCGTGCTGAATAATGCTTTTCAGGCCGTTGCTTCCGGCATCTGAACCACCTATGCGCGTGCGGAGCGTGCCGAATGGCAGCGCCAAGTCATCGTGCACCACCAGTACCTCAGCAGGCTCAAGCTTGTAGAAATCGAGCAGAGAGCGTAAACTTTCGCCGACGAGGTTGTAGTACGTGGTTGGTTTAACGAGTAACACTTTCTCGTCTGCTATTTCAGTCTCGGCGATGAGTGCCTTATATTTCGTTTTTAGCTGGAACTGAGCACCCTTTTCATCCGCATACGAATCTAATACGGCAAAGCCAACGTTATGTCGCGTGCCGCCATATTCATCTGCTGGATTGCCGAGCCCAAAAATGATTTTCATATCTGTTAGCTAGTATACTACATTGACAAACGTAAGCTTTTTTGGTATAATAGCTTCAGTGGAGTCATCCACATCCTTCGTCAGGGACATCCGCGTTTCTGGCACTTCCCCAAGGAGAAACAATGTCCGAGTATGAGACGGGCACGCACCTGCGCAAGATTGACCGAGCAATGACCTACCTCGCCTTCTTGGCGATGGTGGGCGGGACGGCTCTGCTGTACCACGTGTACGGCGACGAGTGGTTCTCTCGGTTCATGTTCTACGGCACTGTGCTGGCTGCCCTGCCCACTGTGTGGGCGCTGGCTGCTGGCCACTACACCAACAAGGCCCTACGCGGGGCTCGCAAGAGCACGATGCGTCGCAGCCTCTACGCGGTGCCGCCGCTGCACGACCCGATGTACATCCACAAGGGTGTGCAGATGCCTCTGGCGGAGGCTCTCGGCAACGAGATCTAGAACACCGATGCCTCAGTATGGGCTACATACGAATCGAACGACACTCCCGTCGCTCGTCCCCCGCCTACAAGCGGGGGCCCTTCTATTTTTCGGCGTTTTTTGCCTTTTTGTATGCTTTGGTAACAGGTTCTAGGCCGCGCGCTACACGCTCGCGGTTGCTTTTTATTTGCTTTTCGTCGCGGAAGCTCAGTTTTATGGGTGTGCCCGCGTAGTCGTAGGTTTCACGAATCAGGCGCTCTAGGTGGCGCTTGTAGCTCCAGTGTACGAACTTCAGGTTGCTACCGTATATCACGAACCACGGCGGCAAAGTATCAGTTTGTACCATATATCTGAGTTTTGGGTGCGTGTTTTTAAGGCCAGATGGCGGGTGCTTTTGAATGGCATTTTGTAGCAAATCATTCAACACACGTGTTTTGGTGGTTTGGTCGCGTCGTTTGATGATATCGAGCGCTAAGTCATAGAGCTTCGTAACGTTTTGGCCGGTGACAGACGAGGTAAAAATAAGTGGTGCCCACGGCGTGAACTTAAAGTTGTAGGCGATTTTAGGCGCCAACGCGTCACGGGTGTAGGCATCTTTGTCTTCCACTGAGTCCCATTTGCTCACTACTAGCACCAGCCCCTTGCCTGCCTCGGCGATCAGGCCTGCTAGGCGCTGGTCTAGTTGAACATTTAGTTCGTTTACATCCATTAGCAGGAAGCACACGTCAGCCTCTTCGATGGCTGCTAGGGTACGTAGTACGCTAAACTTCTCGATTCCTACCTCTTGCTTGCCTTGGCGGCGGATACCGGCGGTATCGAGCAGTTCGATAGCTTGTTTGTGGTAGTTTACCTGAACTCGGTTCACATCACGCGTAGTGCCTGCAATATTGGCAACGACTGCCTGCTGCTTGCCTGCCAATGTGTTGAACAGATGGCTTTTGCCGACGTTCGGTCGGCCAATCAGGGCGATCCGGAGTACGTCGTCTGGCTCGGTGGCTTTGACGACTGGCAAATGGTCCACGATAGACTCTAATAGTTCATCTATACCATCATTGTGCTCGGCGCTGGTACGGATGATATCTTTTACGCCCAGGCGACGGAACTCATCGATTGGCAGGTTGCCCTTGATGTCGGTTTTGTTCGTTACCAGAATAACTGGTTTTTTACTTTTGAGGGCAGTTTTCGCAATACGACGGTCCTCATCGCTAGGGTACTGGGTACTATCGACGACCACCACTATCACGTCGGCAACTTCGGTGGCTTCTACGATTTGTTCCTGAATCGTAGCCTCGAATTCGTCCTCGGCAGACTTCAAGCCAGCCGTATCTACCAGCCAAAACGTTTTGTCGGCCTCTGTAATGCGCCGTACTACGTTATCTCGCGTTGTTCCCGCTTCACGCGCAACAATCGCCTCTTGGGAGCCATAGAGACGGTTGAATAGGCTGCTTTTGCCCACGTTGGTTTGACCAACGATAGCGACGGTCGGTAACTTTGCCATAATAGGCTAATTATAACAGAGGTAGCGACTTTTAGCGAGCATGAGCGGTTTCAGACTCAAGCACGCGCGGAATCAAGTTTTGGTCGGTAAAGGCAACGTTGACGACACTACGGTACAAGGGCTCTAGGGCACCGACTGCATGCGCGCCACAGACACCCTCACTGAGTTGTTTGCCTTCACTCAGCAGCTGTAATTTTTCACGAGCGACAACGAATGGAAAATCTTTGACTCGTACCGCCCCGTCTTTAATCTGGTAGTTGCCCAAGTAGCCATCTGCTGGAAAATTATAAAGTCGAAGCGCAAGCTCGCCCTCTACGCGGCTCGTTAGCTCGCGGCCTAGTGAAGCAATCTCACCTAACATGCCAAATGAATCTGGGTGATCGAGCAATACGCGGAGCTCATCTTGTGATACCCCATCACGCTGCGCCAAGGCGGCGGACAACTCGCAGTAGCGAAACATCACCGAGAAACTGTGCTGAACTTCTCCGCTGAAGAGCTTCTCGGGCAACTTCGGCGCAATTGCTGCTGCTTCGGTAACGATGGTATCGCCTGCTGTACGAAAACGATCATGCTGAAGATCGCGCTCAGCAACCTCTGGATGGGTCTCGGGCCAGTCGGCAGCGACTTGCCTAATCGTATCGACGTATGTACGAAATACGTAGTTCATTTGAATATTATATCATATTTGCATGTAATATTCAATAGTTTATGGTATAATACCATTCACTATGGGAGCACGACAACTTGAAACAGACCCCGGATGTCCTCGGCTACTGACGCCTGAGGAATTTCAAGAAATGTGGCAAAACTGGGCGCACAGTGCGATGCGTCGCACAGGATCTTTAGGGATACCTCCTTACCCTGGTGCAATGTTGGCACTACAGTCTTCAGGTCGAGAATTTCGAGAAGCGTACATGTTACGAACTATTGGCCGCATTACTGACCAAGCAGCCGCCGAGTGGCTAGAGAGTGAATCTGCCAAATTACAGGATTATTGTATAGACCAATATGTGCGCAAAGTTGTTGGCAGACGCATGGCGGATCAGGAGTATGGCTGGTAGCCACCGCTCTGAAGATCATCTAAAATGTACGGCCCGAATTGGGTACGGTGGAGTACTGTGACGGTGTAACCCAGCGCAGCAAAGGTGCGGCGGATTTGGCGGTTGCGGCCTTCATGCATGACAATCTGATAGGTTAGCGTTTCCATACTCGCCTCTTTGCTACCGAAATCCTCAGAAACGGCTTCGCGCCGCGTATCAGTTGAGTTCGCATCAGCTGATACTCGGGCTGCAGATGTTCCTGAAGATTTGGTAGCAAGCGGCTCTACTGTCTGGTCGAGCTTCGTTACTGCAAATTTACTTTTGCCATCCTCTAACATCACGCCGAAATCCGAAATCATCTGCTGGTGCAGTGGTTCGAGGGGTCTGTCGAGCTCTACCTGGTATACTTTTGCCTTTTGAAAACTGGGGTGAGTCATTTGGTGTGCTAGGTCACCATCGTTTGTTAGTAGCAGCAAGCCAGAGCTATCTTTGTCGAGCCGGCCAACTGGTTTGAGGTGGTGCATTGTTTTCGGAAGCAAGTCGTAAATGGTTGGGTTGTCGCCCTGAGCCTTGCGTGAACATACGTAGCCGACGGGCTTATGAAATAAAAACATCTCCTTTTTTGTGCCGCTAGAGATTGGTTTGCCTGATATTGCTATCTCTGAGTGTGGCGATACCTGCGCGCCGAGCTCAGCTATCGTGCCATCGACGGTGACCTTTCCCTTCTCTATCAATTCATCGGCCTCGCGACGAGAAACACCCAGCACGAATGCAAGGTGTTTATTGAGGCGGACGGTGTCGTCGGTCATGAGATAATTATAGCATTAAGGGGTGCGCGCCTTCTCACGGCGAGCTAATAACTGCGATGTGCTACGAATTGATTGAAAGGATCACGCTGCTTCGGAACTAAACGATTGCTTGGCGGTTGCTCTTTTAGGTCAGCGTTCAGTTGGGTCATCCCCAGGAAGCCGCCATGTTCTCCGCGCACAACGGCGAATATACCCATATTCTTGTCGCGTTTTACATTTAGTTCAATCGGGCCGTGTTTTAAGTCACGTGCAGAAAGTGTCGCGATCACCTTTTTACCTGAGCCTTTTTCCGACAACGCATCGCCGCTGATGAAATCGATGGGAATTTGGTACACCAAAACAGTAGCTTTGGGCGGCAAATCAACGGCAGACAGCCGGTAGTTGTTTGATCCTCTACGTGATTCGGTGATTTGGCTCGAGCCCATCGGTGCTTCATTGAGTGACTGATACAGAACAAAATTATGATCGAGGGTTGTGACGTATGATTCTCCTCGACGGAATGACTCCATTTGATCTGAAGCAGAATCTGGGTTCTGGCTTAATGACCAGTTGACTCCTGCATTAACGCGCCAGCCTTCTTCTGTACTTTTGTGGTCGTCTGAGTTGCTCGTAACAGAGAATACGAGCCCACTTCGCCATAGCGATGCAATCATCTCGAGATAACCCTCACCACCAAATCCGCGCTCGGTGTATAGTTCAACCATATCAACTGGGCCAAGACCGGCCATTCCATCGGTGTCGACAGTTAACTCACCGGCGATTGCGCGTGCTTTTCTCATCTGCTTCGCGCCAAAGTAATGTTGGCCGTTTGTTGTGCCACCGATATGATTTCTTGCTGCGACTCCACCAAGACGATGAACCGCCTCCGCTACCATACGGGGGTATCGGATTTTATCGTCTGCATACTGTACGGACTCTGGTAGGTAGGGTGCCGCCATGTCGGGATAGAAGCCGTTTACATGTGCGGGCGCACCCGTCCATGAGTATTCGAGAGCGGCTGTAAGTGTAACATCGGTCGTTTTGTCGAGTCTATCAATCGTAGAATGGTAGGCTTCGAGAGCCTCGTTCTCAATGATGGTAGGTGTAATATCTAGTTTTGGCAAAATAACTTCAGCACCATTTCCCTGCGAGATTGCCTTCACCTCTAGACTTGAAATTGCATTCGCACTCGGCTCAATCATATCGGGCCATAGTTTTGCTATGTCTCCATCGCGAACAGGATTCACGGCGAAATGTACTGTACCGTCAGGGTTGCGGTCAGCTTTCTTGTAGATAACAAACTCGTATGGACCTAGCTGCTCTACGCGCTCTTCCTCATTGCTGAACCGATACCGAATAATTGGCGCAGATTCGTTTGTATTGCTGATATGTATCGCAAGTTCAAACACACCTTTCGGTACAATAGCGGTACCACTGACTGTTTTTCCAGGCGAACTTCTGAGGGATAGATTGTGGCCAGTTACACTATAGCCGGCGGACTCACCTTTCCTACGAGAATCTGTTCGAAGCAGAAGGGCGGTTGCGGAATTGTATTGAATGATTTGGCTTGAGCCATCTTTAGCCGTGTGATCAGCTTCCCAGTCTATCCAGCGGGACGAGCCAAACTGAAACTCAGTTGGCAACTTGGAGTCTACATTTTGGAATATTCGCCAGTCATGTTCACTCGGCCACAAGTAATCGATGCCAAATTTCTCAGCGAGTCGCACATGTTCGGGCCACCTACCCGGCCCTTCAGACCATTCACCATGTAGATGCATCGCATGGCTGGCAGGTTGTAAATCCAGTGGAATACCATCTGGTCCATAGATTGGAGCCTTTTCGACCCTTGCTGGCCTAGTATCGGTCTCCCCGATGCATCCCGTTAGTATTGTCGAGAAGCCCATTGCTGCAGTAATCCTCAAAATTTCCCTACGAGAGAGATGAGGATGCGAATTGTGGCATGATTCGGAAGTTTCACACATAGGTAATACTCGTTTGTGTAATTATACACCATAAAGTGATAATTGTCAAACGAGTGCTCGATGAATGCGGTGTGTTAGGCCGCTGGTGCGGGCGGTGCTGGCGGCTGAGGTGTTTCGCTACCTGATGCGCGTGGTGTTTCTTCAAATTCAATGCCGTGCGGTTCAGGTGTTGGGTCGGCTGTGCTCATGTCTGGCGTGACTGGTGTACTATTTGCGAATGGTGAAGCTGAGGGATCGCCGCCAAGCTCTTTGTCCATTTGATCAGCGATTGGTTCGCTCGTGTCTGTAGGTCTCTCGAGTGGTTGAATAATGCGGTCGGCCAAACCAGCTGGGCGGTCGGTTGAAAATGGTGCAGTTGGCTGCGGAAGGCTGAACGGTGCTGGGCTGGCAGGTGCGGATGGCGTTGGTTGAGGTGCTTGTGGAGCAGCTGGCTGCGGAGTTGGCATTGCTGCTGCGGGTGGTTCAGATGGAGTGGCTGCAGGTGGTGCTACAGGGGTAGGCATAGGTTGAGGAGCTGCGGGCGGTTGTGTAGGCGCCGCAACTGTTGGGGCTGTTGGTGCAGGCGCAGGCTGCAGAGCAGGTTCGGCTACAGGTGCTGGCGCTGGTGCTGGTGCAACAGGTGCGGGAGTAGGAGTTGTGGCTTCCCTGGCAGGCACCGCAGCTGCGGGCGCAGGCCGTGGCATTGCCGAGGGACCTGGTGTAGCAAAAGCATTGCCGGCAGGTGCAACTGGTGCATCACCCAATACTTCATGCACAGCACGCACGACGTCTTCAATGCCTACCTGTGATTTCACTAAATATTTGTTGGCACCGAGCTGTTCGCCACGGGCTCGCTGGTCTTCGCTCGAAAGCGCGGTCATCATAATAACTTTTATGTCTTTGGTTTCAGTGGTAGAACGCAAGATATCGAGCATATCGAAACCACTGATTTTCGGCATCATTACATCGCTGACAATTAGGTCTGGCCGAGCTTTGATGGCGAGAGCCAAGGCTTCCTCGCCGTCACCAGCGCTGGTTATTTCATATCCCTCTGCTTGCAGACGAACACCATATATTTCTCGTAGGCTTTTATCGTCCTCTACTAGTAAAATCTTTGCCATGTTGGTTCCTATTGTACGTTAGACCTGTAAAAAATACTATACCTCTTATGCTTATTTTGTCTCGCCTGGCCCGCGTACCGGCACTTGCACGGCTGCTCGAGGCGGTGTGGGTGGCTGTATTGGGGCTGGAGGTGTCGTGCTAGTTGGGGGTTGCACAGCAGACTGAGGCTTCAATAGAGCTCCCTGAGCGGTGTCGATAGGAGTAGAGGTGGCGACGTCTGGGTCTGGCAATGCCTGCCCAGGTTGAATCGGCGTAATGGCTGGATGTACCGTGGCTTGCTCGGCGCGAATAGTCGCCTCCTCCATCAAACGGTTCGCTTCACCCGCTTCAATACGGGGAATGTCGAGATAGAAGGTACTCCCCTTTTTGTATTCACTGGTAACGCGCACGCTGCCGCCCATAACCTCCGCTAAACGACGGCACAAATAAAGGCCTAGGCCAGTGCCGCCAATTTCGCGGGTGTCGCTATTGTCGACTCGGTAAAACTTCTGAAATAAGTGCGGAATGTCTTCTGCGGGGATGCCGATACCACTGTCGGCAATACTAATAGTCACTTCGTCCTCCTCGGCGGAAATATCTACAGTTACGTCGCCTGTTGGCGTGTACTTAATGGCGTTTTCAATGAGGTTTGAAACAACTTCGCGCAAATGGTCGTTGTCGACATTGGCGTAGTAGACAGGGGCTACGAAGCGGTCTGTTACCGAACGGGCGCCACTAGTTGGTTTATATATGAAGCGCAAGCCCTTTTCTTTGGCTTTAAGCTCTAGTCCTTCTACAATGCCGGCAACGAATTCTACGACATTTACTACTGATGGATTGTTGCCGATACGGCCATCTTCGGTTTTAGAGACATCTAGTAGGTCCTGGAATAGTCTGCCAAGGTGTTGAGCGGATTCGTGGGCTTTTTGGATGTAGCTTTGGGCACGTTGGTCGATGGTGGCGGTACTAGGGTTCATTGCCAGGCCAAGGTAGCCCTCGATACTGGCGACAGGCGTGCGCATTTCATGGCTGGCGGTGCTTATAAATTCTGCTTGCTCGCGTTCGGCCGCTTTGGCTTTGGTGATATCGCGAAACACCAAGATAGCGCCGGTACTCGGTCGGCCAATTGGCGAAACAACAATAGAAAGCAGTACTTTTTTACCTGACTCGGTGCTAGCAGAAAGTTCATCGGTGCTGAACTCTTTGCCGTCGGCGAGCACTTTTTCTATTGGGTCGTTTGATACATTCACGGGTTTATCTTGGCGGTCGTTCAGTTTCACCACAGATTTGTAGCTAAGGCCAACAGCATCGCCGCTGGACCATCCGATAATGCGCTGCGCTGCGGGGTTGATAAGTTGAATCACCCCTTTTTTATCAACTGCTACTACGCCGTCGTCGATGGCGTTGATCACAACATCGGCTTTGTTTACCTCGTGGCTCAGTTCGCTGGCAAGCTCTTGATAGGCGCGGTCCCGTTGGTCATCGCGGGTTGTTTTACTATGCCAAATGATAAAACTAGCCACAAGCGGCGCGAAGGCAGCCAGAGCCGCTATGAGCAGACTGTCGGTCGTTGCGTTGTTGAATATGGCGTAGGCCATGTACGACCCGCCGACTACCAGCATTATTCCCAGGCCCGTGTAGCTAAATACACCCGCAAATAGCGCGACGGCTATCCACAGTGCGATGAATGGCGAGGCGGTTTCGCCTGTGCTCATCACCAAGTTCGCTGTGGTTGCGACTAATAGTAGATAAAGAATGAGTGACGGAATAAGTGTCTGCTTCTTCGGTGTGAAAATGTAGGCTACCATGGCGGCGAATGCCGTACAGCCAGCCAATATGGCGCTCGGTAACGAAACCAGAAACGCACCGCTAACAAAATCTGTTTGCAAGACAGATGGCAAGAAGTAAATTCCTAACACCATGAGCGACACAAACAAAGTCGCCTCGGCGATGCGTCGATGCCAAAACTGGGTTATTTGTAAGGTTTTTATGCTGCTACGCCCCCTAGTTGTTTAGTTCTAGTATGCCAGAACTAGGGCTAAAACGCTACTGTTTTGCCAATAAAAAAAGCCCCTGTGGGCTGATCAATCATTGGAGATTCCCTTCACCCTGGCGTGCACAGCGCGGTGCACGCCAGGGTAAGAAACTCAGGGAAGGCGCTGCCTAGACGGCGACGGCGGCGATCTCGCGAAGGAGAGCCTCGTCGGCCTCCTGCTCGCGCTTGTCGTGCTCGCGGATGTAGTCGGCGGCACAGGCACGGATCGCCTCACGCAGTGCGCTCAGGCGGGTGCCCTCGCACGCGCCGATACGACCGATGATCTCCTCGATGCCGAACCGCTCGGCAGCGTGGAAGAACCGCACGGCCATGTGCTGGATGGCGAGGGGGATGTCGTCGGTGACGGGCGCGGTGGCGCTGGCGATCCACGCCGTCGCCTGCTCCACGTCCTCGAACAGAACGTGCTCGCGGATGGCGTTGGTGAGGTCGATGATCTTGCTCTCGTAGGACAAGACAGTCTTCTTTCCGAGTTGTGATGTGCGCTACTACTGAGACAACCAAGTTCGGTCAATCCGTTCGTGACTCGTTACCAGGGTGGCGACGAGTACAAGCGATAGTTTGTATACTATCATATTTTCGTAAGAAAGTCAACTATTCAAACACAAGCACAAACACCTTAAACCGCTCATGCTTGCAATATATTTGACCAGGTGTAAACTCTATACATTAATATACATGTACTCGAGTACAGAGGGATACGTATGAAAAAAACTCTTTACAAGCGATTGCAAGCGGCAGGAATTGCATCAGCGTTGCTACTAAGTAACGTTTTAATGCCAGTGCAAACAGCATTCGCCGACAGACCACAAAATAATGCTGGTGATATAAAAGTTCACGAGCCAGGCAGTGATAGTGAGCTGAATAATAACACACCACATCTCAGCAGTTGTACTGTGCAGGTTGATTTTTACAACTTCAACAATAACTCGCCAATTAGCGCCTCGGTAGCATTCACTCCGCAGTCGCCAACAAGCAACGCAGGTATCAGTGTTACAGGCGACACGAACCCAATCATTGAAGGTGACGGTGATGCAGATGGCCAGGGTAATAACGATTTAGACGGAGCATATCTATACACGCTCGCCTTTACAGGTAATCCTTCTAACTCTGGGTACAAAGTAAAACTAGATGTTGAAGTAAGCAATGGTAACGGTGGTTCAAAGACGAAAGTATTCTGGATGCCAGCAAGTTGTCGTGCCACAGTAGCCGCAACTGCGCCAACATACGTAGACTTGTGCGAGACGGAAGATGATACCTACACAATCCCCGCGACGGACAATGTCATCTACAAAGTAAATAATGTTACGAAAGCTGCAAATACATACTCTACAAATGGCGCGAGCAGCATTACTATCAAGGCATATGCCGTAAACGGCTATCAGTTGGCTGGTCAGGACACATGGACATTCAACTATACGAACAACGCGAACTGTGAAGTAGAAGTAGCTATGCCACAGCCACCAACATTTATTGACGAATGTGGTCTCGATAACGTGATGTGGAATGCAAATAGCTATAGCGATACCGATGCGTATTATTGGGTAGTTAACCAAGATGGATCACTGACCGTTCACACTAACACAGGATATGAATTTGTAGGTGGAGCAACGAGCAAGACCTACTATTTACCTCAGGACAATGGCATTAAATGTGCAACACCAGCAGACCCGACAAAAATCGATACGTGTGGCGTAAAGAATGACACCTACACTATTCCAGCTACCGAGGGTATTGATTACCAAATCGACGGCCAAACAGTCGCTGCTGGTACATATGCAGCAACGAGCGACCTTACCATTAAAGCTGTCGCACAAAATGGCTACGAATTAGTTGGTGCGAATGAATGGACGCTGGCGTTCACAAATGAATACTGTGAACCAGATGTCACCATGAATCTCTACACCTACTGTGACGCGGATGGTCAGGTATTTCTGCTACGAGCATACAACCCGACTGACTCTAGTCAAATGTATGAGTTTGTAATACGTGACAGCGAAGGCGCAATTGTCGAGCAAGATGTAACGACGCTTTCGAGTGGCGAATACACATACGCTAGCTGGACAGCCGACACCGAAGATACTTACACGTTCGAAGTGTATTCATACAACGGTAGCGAACGTGGTACCCTGCTGTGGGAAACCTCGGTAACTACTAAGTGTGCAAGCGATGTATTTACCCCAGAGATTTACAAACGAGACCAGTTTGGCAACTTGCTGCCTGGCGCGAAGTTCACCATTGAGATATGTCAATGGCTACCCGAAAGCGAAGGCTGGGATTGTCAGACATACTATGACGTAGATCTAGGTAGCTACATGAGTGGTGAATGGTTTAGCACGATTCAGTATGAAAAGTACGTCCCTACTGTCGTGACCGTAACAGAGACCAGTACACTGCCAGCATGTACGCTAGCGGCGGAGCCATGGGTGTTTACCTGGGACTATGACTATGAGGAAATGCAAGACGAACGAATGCTCGTAAGCATGCCAAAGCTGTCAAGCCCAGACAATAGCGGCAGCTGGAGTGTTGACCAGCCATGGAATCTTGAAAACCAATGTACGACTGGTAACGGTGGCACAGGTGGCGAAACACCTGAAGATCCTTCAACACCTAGTGTTACGGAAGTTGTGCAGCAACTGCCTCACACAGGCCCTGGCGGTACACTGACAACACTGATTGCCCTACTGAGTGCACTAGTAACCTATGGTGCGGTATACTTTGCGCAGCCAAAGCGACAACTAGAAGACTAATACACACAATACACAAACTAAATCCCCGGCAGCTACCGGGGATTTTTATGTGCCTATTTTTTTGCTGAATCTATCTCCGCAGAACAGCCACTAGGTCTTGCAAGGCGACTTCAAGGGCAGAAAGATAGCGACGTTTGAATTGCTCGAGCTCACCTTTTGTGCCGGTGTACTCTATGATGTGACCACCTGCCATAATAGCTTCAAGGGGTGGTTTGGTCGTAAATTGACCACCGTTATGATTGGCAGTATGAAGTTGCGATAGACCGTCTTGGATTGACGGTAATAGCACTTGGTATAGCCAGCGACCCTGATCGATTGCATCGAGTGTATCACCGCCACTGACTGAAATTGTCCCGCCCTCAACGTGCTGCCCTACTACAGCTAGTGGCGGTCTTTCGTCGGCAGCACGTACAAGCATGCTTCTATTACCCTCTGGAGCGCCGTATTCATCAATAAGCTCAGCTATCTGATTATAGAAGCTGTCCGGGCCGTACAGTAGCTCTAACAGGTCTTCTAGGTCATCTGATGTGAAGTAGCGGTCTTGGTCTGCGCTTCCGGACGGTATCTCTGCCATAATGGTGGTTCGATTTCCCCTCTAGCTTGCGAGATCTTCACGCTTCAATGGCATGCTCATGCAACGTGGGCCACCGCGGCCGCGGCCAAGTTCTGCACCGGGAATAGTAATGACTTCAAGCCCAGCTTTCTCCATAGCGCCATTTGTGACATAGTTTCGGTCGTATGTGACTACTACACCAGGAGCTACCGCCAGAGTATTAGAGCCGTCGTTCCACTGCTCTCTTGCCGCAGCAATTGGGTCTCCATCACCGCATTGGATGAATGTGACTGCTTCAAGCCCAAGTGATTCTGCCAACACCGCCCTTAGGTCGGTGGCTTCATTGAGCACAAGCGGCCTCTCTGGATTCAATGGCTTATCGATAGTGTAGATGCTCATCTCATGAAGACCCTGCTGAATTTCTGGGTGAATTGAAAACTTGTCGTAATCAATCATAGTGAACACTGTGTCGAGGTGCATAAAGGCGTGTGAATCTGGGATCTGAATTGCGATGACACGCTCAAACGTTGAGTCAGTAAATAACCTCTGAGCAGTCATTTCTACAGCCTCAGGAGACGTACGCTGGCTGATACCGATGGCGGCCACTTTTTCGCTCAATACAAGCTCGTCACCACCTTCTATCGTGTAAGGGTTTTCACGATCGTACCACACAGGCACATCACTTCCGGCAAATCGTGGGTGGTAGCCATGTATGTATCTCATGAACAATGATTCACGGCGCCGCGCTTCGTAACGCATACGGTTGAGCGTAATGCCATTACCTATTGCTGCGGCGGGGTCACGTGTAAAGTAAAGATTCGGCATAGGTGCCATGTGGAACGGCGAAGTTTCGGTACCGGACATATCAGCAAGGCGGAAATGGCCGTTTGTGCCGGGCACTTCGTCTCTACGCACGCCAGCCATCACTTTACGCACCATTTCAGGAGTTCCCATGGCTTCAAGATAGTTTTCGACATGTTCTTCGCTTCGTGGATTTACCCCAGAGTCTGTTACCATATCCTGAATAAATTGCTGCTGAAGAGCCGGGTTTGTTTCGAGAGTTTCAGATACCAGTGCGTCGAGATACAGCACTTCTGCACCCTGACGTCGTAATACTTCTGCGAATAAATCATGCTCCTGCTGCGCAACCTCAAGATAAGGAATGTCATCAAACAGTAGGTCTGTCATTGTATCTGGTGTGATATTCTCTAGCTCAACACCCGGACGGTGCAACATCACCGTTTTAAGATTGCCAATTTCTGATGTAACGTGGATCGGACCTTCTGTCGCGGCCATAGTACCTCTCTTTGCGTAGTATTATCACACCCGCCGCTGTTTATATAGCGAGAATGTTATTATACCGCACCCTTGCATAAAATTGTAGCAAATTGTATGAATACTGTGAATAGATATTTTCAAAGGGTTGTAAAGTAGACAGCATCGTGCTATATTCATGACATGATTAGAGACGCAGTTGTTGTTAACCGTCGTCGCCCTCGCATATAAGAGGGTTTTGCTAACCATACGAAAAAACAGAACACGACAAAGCAAAGCCCTCTGAAACGAGGGTTCTTTTATTAACTGACATGGAAAGGGAGAAACCATGAAGAGCGACCAAACAAATTACAAGAAAGTAGCGTCACACGAAGCGCATCCGGGCGAGTTTGAGAAGTGTTTGCTACTGTATTCAGGCGGTTTAGATACCTCTGTTATTTTGAAATGGATCAAAGAAAAATATAACTGCGAAGTGATCACACTGACGCTGAACATTGGCCAAACAGTTGATGACTTGACGGCGATTGAGGAAAAGGCTCGCAAGCTAGGTGCAGTAAAGACTATTACCTACGATGCACGCGAAGATTTCGCTGACCTACTGATCTCGAAAGCAATTAAAGCAAACGCTGACTACCAAGGCGGCTATGCGCTCAGTACTCCCCTGGGCCGTGTCATTATTTCTCAGTTAGCGGTTAAATTTGCCAAAGACAACGGTTGCCAAGTGGTCGCTCATGGTGCAACAGGTAAAGGCAACGACCAAGTGCGATTTGAATCGTACATTACCACGCTCGACCCTTCCCTAAAGGTAATTGCGCCTGTTCGTGAATGGAGCATGGGTCGTGAAGAAGAGCTTGCATACGCACAAGAACACGGCATTGAGGTCTCTCAGACCGCTGAATCACCGTATTCAAAAGACGAAAATATGTGGGGTATCACCAGTGAAGGTGCAGAAATTGAACACCCTAACCTCGTACCGAAACTACACAACATATTGAGCTGGTGCACGCCGATTGATAAAACGCCGAACAAGCCAGAGCGAATGACGATTAGCTTTGAAAAAGGTGTGCCAGTAGCGATAGATGGCAAGAAAATGCCACTCGTTGACATTGTGACGCAGTGTAACACTCTAGGTGGAAAACACGGTGTGGGTGTGGTGAACTTGATAGAAGACAGGCTGGTAGGCCTAAAAGTGCGTGGTGTGTACGAGAATCCGGCTGCGACCATATTGATTGCTGCACATAAAAAGCTGGAACAGCTGGTCTCTACCCGCGCTGAAAACGAAATGAAAGAACAGATGGACAGCAAATGGGCCTACATGGTGTATGCAGCCCAGTGGTATGAACCACTGCTGAACCACATCGATGCGTTTATCGATAACCAAAACAAGAAAGTAACTGGTGAAGTAACCATTGAGCTATTCAAGGGCAACGCAATGGTGGTTTCACTCGACTCACCACACAGCTTATTCGATCATGACCTAGCTACGTTCAACAGCAATGCGAGTTTCAACCAAAACGCCTCGGCTGGATTTATCGAAATTTACACACTGTCGCAGAAAACGGCTCATGGAGTGTACGACTATGACAAAGAATAAACTATGGCAAGCCAGTGATGGTGACGCGCTCGACCCTGTTGTAGAGAAGTATACGGTTGGTGACGACCAGACACTAGACCAGCTACTGCTAGGTCACGATATCACGGCCACCAAGGCGCATGCTCATATGCTCGAGAAGATTGGTATTTTGAACGCAGATGAGTACGAACAGCTCGCAGCTAAATTAGACGAGCTATACGCATTGTGGCAAGACGGTTCGTTTGTGGTGACGAGCGAATACGAAGACGGTCACACCGCAATCGAAACATACCTGACCGCCGAACTGGGAGATATTGGCAAGAAGGTCCACACCGGCCGTAGCAGAAACGACCAAGCGCTCGTAATGATGCGGTTGTATGTCAAAGACAACATGCAGACTATTCAAGAAGCAACGAAGCAACTGATATATGCATACGAAAAAAAGACTAAGGAGGTTGGTGACCAGCCGATGCCAGGCTATACGCACACGCAAAAAGCAATGCCAGCGAGTGTTGCTATGTGGCTGGGGTCGTATCACGATGCGTTTAACGACGCACTGCCCTACCTGAAAGATACAACAAATTATTTAGACCAAAATCCGCTTGGTTCTGCTGCCGGATTCGGTGTTGGTCTGCCACTTGATCGCGATATGACCACCAAAGAGCTAGGTTTCAAGAGCGTGCAAGAAAACCCAATGTACTGTGGTTTGTCACGCGGCGTGTTCGAACTCGCGGCGGTACAGGCACTGTCATTGCTAATGGTGTATGCGGGTAAGTTCGCTGATGACATGCTACGTTTCACTTCTCAGGAATACGATTTCTTTAGCCTGCCACGAACAATGACGACAGGCTCATCGATTATGCCGCATAAGCGCAACTACGATGTATTTGAAATAATGCGTGCCAATGCACACGAATTTGGCCTGCACGCAGGTAAACTACAAGCGATTGCTGGCGGAGTCGGCAGCGGGTATCATCGTGACTTACAGCTAACGAAAGGTATCACAATCAAAGCCCTGGAAACCGCCAAGAGCACTATCGAAGTACTGACCTTGTGTATTAATAATCTTTCTTTGAAGAAGGAGAAGCTCGATGCTGCAATGACCGAAGAGCTAGAGACGGTAGCAGCAATCAATAAGCTCGTAGAGCAAGGTGTGCCGTTTAGGGACGCGTATCAGCAGGTGAAGAAGTCTCTGTCTTAACTTGACTTTCGTCGCTAAGCGTTGTTATATATTCGTATAACGGAATTGAACCATGTCAACAGTAGAACACAGTCGCATTACTCCAGCTAGCTACAAAGACCTAGAGCATTACATTGCAGCCGTGCGCCATCACGACCGTGACTTTGGTGGTTTTGCCATGCCAGTTCCCTTTGATGTTACGCTCGTAGACCGCCTGCCCGTACGCTTTGTCAGGGGTGATAGGCTGACGCACTACGGTGCTAAAGCACTGCTACTAGCAACGCTGAACAGTACAGAATATAGCGTGTGCGTTGCACGAGACCTCCGCGTTACGATTGCTGATCGACAGGTCCCTTCTACTGAAGATTTAAGCCACCCAAATGCGTTCGAAATTTGGATGCACCGAGCAATGCAAGTATAACTACATCTTATTTGGCAACTTCATCTGAAGAAGTTTGCTGGCGTTCTCAATGACCTGTGACGCGGCGGCGGCGAGCTGTGCGCGAAATAGAGCTGCTTCCGGTGACTCGGCGTCGACAACGCGCAGCTTGGGGTTTGCTAGTAAGCTATTTACCATCTGACACAGTTCAGTCAGGTAGGTTGCAACCCTATGTGGTGAGCTGGTCTCAGCCGCGTCTTTTATGACTTGCGGGAAGCGTGCAACAGCCATGACGATATCTTTCTCGATCTTTTGCGCCTTGGCACCATACTGCTCTTCTACCGGCTGGTCGAAGCTATCGATCAGTGCCGAGGCCTTTTCTAGCAAACTGTTCAAGCGCGCGAAGGTGTATTGAATATACACACCACCACCGTTCTTCATCATTTCTGGTACATCTTTTTCTGGGTCGAACTTGATGTCTTTGATGCGGTTCTGGCGAAGATCGTTGAATACCGTCGCACCAACACCGATTAGTTCGGCCGTGCGATCATCAACTTCGCGCTCGTCTTCCCTACCGTCGAGGACTTTTCCAGCTGCCTCTGTCGCATCATCGAGGATATCGCCTAATAAAATGACTTCTCCCCTACGGCTACTCATCTTCCGACCTTCAACATTGAGGTGGCCAAAGTCTATGTGCTGGGCATTTCCGAGTGTAACTACCCCCATTTGTTCAGCAATATTAAAAAGCTCTATACAGTGCGGTCCCTGCTCTTTTCCTATTACATATAGCACACGTTTTGCACCCAGGTCTCGCATGCGATACGTTATTGCAGCAATATCTCTAGTCAGATATGATGTGCCGCCTGATGGCTTGACGACCATCTCGGACCGAGGCTTACCCTCTGGCGTGAGCATAATTTGGAAATTAGTTTGCATCGAAGATGGGTCAATGAGTGGTTGTGATGGAAAGACAATTGAGCCATCGTCTAGCTCAATCAGAACATTCTTTTCGATTCCCTCTTGTACTGCTGCGGCCATGCGATTCTCGTAAAAACTTTCGCCCTGGATTGCGTCAAAACTGATACCGAGTCGGTCGTATATTGGAGCGAAGTCTCGTAGACTCCATTCACTAAATTTTCGCCATAAGGCCAAGTATTCTGGGTTACCTCGCTCAACTTCAAGAAACAGTTCACGACCGGCCTTTTTCATAGCCTCAGCATCTTCGTCTGTCGCCGCTTCGACCTCCTCGTTGAATTTACGATATATTCTCATCAAGGTCGCTACCGGGTCTGCCTCGAGCTCTGCCAGAAAATCATCGCCATGGGCAGCGAGCTCCTGTTCATACTGGTACATGATATTACCAAAGTGAGTTCCCCAGTCGCCAATATGGTTTACTCCGAATGGGATGTTGCCAACTGCTTCCTCAAGGTTGATAATAGACTGACCAATAATAGTAGAGCGAAGATGTGGCAGTGTAAGGTTCTTAGCAACGTTGGGCGACGAATAGTCCACCACTACTATTTCTGGGTCGGTATCACGCGACCAACCGTAGTGTTCGCCGTGTTCGGCAACTTGTTCAAAAATCTCTTGACTAACAACTTCCGCTGCCAATTCAATATTGATAAATGGTCCAGCGGTGGTAACCTTGGTAGCGTATGGATGAGCTTGTATGGCAGCTGCGATGGTATTAGCGACTTCTTGCATTGATGCACCTGCGCCCATACTACGAAATAGTGGAATGATATTTACTGTTAGGTCGGTGTCTGCCGCAGCCTTTTTGCCTTTTATCGATGGCCGTTCAACATCCAAAAGTATATCGCTGTCGTATAGATAGGCGATGCGCTCTTGGATTATCGCCTCGAGCTGATTGATTACATAGGTGGCTGAGTTTGGCAGTTCGACAGCGCTGAGGCGTTCAGCCTTTTCGGCGAGCGCTGCTTTTACTTCTTGGTCGATAGCTGCATTGCGTTCTGCCAGCGACAGGTCGTCATCTGTTGTGTCATCATCGCCGGGCATGACGCGTGCATCAAACGGCAATTCCTCGCCAGTTGGTTTGCTGCCCCACCCTTCCGAGCTTGTACGCTCACCAGGGTTTTTTGTCGCCATGCTTATCTCCCGTAAAATATGTTGTAATATGATTGTATAGTAGTTTCATAGATTTTCAAAGAATATGCCCCACATTAATAGTGGGGCATATTCTTTGGTGATCCCTACGGTCCAACGCTTCAATGGTATAGCTACACTAGCTCTACAATTGGCTAAACATTGTCAAATCAATAGATTATGACAATGTTCGAACCCTACGGGTTCCGTTTCCTGTAGAAACTCCCCATGAAATCAGCCCACCAAATGGTGAGCTGATTTCATGGTGATCCCTACGGGAGTCGAACCCGTGTTGCTGGGATGAGAACCCAGTGTCCTAACCACTAGACGAAGGGACCGGAAAATTAACTCTATTTACACTAGCATAACAGAGGCGGATTGTCTAGCTGGCAGAGAGCTTTTCGATAACCGAAAGCAGCTTCTTTGGAGTGATTTCTGCCTTTATAAGGTATGCATCGGCGTTGTGCTCCATGGCCAGACGCGAGTGTTCGTCTTGGTCGAAGTTCGTTAGCACCACTACCTTGGTGTTAGGGATGAGATCTTGTTGCCCGCGTAGGATTTGCAGTATTTCCCCGCCCCTTTTTTCGGGCAGCATGAGGTCGAGTAAAATACAATCGTATGGCTTGTTGCGTGCGGCAATTAGTCCGTCATTGCCATCAACCATCCAGTCGACACTGTAGCCTGCTTTTTGCAAGCTGCGGACATACATTTCACCAATAAACCGGTCGTCTTCAATGATTAGAATGCTGTGAATAGCCACGTTACCCCCTTATTGCTCCGTGATTGCGGATCCAGCCGCTTGATGAATGTTCTACAAATTGCTGATTGTTCGCACCTGTCTTCGCTATTTTATCTGCGACGGTTGCATAAATCGGCAAGCTAAAACTGAATGTAGACCCGTGGCCTTCCACGCTCCTAACATTCATTTTGCCACCGTGCGACTCAATAATTGCTTTCGAAATGTACAGACCAATACCGGTACCTGCAACGGTTTCACGCGAGCGATGTGACCGATAAAACTTATGGAACAGGTTACCTATCACATTGGCGGGCATACCAATACCATGGTCGGTTACCGATACTTCAACAAAATCGCCATTCACGGTCGCATCGACCTCTATTGAACCACCATCGTTACTGTACTTGATTGCATTGTCGATGAGGTTACCGAGTACTTCGCTAATACTGTTCAGGTCTGCGGCGACGTTCGGCAAGCTCGGGGGTAAATTAACTGAAAGCAAACGTCGCTGTGCCAATGCACGCAGTTTCATGTCGTCTGCAATCGTTTCGTAGATATCTGCTAGCGATAGCTCGGTTAAGTGGACTTGCAAGTGGCGTCGGTCGTACCGAGATGCATTCAAGATATTGTTGATATAGCCGCTGAGGCGATTTGCCGATACGATTAGGCGGTTGAATAGTTCCTTCTGCTCGGAATTCATTGCCTGTGAAAGTTCATCATTCAAGCCATCTAGGTAACCTCGAATTACTGTGATAGGTCCACGCAGCTCGTGCGCGGCGAAGGCGATAAAGTCGAGGTCTTCTTCTTCTGGCGAGTATTCGTTAGTTCTATCAAATAGCGTAATTACCACTTCGGCTTCACTGCCCTTTTCGTACGATGCAAATACGTCAAACAAACGACGGTTTTCATCACCGGGTAGTTTATTCGCTATGCGCTTCCAGGTACGCTCCGCATGAATATCATGGCTGCGGCATTCTACTAGCCATTCTGCGAGCGGCTGGTCAACGTCGAACACAAGGTCCAGCTTCTCTTCACCGTTTGGTCCTGTCGAAACAGGCGCTGACTTATTGGCAAACACAATCTTGCCTTGGTCATTTATCAACACTACGCCCGTCGCAGTCGTGTTTAATGCTGATGATACATTCAGCGAAGATGACGCGGCCGTTTTTTCAGCAGTTGGCGTATCGGTGTTTTTCGAGGCGAGCTCATAGATTTGCTGCAGCAATGGCCGCAAATTGTTGTTCGCGTAGTAATCGTCGTTTAGGCTCGGTGGCGTTTCAGCGGTTAACTCACCTGAAACATGTACTAGCGCTTTACTGAGGTCATGTAGTGGCCGCAGTATTGCACTGGTTAGTACGTACGCAGCGACAAGTTGGCCAATAATAATCGCGCTCAGCAGACCCCACCCCAGGTAGGGGTTTTGGCGGTCGATACTCATGAACAGCAATATAATCGCCAAGCCAGCAACGACTTGTAGAGCGAGCACCAACCCTAACACACGTTTTTTGTATAGCGGCCAAAAATCCTTTAAAAATAAAGTCTTTGCACTTTTGTTGTTCGACTGCTTTACTTCCATGACACACTACCACTGCCTACAGGAACGGCGCTAATCCATGTTTTTCCTCGTGCCAGCGAGAACTGCGTGCCATCTGCCTTTGTGAAACTCAGCTGGTTTTTGCGCTTGCCTTTGTGCCATGTTACTTTGTAGGCTACGCCATTTTGAAAAACAACCGCTTCACCTGGGCCATTTGTATTGATTGCTTCGCGGTAGCCATCTTCTAGAACCGATGTCATGTGAACGCGTAGGGCAACCACTACTTTTGCTTGTATTTGGCCCCGTTCACGGTCTATGTGCTTTGCGCCAGCTAGGAAGCGGTTGTACATGCCCGTTTTTGGGTCGTATACATAGCTTGGGTTGTACAAGGCACTGCTGATGCTCATCGATACGTTTTTTGCGGTCAGTTTTTTCGGAACGGGCTGATCTGAACGGGCAATCGTTTTTGGCTGAGATGTTTTATAGCCTTTTGATTTATTTAGTGCGTCTAGTTTATCAAAGCTCGTATAGACATTGTGAGGAGCGTAACGATCGGAAGCGCGCCAGTAGTAGTTCGGGTTAAAAAATTGATCGATATCACGGTAACCACCGCTGCGGATTACCTTTAAAGCGCGGTAGCTGCCACCAACGTGAGCTACTGATGCATTGTAGGGTGCCAACCAGTCTACGTAGTACATGCGTACACTGCGCACTGGGCCAACCAGATGAGGTTTATTTTGTTGATACAGCGCTACGAAACGCGTAATACCACCTTCCGCTACGGCTTCATAGACAACTTCTGCTGCCTTCAAGCCGCTTTGGGGCCTTGCATCGGGGCTATTTTCGATCATGATGGCTGTTACGGCTTTTGTGGTTGCCTTTTCATCCTTGACCAGCAACCCGGTAAGGGGCGCGTAGTACTTCGGCTTTGGTTTAAATGTCAAAAAACCAGTCAGCGGGTCAGGTGCAGTACTGGCGTATACCCCATAGGCAATGCCACCAGCGACCAGAACGATGATCGCACCAACACCAGCAATCGCACGTGTCCGATGCGTACGAACCCATTGCTTTAGTTTCGCCACTCTCCCCATTGGTGGCTCGTCGCTAAACTCCATATGATTTTAGTATAGCAAACAGCTTACGGTTCAGCCAGATACAGCACATGCTTAGGGAATGAGCATGCGTATGAGATAATACCACTGTTGGACAGACAGGAACCGTCCTGTCTCGCACGTCACATCACGAGGAGCAATGCAATGGACGCTATGACTCTGGGGTTTGTGGTACCGCTGTCGATGATGGCGTTCTACTACCTCTTCGCAACGGCGTGGAACATGTACTTCTACGGGCTCTACCTTCGTCAGGCTACCCCCGACTTCGGGAGCCTTGCGGCAGGTGCCTTCAGCATGCTCATGTGGGGCATCGTCTTGATGGCGGTGATCCTGCTGGACTACATGCGGTCTGGCTCGATGGCCTGGGGCGGGCTCCTGTTCTGGAGCGGCTTCTCGCTGGGGAGTCTGCTGCTGGTCGGCCTGATCCTGCGTCGGCACCCGCTGAAGTACTGGAACACCGAGTCCACGTCGTGAAGCCCTTCACCAACACCAGCCCGCGCTCGCGGGATCCCAGACATCGACGACTGGGGTCCCGCTAGAGACGCGGGCTATTTGAATGACAATCTAAAAGTTGACAAAATTACACTTAAAATGATGTAATACATGAGTTGGTCGACAAGATAGCCTCGTCGAGTACATCAAGAGAAAGCACGGTGTCTATTATGACGGACTTTTGGATCGGGGGCGTTCTCGCGCTCATGATCTTCGCAGTCATCTACGCGACTTCCTGGCTGTGGGCGCTCTGGGACCCGACGGACCGCAAGTACGCGAAGGACCCGCACACGTGGTTGGGACTCACCTTGGTCATGGGTGTCACCAGCATCGCTGTGACGGTGTTCTGCGCTTTCATGACGGTCATCGGCCTGGGCGAGTGGGTGCTGTCACCCATGGTGGGCTTGGGCGCTCTTGTCGCCTACGCCCTTCTCTTCGCACCGCTGGCCTATGGTCTGGTCAAGAGAAGGCGCGCCCTGCAGACTGGGTGAGACCCTTCACCAACACCAGCCCGCGCTCGCGGGATCCCAGACATCGACGACTGGGGTCCCGCCAGAGACGCGGGCTATTTGAATGACGATCTAAATATTGACAAAAACGAGGAATTCATGTTATAATTATAAGATATGCTAATAGAATGCACTGTTGTATTTGTGTGGATGCTCGCGCTATATGCGAGTATTTTTTCATGGCGCGTACGTCGCACCAAGAACTATACTCAAGAATGTAAAAGCCTATTTAGCGCCGCTATGTTTTGCTTGCTGTAATTGCCATAGAACGTTTTAGTTATTTTGTACTGTGGTATGCCGTCGCAACGACACTAGCACTTAGCCTCGTTATTTGCTATGGACTTATGCGTTCACGTACAAAAGAGCCTAGTGTACTAGAGGCTCTCGATAACGTCAGTTAGTCTAGCCAGCGTCTTCACTTTGCCAAGCAATGCTAGTGTGTCATTGAGTTGTGGGCTGAAAGGCGCCCATGTAGTGGCGATGCGGATGAGACTGAATAAGGTTCCCGGCTTTTGGCCAGTGGTTTCAAGCAGCTGGTTTAGGGTTCGCTGGATTGCTTCTGCTGTCCATTCGCTTTCAAGCAGCGCACCATGGGCTGTCTGCAACAAACTGCGTATTTCATCGTCTGACAACTTTTTCAGCTGTTTGTTTTCATGAATTAAGCTCATGCCAGTGGTTGGTTCCTCGAAAAAGTAACTTGTCAGCGCTGGCAAATCTTTCAGTGTCTTTAGACGGTCTTGTGCTAGTGCAAGTACTTCTTTTTTATAGCTGTCGGAATGTTTTTTTGCACTCGGTGGCCAGAAAAATTCGATACGATTTGCCAGTTCGTCAAGCGATAGCTCGCGAATAAAATGGCCATTCATCCATAGTAGACGCTTCTCATCGAAACGCGCGCCGCTTTTTTGTACGCGGTCGAGGCTGAATTTTTCGAGTAATTCTTTCATCGTAAAGACCTCTTGTTCGGTGCCATCGTTCCAGCCTAAAGTAGCGATAAAACTAACGAGTGCTTCTGGCAGGTAGCCATCGCGTACGTATTCCAGCACATCTTTGGCGCCATCACGTTTGCCGAGCTTCTTGTTTCCCTGCTCGTTCATAATATGTGGCATATGCGCGAAGACAGGTGTCTCTAAATGGAGCGCTTCGTAAAGTGCCAGGTAGTTGGGCATGCTAGAGATAAATTCTTGGCCGCGGATGACGTGGGTGATGCTCATCTCGGCATCATCGACAATATGTGCAAAGTTGTACGTTGGGTAGCCATCTGACTTCATGAGGATGAAATCGTCAACGACTTCGGGGCTAGTAGTGACATCACCAAATATTTCGTCGTGGTATGTGTAACTTTTCGGCTCACATTTAAAGCGCAGTGGCGTGCTGCCGTCCCATTCTGGTGGGTTTTCAGGGCGATGATCGCGGTAGCGGAAAGCGCGCTTTTCTTTCTGTGCTTGTTCACGGAAGGCTTGCATTTCCTCGGCAGTGTATGAATCTGCGTATGCTCTGCCCTCGTCGATCAGTTTCTTTGCCCATGTCTGGTAGATATCTAGACGGTCGGATTGCTTGTAGGGCCCGTAATCACCACCAATATCTGGGCCTTCATCGTACTGAATGCCCAGCGATTTCAGGCTGGCTGTAAGATGCTCAGCACTACCAGCGACTTCGCGGGCTTTATCTGTGTCCTCAAGACGGAGAATAAAGGCACCGTTGGCCTGTTTTGCTACCAAATACGCAAACAAAGCGGTACGAATACCGCCAACATGTAAATACCCAGTTGGGCTCGGCGCAAAGCGAGTACGAACTGCCATATAGCCATATTATAACAGAAGTAGGTTCGAGCCGTACGGCGAGATTTAGGGGTGGGAGATACAGCGCCGAATTGATTTCGGTGCAAATCGGGAGGGCGTGCCCTCCCTACATAGAGGTGGCGATGTGACGAACTTGGTCGTTCGAAAGTGCTGCGTCGCCTTCTATTGTATAGAGAATACCACCGTTTACCCACGCAGCGTTGCTACCGTAAGTGTAAATGGTTAGCCCTGCATCGCTATACGTGTCGTAGCTTTCACCTGCTTTTGGTTCAACATAATTTGCAAGCAGCGCGCTAGAGTCCCAGCTGCTTTTTGATTGGTTGATCGAAAATTGTTGTGTGCTGGCATTTGCTTTGAAGTTCATACTGACTTCACCACCTGCATAGGCAACCGGTCCGTTCAAGCGGTAACCCGTAGGACGATAGTCTGGGTAGCTGGCGTCAATGCCTGCTTGGGCGGCGGCAACGCGTACAGAAAGTGCGGGAAGATTCAGGTATGTAAGATAGCCAGCCAGAAGCATAATAGCCAAACTAGCAGAGGCAACGCTAAGTTTGCGGCTGCGCTTCGGTGAGCGGTGCTTTGGGGCCTTTTTTTCAGGCGCGGCATTTGCGAGGGCTTTTGCAATGGCCTGTTCCTTCAACTGCTTGGCTGGCGGATGCTGAAGCTGTACAGGGGCATGCTTGGTTTGTGCTTTTGTATGACTTTTCGTGTGTGCCTTGGCAACATGTGGGTGGACACTCGGGCCGATATCCATAACACGGACCGGTTTACTAATAGGCTGTGGGTCCTTTGCGAATTTCGTGATGTGTGGGCTGCGCGACACCGTAACTTTGCGCTTGATGGTAGCATGCGTCGGCGATTTTGGTTGGCCGGCCGGCTTTTTGGCGTAGCTGCGGTTCAGTGTACTGGAACGCTGGGTTTTCTGGTGTATGTTGGTGGCATGATGACCGCCACGACTGGCGGCTTTTTTCGCAGTTTCATTGGGCAATCCAGAAGAAGCGTCGTAGTGAACGCCGTTGATAGTAATTGTTTGCTTCTCCATGTTTTTCTTGATTCCCCTAATCCTTACTTACCATAATACCATCACATAAGCAGTTTGCAAGAGGTGTAAGTTTCACCAGGTGTACTATAATAGAAAGATATGCACAAAAGTGTTTCAAAACGCCGACAAATGATACAACGCACTGTTGTCTATACCCTTATGACTACTGCGACGGTTGGGTTGGTTACTGCTTTGGTGTTGGTAATGTTAGGGTACCGATTCAACAGAGAAAGTAATACCATTCAGCAAGGTGGCTTGGTGCAGTTTATTTCGCGCCCAAATGGTGCCACTATTACTGTTGGTCAGGCCGAGCTTGCTAATAAAACGCCAAATAAAGTCACGATAAATCCAGGCAGCTACGAGGTGTCGATGCAGCGCGAGGGCTATCTTCCATGGACAAAGCAAGTGAGTGTTCAGGCTGGCAGAGTGTTGTGGCTGAACTACGCTCAATTAGTACCTGAGACAATCGAAACAAGCTCTGTGGCTACTTTAGGGGCGGCAACACAGGCTGTAGCATCGCCAAATAGCCGCTACTTTGCGTACACGACATCAGCAGATCCGTTTGTGCTGCGTGTAATCGACACTCGTTCCTCACAATATGAAACAACAAACGTGAGCTTGTCTGAAACGAGTGAAAGCGGCGCTCAGAACGGTGTAACAATACGTGAATGGAGCTCTGACAGCCAGCGGATGTTGCTTAGTCGTAAGCGCACCAATGGCACTGCGTGGCTGTATACAGAAGCAACAAAATCGAACACCGAAGTTAATTTATCGAGCACGTACGATGTGTCTATTCGTACAGCTATGTTTGACCCACGCTCGCATGATCGAGTAATCATACAAACAACTGATGGTGACGTACGTATCATCGACACGGCCAATCAATCGATATCGACCGTACTAGTTAACCGAGTCGACTCGTTTTCGTTGATTGACTCCAAAGATATTGTGTACGTTCGAACGAACCTGGCGAAACAACGTAAAGTCGGCTACTTGACGCTGGGTAAAACCGTTGGCCGCGAACTGCCTATTAGTGACACGACCGTAAGCCGGGTGGCTGGTGTGACGTATTTTGCCACCGACTATATAGCAATCACCACAAAAACACGTATGGTGGTGTATCGCATGAATGATCTGCCCTCAAGTGACTCTGATACCCCCATCACGGCCAGCATTGTTTCTTCACAGTCGATAGACGCTGCGCCGACAAACCTATCTTGGCAAGGTAATGGACGCTTCTCTGTGGTTGAATATGCTGGCGGGTTTAATACGTTTGATAACGAGCTGCTAAATTATTCGAGCACCAAATTTAGCAGCAAACAAAATGGCAAACTGCGTTGGCTTGATGGCTATCACGCCTACTATTTCAGTGCGAAAGCACTGCAAGTAGTTGAATTTGACGGCGCGAACTCATACTCGATTAATCAGACAAGGGGTCTGGCTGCCTTGTTAACGAACGATGGTAAATATATTTACAGCGTGGCAAAACAGGGCGACACCTTCAAGCTGCTGCGCAGCCAAATGATATTGAACTAGTTGCCTAGCCCAAAAATACGTTCAAAGATAGTT
This sequence comes from bacterium, assembly GCA_030427525.1. Taxonomy (GTDB): domain Bacteria; phylum Patescibacteriota; class Saccharimonadia; order Saccharimonadales; family Saccharimonadaceae; genus UBA1020. The sequence continues at coordinate 30,276 of JAUIBD010000012.1, forward strand.
GGCGAATTACCTGGGATGGTAGTGGTTGATTCGGCGGATGAACTGTTGGTCGGGGCCGCTTTCGCCTTTTCTGGTGACGGACTAATTTGTGTGCCTATCACCAGCAGTCGGTTGGTTGAGGTTCCCAGGGGTGTACAGGTTATGAGGGTGACCTCTGGCTTGGTAGTTGGGTATACCAATGCACCGACATCGGTTGGCTTCACTACCTTTATACGCGAAACACTATAGGTATAGCGGGTGCCTTGGTAATTAATGTAAAATATGTCACCCTTCTTCATGCGCTCGAGCAAGGCGAAAACGAATTTATAGCTGCCGTTATCTATAAAGTCATTGCTAGAGTGGCCTGAAATTACTGTGTTGCCGACTTGGCCTGGTTTACTGTCGGCACCTGGAATACCAAAGTACGCCACACCATTTTCCATTGCAGACATTTGTGAATCGTAATCTGGCTTAGTGTTGAAGACAATTGGCACGTCGACACTAATTTTCGGAATAATTAACAGAGGTTCTGGACCGACTTTTGTGCTCGCACTTGGGTCAACAATGATATTTTGTGGATCGATTTCGCCCGGCGTCACGTAGGCCTTTACATTCGCCACGATAACACGGTTGAACTGCAAAAGACTGAATAATAACAATACAGAAATAGCGGCGACAGCGGGCATAAAATGGCGGCTTTTGCGCACTTTTTTGCTGGATTCTTGCACTTTATTCACAATTTGCGCACGTAGGTCATACATCGCTTCATCAGGCGTCAATGCTTCCTCTTCGGCGTCCATTATGGCCGCGGCAGACTGTTCAGCTACCTGGTGCTGTAGTTTAGTAGCTTGATCTGTATAGGCTTGGTGAACCTGAGCAACAGCGCCGGTATAGTATTTCTCGTAATATTTCTGGTAGTAATCTTGCCAGGCGGAATGGTACTGCTGCCAATCTGCAGATTGCGCAGTGTGGGCTGGTTTGTGAGTTCGCTGGTAAGAATTTGGCTGCTGTGTTTGCGGGTCAGCAGCAACCGCAGGCGGCGGTGTTTGGCCAGATTGAGCAGCACTTGCCTGCTGAGAATATATAGCGTTAATTTGGTCGCGTGTCATGTTTGCCACGGCAGAATGAGCCGCCTCGTGGTGTCGAGGTGGTGTTTGCACGGTGCCACGTTGTGGCACGTTTAGGGCTTTCATATCATCGGGTCGCATAGTCTTGTGTATTCCCACTCTTTTAGACGCAAAAATAGCGGATGCTAATTCGCTACTAATATTGTACAATGTTAGGAGTGTTTTTACACCTATCTACCATAAATATGCTGTAGTGTAGAAATTGGTAGGCTGTTGTAGCGCAACTTAAAAATTCATGCTTTCGTGCCGCGGTGGTGGAATTGGTAGACACGTGGGACTCAAAATCCCATGTCCTCACGGACGTGCCGGTTCAAGTCCGGCCCGCGGTACCAAAGTA
>JAUIBD010000013.1 GCA_030427525.1 bacterium
AAGGGCGACAAATTCCAATTTAGTCTTGGTTTGGTGCGGATGAGAGGACTTGAACCTCCACGTACTTGCGTACACTAGCACCTGAAGCTAGCGCGTCTACCAATTCCGCCACATCCGCATGTGCTTAGGTATGATACCAGTTAATGTGTGAGTTTTTCAAGGTACGGTACAATGTAACAAATGGAAGATACGAGAAATGTTACGGATGAATTTAAAGACATGCCACATGACGCAATCGTGGCTGAGCTTGATGCTCGTGGCGTGGAGCTAGAAATAGCCATAGAAAATACATTGCGTGATTTCAGTATGGGCACAATAGTGCGTAGTGCCAATGCCTTTGGTGTACGGCATGTGCATGTGATTGGGCGCAAACAATGGAATAAGCGTGGTGCGATGGCAACGGACAAGTATTTATACGTGCAGTATCATAAAACGGCTAAGGATTTTGCCAGCGCTATGAAAAAACGCGGCAAGAAAATTATTGCCATAGAAAATAATGTCGAATCGCGGCCTCTTGCAGCTTCGCCACTACCTGCCAATACGGTAATGGTGTTTGGTCAAGAGGGACCTGGTATCTCGGATGAACTACTGGGTGCAGTAGATGAAGTAGTGCACATAGAACAATTAGGCAGTACGAGAAGTATTAACGTAGGTGTTGCTGCTGGTATTGCTATGTACAGTTGGCTAGCAAGTAACAACATCACACATTGACATAAGCAAATTAGTGTGATAATATAAAGATATGAGCAATTCATACACAGTCCACGTACATATGTTGCCGAGCTAGAGTCGGACTGTTTACTTTTTTATTAGAACCAATCATCAAGCGCCGACTCTCCTCGGCGTTTTTGTATGTATAAATAAACTTTAACAGGAGAATTATATGAAACTTTATATCGACAAAGGCAATGAAAAACAAATAACAGCACTGCTGGCTGCAGATGGTTGGGGTGAGATAGACTTCCCCGGGAGGCAGGATCATCTGGACTAGCGAGCGAGTAACGGCCTTTAGAAAACGCGGCACAGAGGTGATAAGAAGTACCCTGCGTGAAAAATCATCGTGGGGCTATGTAGGAAGTGACCGCATGACGGAAGATGGAGTCGACTGGTTCAGTGAACCTATTGCGCTCGTCAGCAATGAAAAAGGCCAAGTTTTGCGGTTCGGCTTGCTCGCACTGAACGGCGACATGTTGCGCTGCAAGCTTGCATGGGGAGATGAAATAAGACTCGCGACGTCATACCCTGTGTGCGCAGACCGCTATCTGGGGTATAGCTTACCGATTACCACCGAATATGTGGGTGGGTGTGTAGAGGCAGAACTGCTTGACCGCCCAGATGATTTCGACGGTGCATTCGAGCTAATTCAGTCAGGAGATTCTGTACGACAAAACGGCTTAGAAATTGTGGAAGACGATATAGAAACAATAAAGTTAATGCGCATTCGCACGCCCTTCGATTGGTAGTGATAATGCTTGCAAGAATAGGAGAAAAATGTCAAAATGACAGCAATGAGTTCGTTATCGACTAGCCCCTATAAGGGTACGCGTGATTACTACCCGGAACAAAAACGGGTACAAAACTATATCTTCAAAGTTTGGAAAGAGGTTTCAGAGCGGTTTGGTTATGAAGAGTACGGTGCGCCGATGCTGGAACCACTTGAAGTGTACGCGGCAAAAACCGGCCAAGAAATTGTTGGCGAACAAACCTATCGCTTTACCGATAGAGGTGGCCGCGAGGTTGCCATTCGCCCAGAGATGACACCGACTATTAGTCGCATGGTAGCTGGCCGTAGACAAGAAATGGCCTACCCAGCCAGGCTATTCAGTATTGCTAACTATATGCGGTATGAACGTCCCCAGCGCGGTCGTGAGCGCGAATTTTGGCAGCTAAATGCAGACATATTCGGTGCAGATGGTGCTGCTCCGGAGGCCGAGATTATACAACTCGGTGCCGAAGTGATGAAAACGTTCGGCGCTAAGGATTCGATGTATAGCATAAAGCTAAACAACCGTCAGATTATTAATGCGATGATGCATGACTATTTAGCGCTTGATGCCGTACAAGCCGAGCTAATGGTAAGGCTATTCGACCGCAAAAATAAGATATCGAATGAAGAATTCCGAGACCAAGCAATCGAAATTTTTGGTGCCGAAGCTGCTCCAAGTGGTCTCAAGAAAATCGCTGAACTTCTCGTTGCGAAAGGAATTGATGATTTACCAAAAGAAATCGCCGATACTGAAGCCGTGAAGGAAATGAAAGAGCTATTCGAAACTCTTGAAGCAGTAGGCGTTACAAATACTGTGTTTGATATCACTCTGATGCGTGGGTTCGACTACTACACGGGAACTGTATTTGAGTTTTTCGATACACATCCAGACAACAACCGCGCGCTATTCGGCGGTGGCCGCTATGACGGTTTGGTGGGGCTATTTGGTGCCGAGCCGCTTTCTGCTGTTGGTATTGCGCCAGGACTCAGTATGACCGAACTGTTTTTGCAAACACACGAGCTTATGCCAGAGCTTTCTACCGCCACAGAAGTATATATAGTCGTGGTTGGCGAAGCCGATAAGGCTGCCACAAAACTCGCTGCAAAACTACGTACAGAGGGCGTAAATACCGAACTCGATAATACAGGCCGAAAATTAGACAAACAGATTAAGACTGCTGTAAAAAAAGGCGTACCGTACATGCTGTTTATTGGCGAAGAAGACGTGAAAAAAGAAATTTACAACTTTAAAGACACCAAAACTTCCGAGGAAGAAAAGCTTAGTTTCGAGCGAGTTGTCTCGCGTATTAAGGACCATCGGCGTAACAAAGCCAACCAAGACGACGACTTAGTGTAGCCTGGGTGGGTTTTGAAACAGAGTAGATAATCTGTTATAGTTGGTCATTGTATGAAGACTTCTGTAAAACACATTTCACCCACCAAAGTAAAACTAACTATCTCGCTTGGCGAACAAGAGCTCGCTGATGCTGAGCAAGTTGCCTTGACAAAGCTAGCGCGCGATATAAAGGCGCCAGGTTTCCGCAAAGGCAAGGTACCGGCTAGTGTAGCGGCAAAGCATGTCGACCAAAACACGCTAATGCAGGAAACTGTCGATAACGCGCTTTCAAAAGCCGTAGCTGAAACGTATATTGCCGAAAACATTCAGGCTCTCGACCGTCCCGCTGTCGAAGTAACAAAATTTGTTCCTCGCCAAGAGCTGGAATTTACCGCAGAGGCCGAAGTATTACCCAAGGTTAAACTAGGTAACTATAAAAAGCTTAAAGCTGAAAAACTTAAAGTAAGCGTGACCGCAACAGATGTTGACGAAATCATCGACCGTATGCGCGAATCAATGGCCGAGAAGAAAGAAGTAAAACGTGCTGCCAAAGACGGTGATGAGGTTGTTATTGATTTCACTGGCAAAAAAGACGGCGTAGCGTTTGATGGTGGAACGGCAAAGGACTACAGCCTGAAGCTAGGCAGCAACTCATTTATTCCTGGTTTCGAAGAAGGGCTCGTTGGTGCAAAAGCTGGGGATGAAAAAGATCTAACTTTGAATTTCCCTGAAAGCTACCATGTAGCTGACCTTGCTGGTGCAGAAGTTGTTTTCGAAACCAAAGTCCACAAGGTGCTTGAACAATCGCTTCCTGAAGTTGACGACAAGTTCGCGAAAAAGGCAGATAAGCGGTTTGATACAATCAAGGAACTCAAGGCTGATATTAAAAAGGAAATTACTGCTCAAAAAGAGCGTGAAGCCAGCGATAAGCTAAAGGATGCATTGGTAGAAAAGCTGATTGAGGCTAGCGATATTCCTACACCTGAGATACTGGTTGAAGACCAAGCTCGCAGTATTGAACAAGACATGACTCAGAATCTGATGTACCAGGGTGTTACCTTGGACATGTACTTGGCTGACAAGCAGTTTAAAGACCGCGACGAATGGCTTGAAAAAGAAGTGAAACCAGCAGCGATTAAGCGCGTGCAGGCTGGTCTGGCTTTGGCAGAGCTATCTAAGGAGCTGAAAATCGAAGCAAACAGCGAAGAGCTTGCTGAACATTTGAATATGTACAGACAACAATATGCTAACAATCCAGAAGCAGCGAAGCGTTTTGAAGAGCCTGAGGTTCAGCGTGATGTCGCGAACCGGCTTATTACAGAAAAGACGGTAGATCAACTAGTTGCTCTGAATAGCTAGGGTTCAAGAATAAACAAATTAGCACTCGCACTTGACGAGTGCTAATTTAATTCGCTACAATAGTACCATGACAAAACCTAGCAACTACTTGGTACCAACAGTGATAGAAAGTTCGCGTGATGGCGAGCGTGCGTTTGATATTTACTCACGCCTGCTCAAAGAACGTATTATTTTCCTCGGAGAGGATGTAAACCCGCATACAGCCAACTTGGTGGTTGCGCAGTTGCTTCATCTTGCCTATGAAGACCCAAAGAAAGATATCCAGCTGTACATAAATAGCCCGGGTGGTAGCGTCTACGATGGCCTGGCTATTCTCGATACGATGAACTTTATCAAGCCAGATGTCGCAACCTACGGCATTGGCTTGCAAGCTAGTTTTGGTGCTGTGCTACTTGCTAGTGGCGCAAAGGGAAAGCGACATCTACTGCCAAATGCTGGCGTGATGATGCATCAGCCGCACGGCGGAACTCGCGGCCAAGTGACCGACCAAGAAATTTCTCTTCGTGAAAGTGTACGGCTAAAAGAGCTGTTAATCGACATTATGGTAAAAGCCACCGGCCAAAAACGCGCCAAAGTAAAAGCCGACATGGAGCGCGACTTTTGGATGGATGCTGCCGAAGCCGTCAAGTATGGACTTGCCGACAAGGTTGTTCGCTAAATTTACAAAACTCGTAAAATATAGTAAAGTATACAATACTTGACGGAACTTCTGTCGGGTACTTCGAGCCTGGAGGTGACAAATGGCATCGAAGCAAAGTGGAGGAGGATCTCTCATCTGGGGACTGTTCGTCTTCGCAGGCGAAGCGTTTCTTGGCCTCGTGATGCTTGCATGGTTCTTCCTCGAAGCGCTAGTGTGGGTACTAGCCGCTCTCGTGGGTGGGATCGTCTGGCTCTGTGGGGTCAGCGACGCAAGCGACAACAAGCGGAGATAACAACCCCCCTTCAACACCAGCCCGCGACCGCGCCATCTCAGGAGGCGCGGTCGCGGGCAAGACCAAGAAATTATTATTGACAGCAAGGCGCCAAATCATTACAATAGAAAGTAATGAAGGTTGCATAAGCTGCGGTTGTAATACACGCACGCCATTTGGCGGGCGTTTTTGCGTGTTAGAAAACCAGCAAACTTAGATACTTCGGGCGCCTATAACAGTAGTATATTGCGAGAACGTACTGCTGAAATTACATCATTTAAACTCATGAGGAAATAGCGTGGCAACAAAATACACTGCGACTACCAACAATGGCCGTGTTTTCTTTACCCAAGATGACACAGCCCTACCGCTACCAAATCTCATGGCTCACCAAAAGGATTCTTGGCAAGAATTCGTTGAAACGGGCCTATCAGAGATTTTTGCGGAACTAAACCCGATCGATGATTACACCGGTCAAAAGCTAGCTCTACGGTTTGGTAAATACCATTTCGAGGACCCTAAGAACTCAGAAATGTTTGCCAAAGAAAACAACATTACCTTTGATGCACCGCTGCATGTAACCGCAGAGCTGACCAACAAGGTGACTGGCGAAGTAAAAGAACAAGAGATTTACCTAGGTGACTACCCATGGATGACCGACCGCGGTACATTCATTATTAATGGCACAGAGCGAGTGGTCGTAAGCCAGCTTATCCGTTCAGCAGGTGTGTTCTTTACTGCCGACAACACCGGTGGTCACAACTACTACGGCGCAAAACTTATCCCTGGCCGTGGTGCATGGCTTGAGTTTGAAACTGCTGCCAACGGCACAATCTACGTAAAGATCGACCGACGCCGTAAACTACCTGTCACTACACTGCTACGCGCTCTCGGTCACAGCAAAACATCTGAAATTAAGGCATTGTTTGAAGATGTTGATACTGGCGATGTGAAATACATCGATACAACTCTTGAAAAAGATGCCGCTCGTGGTTCAAACGAAGCATTGATCGAAGTCTACCGTCGCCTCCGCCCAGGTGACCTCGCAACTGTAGATAACGCTCGCCAAATGATTGAACGCATGTTCTTCGATTTCAAACGTTTCGACTACAGCCGCGTAGGTCGCTACAAGCTAAACCAGCGCCTTGGCCTAGATGTCGCTAACACCACTGAAAACCGTGTATTCCAGATGAGCGATCTTATCGCTATCATCAAGGAAATTATTCGCCTCAACAACACACAAGACCTACCGGATGACATTGATGCGCTAAACAACCGCCGCGTAAAACTCGTAGGTGAACTAGTAGCCCGCCAATTCCGTGTTGGTATGCTTCGTATGCAGCGAAATGCTATGGATCGCATGAGTATGTCTGATCTTGAAAATGTTACGCCTAGCCAATTGATTAATGCTCGCCCTGTTGTCGCAGCAGTGCGTGAGTTTTTTGCAAGCAGCCAGCTTTCACAGCTGATGGACGAAGTAAACCCACTTTCAGAACTTTCTCATAAGCGACGCCTAAGCTCGATGGGTCCTGGTGGTCTTTCTCGTGAACGTGCAGGCTTTGACGTTCGTGACGCACACCCAACACACTACGGTCGTCTCTGTTCAGTAGAAACCCCAGAAGGTGCCAACATTGGACTCGTGTTGAACCTTGCAGCCTATGCTCGTATCAACGAATACGGCTTTATCGAAACGCCATATCTAAAGGTAAAGAATGGTAAAGTAACCGACGAGGTGGTATATCTCGATGCCTCACAAGAAGCAACCGAAGTGATTGCCGATGCCGGTGCAGCACTCGATAAAACTGGTAAATTTACCGACGGCCGTGTGAGCGCTCGTAAATACATGCTACCTGAACAGGTAGACTCTAGCGAAATCACTTACATGGATGCTGCAAACAAACAGATTCTTGGTGCAACCGCTAGCTTGGTGCCATTTATTGAAAAGAACCGTATCGACCGAAGCTTGACTGGCTCAAACATGCAGAAACAAGCAGTTCCATTGCTAAGCCCACAAGCGCCAACCGTAGGTACTGGTATAGAGGGCGAAGTTGCCCGTAACAGTAGCCAATTGGTTGTTGCTGAAGGTGCGGGTGAAGTAGTTCGTGCTGATGGCGACGAAGTACATGTGAAGTACAAAGACGGCGTAAAAATATACGAGCCGATTCACTTTTCAAAGAGCAATGATGACCGCTCGATAAACCAAAAAGTCATGGTAACTCGTGGCCAAAAAGTAAAGAAGGGCGACACCTTGATAGAAGGTGCGTCTATTGCAGACGGCGAACTGGCCCTTGGTCGCGATCTTACGGTAGCCTTTATGCCATGGGGTGGCTACAACATGGACGACGCTATCGTTCTATCAGATCGCCTGGTAAAAGATGATGGCTTGACCAGCATCAACATCAAAGACTACAACGTAGAAGTACGTGAGACAAAGCTTGGCCCAGAAATTGTCACTCGTGACATTCCAAACGTATCTGAAGAAAGTCTTCGTCACCTAGATGAAACCGGTATTGTACAAGTTGGTTCAGAAGTAAAAGCTGGCGACGTGCTGGTCGGAAAGATTACTCCAAAAGGTGAACAAGAGCTCAGCTCTGAAGAGCGCCTACTACGTGCCATCTTTGGTGAAAAAGCCAAAGACGTTCGTGACACCTCACAACGTATGAATAATGCAGGTGGCGGTAAGGTTGTTGGCGTGAAAGTATTCTCACGCGAGAATGGCCACGAGCTAAAAGCTGGTGTACTGATGCAGATCCAGATTTTCGTAGCGCAACTACGCAAGATATCTGTCGGCGACAAGTTGGCTGGTCGTCACGGTAACAAGGGTGTAGTAGCACGTATTCTACCGGTAGAAGACATGCCATTTATGGAAGACGGAACGCCAATCGACGTGGTGCTAAACCCACTCGGTGTGCCAAGCCGTATGAACATTGGACAGCTATTTGAAACTCACCTCGGTATGGCAGCACGCGCCCTTGGATACAAGGTAGCAACCCCACCATTTAACGGTGTGCCAAACGATGTCATCTCTGCAGAGCTAGAAAAAGCAGGCTACGCGGCTGACGGCAAGAGCCAACTATTCGATGGTCGTACAGGTGATGCCTTTGAAGAACGCACTACCGTAGGTGTGATGCATATCATTAAACTGCACCACATGGTGTCAGACAAAATTCACGCTCGTTCAATTGGACCGTACACGATGGTTACCCAACAGCCACTTGGTGGTAAGGCACAAAACGGTGGCCAGAGGTTTGGTGAGATGGAGGTGTGGGCACTGGAAGCATACGGTGCTGCAAATACACTACAAGAAATGCTTACCATCAAGTCTGACGATGTCTATGGTCGTGCCAAAGCCTACGAAGCCATCATCAAAGACGAAGAAATCGTTGGTCCAAAACTACCAGAAAGCTTTAACGTGCTGGTAAAAGAACTTCAAGGCCTCGGCCTGCGCGTCGACCTACTCGATGAATCTGAAGTGGTAGATGCCGAAGAAGTCATTTCTGAAAGCGGTCCAGCCGACAAGTCAGTGCCTGCCGTCCAAGCAAGTGATGATGATGACGAAGAAACTGTCCTCGACGAGGCCGATGATATCGACCTAGAGCACGAAGACACAATGCACGTAGAAACTGCGGAGGAATTTGCCGATGCAGATGATGAAGAAGGAAAGGAGGTCGCGTAATGAGTCGGGTAATGGCAACAACTGGTATTGCAGATTTCGATGCAGTACGTCTGGCCGTCGCCAGTCCAGAAGACATGCTCAAATGGAGCCACGGCGAGGTAACTAAGCCAGAAACAATCAACTACCGAACCCAAAAGCCTGAACGCGATGGTCTGTTCTGTGAGCGTATCTTTGGTCCGGTAAAAGACATCAACCCACACGACAGCAAGCTGAAAGGTGTTCGTTCTCGTGAAGCTGCGGTTGATAAAAATGGTGAACTGGTAACGAAAGCTATTGTTCGTCGTGAACGAATGGGACACATTAACCTAGCAGCGCCTGTTGCACACATTTGGTTCATGCGGGGTACACCAAGCGCTATGAGCTTGTTACTCGGTATGACTGTTCGTAATCTCGAGCGAATCGCATATTTTGCAACCTACGTCATCCTAAAGAGTGACGAAGAGACTCGTGAAAAGATGCTAGCTGACCTCGAGGCTGAGACTGAAGCTGGTCGTGCAGCTATTAAAATGCGCTTTGAAAATGCAGCTGGCGACAAAGATGCTGATGTAAAGGCACTTGCAGCCGAGCAAACCAAAGAACAAGAAGAGCTAGAAGAACGCTACCTGGCTAAAAAAGCACAGCTCGAAAGCCTCGTAAAAGGCGCTTTGATCTCAGAAACCGACTACCGCAATCTACCAGAAGAATACGAAGAATTGGTTGAAGTAGGCATGGGTGGCACAGCGCTAAAAGCATTGTTAGACGAAATCGACTTGCCAACACTTATTGCGCAGCTTACCGAAGAAGTAGCTGGTGCCAAGGGTCAACGTGAAAAGAAACTGTTGAAGCGTCTAAAGGTGCTCGAAGGCATGCAGGCTGCAAATATTAAGCCGAGCAGCCTCACACTCACTGTTCTACCAGTGATTCCTCCAGACCTACGCCCTATGGTGCAGCTCACTGGTGGCCGTTTCGCAACAAGTGACCTAAACGACCTTTACCGTCGTGTGATCAACCGAAACAACCGTCTAAAGAAGCTTATAGACCTGAACGCGCCAGAAGTGATTCGTCGCAATGAAATGCGTATGCTTCAGGAAGCTGTCGACGCGCTGGTGGACAACTCAGCTGCTCGTGGTGGTCGTGCAGTCAATGCAACCGGTGGCCGTCGCCGTCTGAAGTCAATTTCAGACATGCTAAAGGGTAAGCAAGGACGTTTCCGCCAAAACCTACTAGGTAAGCGTGTTGACTACTCTGGACGTTCAGTAATCGTGGTGGGTCCAAAGCTGAAGATTAACGAATGTGGTCTACCAAAACAAATGGCACTAGAGCTATTCAAGCCGTTTGTAATTAGCTGGTTGATTCGTGGCGAACACGCGCACAATATCCGTTCGGCTACTCGTCTGATTGACTCAGGTGACGCCCTGGTATGGGATGCTCTCGACGATGTCATTAAGGGCAAGTATGTGCTCTTGAACCGTGCGCCGTCACTACACCGTCTATCAATTCAGGCATTTATGCCAAAACTGGTAGAAGGTAAAGCGATTCAGCTACACCCACTGGTGGCTAACGGATTCAACGCCGACTACGATGGTGACCAGATGGCTGTTCACTTGCCACTTTCTGACGAAGCGCAGCGTGAAGCTCGCGAGCTGATGAGCGCAACCAACAACCTGTTGAAGCCTGCTGATGGTAGCCCTGTGCTAAACATTGGTCAGGATGTTGTGCTGGGTAACTACTACCTTACGTACGAAAAGCCAAGCGCACAAACCAAAGACCGTAAGGCGTACAGCTCTGTATACGAAGCGGAACTTGCCTACGATGAGGGCAAATTGCAACTGCAAAGCCCAATCCGCATTCACACCAAGGGTGAAATTCGTGATACAACCCTGGGTCGCGTGTTCTTCAACGAGATTTTGCCTAAAGATTTCGCTTACGACAACAACGTACAAACGAAAAAGCAACTAAAGCGAGTACTTGCGAAAATTTTCGACAAGTATGGTGCCGAAGAAACTGCACGTACGGCCGACCGTATGAAGGGTCTAGCGTTCCGTTTCGCAACTGTTGCCGCGGTATCAACTGGTAAAGACGACTACTTGCACTTTGATGAAATCAACAAGTTCGTTGCCGAAGGTGACGCTAAAACTGCCTTGATTTCAGAACAGTACGACCAAGGTCTTATTACCGAAGGTGAACGTTACAGCCTAACTCTGAGTACATGGCGTGCAGTCGACAACCAAGTAACCGAGTTCCTGGAAGACCAGCTCGCAAACATGGATACCAGTATTTCTGTGATGGTGAACTCTGGTGCACGTGGTGATATTTCAAACGTGAAGCTTGCAAGTGCCATGATCGGTATCATGGTGGACGCAACTAACCGCGAAATTGAGCTACCAATTCGAAGTAGCTACCGTGAAGGTCTATCAAGCCTAGAGTCATTCGTGGCAACACGTGGTGCACGTAAAGGTCTGATTGACACCGCCTTGAAGACCGCTGACTCGGGTTATCTGACTCGACGTTTGGTGGACGTATCGCAAGACGTATTCACTGTAGAAGACGAAGCCGCAGAAGACGAAGGTTTCACTATCTACCGTGATGAGACCGAAACTACCATGATTGAGTTTGGTAACCGTCTATACGGACGCTACACTGCAGCAGATGTGCCAGGTCATATCGCTAAGGGTGAGCTGATTACTCGTGAAATTGCTGATGCAATTGATGGAGACGCTAAGGTGGCAGAAGTTAAGATTCAAAGTGTACTTTCAACCAAGAACCTCCATGGTATTCCAGTACGAAGCTACGGTATCGACATGGCTACAGGTGGCTTGGTAGACACGGCTCAGCCTGTTGGTGTCATTGCCGCACAGTCTGTTGGTGAGCCAGGAACGCAGCTAACACTACGAACCTTCCACGCATCTGGTGTGGCTGGTGGTGACATTACCCAAGGTCTACCTCGTGTAGAAGAGCTGTTTGAAGCTCGCACGCCAAAGGGCCAGGCTCATGTATCTGAGGTTGCAGGACTCGTTGATGTATGGGAAGACGGCGCAAATTACGTGGTGCAGGTTACCCCAGAATCGGGCACAGTCGAGCGAATTGCATTGGAAGGTCGCAAGCCAGCCGTGAAAGCGGGCAGCAACATAAAGGTAGGTGACGTCATTGCCAGTGGCGACGACGCAGCCAAACCACTTGTTGCGCCATTCGATGGTGTAGTTGAATTCGCTGAAGACACTGCAGTTGTTGCAGCCAGTGCTTCTGCGCCAGCTCGCTATGAAATTCCGGGTAGTACTCAGCTGGTGGTAAAGAAGGGCGATGTAATCGTTGCGGGTGACCGCCTGACTATCGGTTCATTGAACCTCCACGACCTAATGCGTCTAAAGGGTACCGAGGCTACTCAGCGCTACATTATCAACGAAGTACTACGTATTTACGCCGCACAAGGTCAAGACGTCGCCGACAAGCACCTCGAGATCATCGTGCGTCAGATGTTTAGCCGCGTACAGGTTGAAGATGCTGGTGACAGTGAATTCGTTACTGGTGACATCGTGTCAAAGGCTGCTGTGGTAGATGCAAATGAGCAGCTCGCCGCAAGCGGCAAAGAGCTGATTCAGTACACACAACTACTGCTTGGTATCACCAAGGTGTCTATCTGGAGTGACAGCTGGTTATCTGCAGCATCGTTCCAAGACACAACCCGCGTGCTGATAAACGCTGCAACCAGCGGTCGCGCAGACCACCTGCATGGCCTCAAGGAAAACGTGATCATTGGTCGCAAGATTCCTGTTGGTACTGGTGCTCTCGACCAAGAAGCCGACCTAACGACCGACCTCGCAGATGGCATCGCAGAAGATGTCGACCTGCACGAAGCAGCCTAAATAGATCGCAGTTTCAGTAAATAGTCCCCGGAAGGGGATTATTTACTTTTTATGCCAAGTATGATATAATCAAACAAATAACGACAGATACACCAACATATCCGAAATTTAGAGATTCAGTTACAGATAGGCTTGATACGCTGAAGTTACCAGCCTCTATTGCTGATAGCGAAGATGATGGAATAGTAGTAGGCCTCTGGAAGTTAGCCTTTCAAGTTTTAGAGGACGGCGAAGCCGAGAAGATAATAACAGAAATAACACGAATTGCTGGCGACGATAGCCGTCGACTCACTGTAGCCCGAGAAGCCATAAGTTCTATAGTTGTTGAAGCACCAAAGTCGCGACCGGTAAACCAGAATTTAGCAAGGGTTTCACTGCTGCTATCCACCTCAGAACTCTAATTGCACAAAAACATTTCTTATGCTATAATAGTACTATGGAGCTATCGCAGAAAGACATAGCAATTCTAGAATCATTACCGAGGGATCAATTTGAGGCAGATCTTAGGGCATTTATTCTGACAGGTGCCCACAGTGGGCATTTTGGAGATTTTTCAGTTCTCTCTAGGCCGGATACGTTTGCATCGTTGCGAATCACAGCGAAATCGATCCTGATAGAAATCGTAAAGAGTCCTGTCGACACGAGCGGCGAGATAAGCCAGCGCATGTCTCATTTAAACGATATCATTGCAAAGGCTAGACGAATTGGGTCGAGCATGGGCCGGTCTGCACTTCTCTAGACAAAACACTTACAGATTGGTATAATACAACCAAGAGTTTCAGTAAGTTTTTTGCAGAACATGTGTACACTTCTACAAAATTCTTATAAAACCGCGACTCCAGTAGGCATGCTGAGCCTCCGCGAATCGCAAAATAACTAATTTTAGTATGGGAGCCATATTTTAATATGCCAACAATTAATCAGCTCGTACGAAAGCCTCGAAAGACGGCTGACAAAAAGAGTAAATCCCCACATCTCGGAAAGGGCTATAACGCACTAAAAACTCGTTATACTAAACAAAGCGCCCCGCTGATGCGTGGTGTTTGTATAAAGGTAACCACAAAAACCCCGAAAAAGCCTAACTCTGCACTTCGTAAAGTCGCACGTGTTCGCTTGACCAACAAAGACGAAGTTTGGGCATACATCGGCGGCGAAGGCCACAACCTACAGGAACACGCCGTAGTGCTCGTTCGTGGTGGTCGTGTGCCAGATCTTCCAGGTGTTCGCTACCACATCGTCCGTGGTGCGCTAGACCTTCAAGGTGTCGATGGACGCAAACGCGGCCGTAGTAAATACGGTACGAAAAAGGAGTCTAAGTAATGCCTCGTAAAGTAACCAAGAAACTACAGCGCGACCTAAAACCAGACCGCAAATACCAAAGCGTGCTAGTACAGCGCTTGATCAACAAGTCTATGCTCGATGGCAAAAAACTTGCCTCAGAGCGCATGGTATACGCAGCTCTAGAAGCAGCTGCGAAGAAAGTAAAGTCTGAAGACCCACTGGAAGTGTTTGAAAAAGCACTAAAGAATGTTTCGCCAAACTTTGAGGTAAAGAGCCGACGTGTTGGTGGTGCAAACTACCAAATTCCATTCCCTGTGCAAGGTCACCGTCAGCTACACTACGCGTACAGCTGGCTGGTACAGAGCGCACGTGCTCGCAAGGGTATGCCGTTTGAACAGCGCCTCGCAGCTGAAATTGTAGACGCCTACAACGAAGCCGGTGCCGCCTTCAAGAAAAAAGAAGACACTCACAAAATGGCCGAGGCCAACCGCGCCTTCGCCCACTTTGCTCGCGGTTAATCACTACAGCAAACAAATTCGTCAGGTTCAGGCCTGGCGTTTTTTGTTTGCTTGATAGGCGAAATAGTTTTACACTGGTGCTATGATTCATGATCTTCCACCAGCCAACGAGCATGAAGACGACGCAGACGTAAAAATAACCAGCGTGCCTCCAATGAGCTCGCATAATGTTCGTTTAAGCCCTTTGCACACAACCGCGTATAACTTAAAAAACAGAGGAACACCATTTTACACAATATTTGATGACATGCTATTCGTCGGTGAAACCAGAGAAGATTTAGAAGGGCAGCTTGTAGATTGGTGCGGTCCTGAACTTGCTGCAAGCGTAGAAATCTATGACGCATCCACAGACGAAGAAGATTTGGACGAATCTAAAGACTAGTCCGACCATGCGTCGACAACTTCAGCTTCGGTGTGCACCCGCCCGTAAATTGTCTCGATAATACGTAAGGCAACTGGTACCTCTTCGGATGTATCGTCTGTATTAGCCACCAGGTCTTGTACCACCACAGGGTAGAAGCCGTTGTCCAGTGCCGAGGTTACGGTAGCCAGCACGCAGCGAGAAGCATAACCCCCGACGAATACTAATGTCGTAATCTGATTCTGCTTTAAATGTTCGGCAAGGCTAGTATGAGCAAATGCATTGTAATATAATTTTTCAATAACAAGCTCATTTTCGGTCGGCTGTGCTTCGCCGATAATATCGTAGCTGCGATCATTTCGTCTCGTCAGTGTCGTATATAGCGGGTCGCCAGTAGCCATAATAAATCGTATGTTTTCAGGCGAATCTTCTGGATTTTCTAACATTTTGGTCCAGATTATCTTTATGTCAGCACTCCTAGCTTCCTTCACGAAAGCATCAATTTTCGGCAACGCATCCATTAGCTGAGTGGTAGGGCTCCCTTTTCTCCTGAAATAACCATACTGTTTGTCGACAACAATCACTGCTGTTTTTTCTGGCGAAACAAGTGTTTTTAGGGAAGTGTCCATAGCTTATGAATTAAATATCCACCGCACAACAATATCTTTGATGCGTTCGTATTCTTCTTTTTCAAACTGCATGTTGGCAATACAATATTGTTTGCCAGCGATGTGCGAGCAGAACATGCAGTCCATCACGTCATAACAATCTTGTATAAAGAACGAATTGGTAACTTTAGCCGACCATATGACATTAAAGCTGTTTGAAACCAGCTGACTATCTTCGACGCGAATAGAGAAGGTACTGGTGACCGACTCAGAACAGCCTACCAAGAATTCTGAATCAGCACAGCTGCGCGAAAATAATATGTTTTTCGAGCGACGAATCATGGCAGAACGATACACATTCTCGCAGCCGTGTACACTATCGCTCTCGGCTATGTTGATTGAATCAATCTGACGTTCAGCAGTAGTGTAGTTTGTTTTCGACCACGCCAACAGCACATCTTCGATCGATTTCATATCTTCTTTCTTTTGTATCCACTCATCATCTTCATTTATCTTCAGCATGTTTTCCATCGCTACATACCTCGATGGATTCAGCGATGATGCCCAGGTTGGTTTGCCTGTCACAGAATCAGTCACTTGTTGGGGTAAGTTTAAGTCGAATGCAAACTTTTCCATGGCTTGCTCTAGAGTGTAGGGGTTTTGGTAGCCGAATACAGCGCCCATTACTTTGTCTAGAATTTCTTTGGCTTGCTTTGCGTCCACTATTTCTTTCCTTTATGCTTAGAGTCAATATTGAGACTTTGCGATGATAGAAAGTCGGCGAGCGATGGTGACCGAGAGGAGCTAGGAGGTGATTGCGACGGTTGTCTGGGCGTATCAATCTGTGGTCGTAGGTTGCTGTCGTTCTTAGCTTTTAGAAATTCTGCCACATTCGCTGTCGAATCATCTCCGGGTGCTTTTGCGAAACTATGCTGTGCTTCAACCGACTCCTGAAACTTCGATGGCATCTGAGAAGTTTTGTACTTCTTCATCTCAACATTTTTTGGCATGTGTGTGCCGGTGAAATCAACCGTACGAGCCTTGACGCAGGGTAGCATCTGGCCATCACTCGACAGCCGCAGCAAACATTCGCGTGAATGCAGTGATGTTAAAATGCGTACCCGCAGCTCAGCTTCCTTATTACCCAACTCTTTTTCTTCTAGCAGCGATTCTTTCGGTAGCTCGATAGTTAGGTTACCTTCAAGGGCGCGCGCGTCTTCCTCGGAAACCTTGAATACGTAGTAGTTTGCTACATTCGAGAAGATCGCGTCTTGCAATGGCTTTTCAATCTGGCCAAAGTACTGCTGGGTGAGGAATACAAATAAGTTATATTTCCTAGCTTCTGCCAAAATCTGTGCAATTGTCGGGTTTTGTATTACCGACACCTCGTCGATAATCAAAATAATCTTTTCATTCATCGCGCGCGACTGCGCTAAAAGGAATATTTGTTGGATCAGCAGGCCCGCAACTGTTTTAACCACTTTTTCACCCATGCTAACTTTATTGAGTGAGAAAACTGTCAGAGGATTGGCCGCAACAACTTTTGAAAGCGACAAGGAAGCATCTGACTCTTCGCCGAGCGATGGCTGCAACTGCATTTCTTCTACTAAACTAACTATCGGGGAAATCGCGTCGTTGTAGTGCTTTGTGCGTAGTTCGTTAAAATCGCTACCGAAGAACTTGATAATATTTTGGGGCACGTAGCTACCGACATGGTCGAGCAATTTCTTGCGGTATTCGGTATCTGTTAGGAAACGTTTCAAGTTGTCGAGTGACATTACCTGGGCAGTCATTAGTACATACAGACTAAATCGAAGTACGCGCTCTAACTTAGCATTGTGTTGATCGGCCAATAGTGACTTAAACAATGTGCTCGTGAGTTCGGTGGAGGCAGAAACATCCGTGCCCGCACCAGCAAACAACTCGGCGCCATCGTCTTTAGAGCTAAATCGAATTACGTTACTGCCACTAACATTACCTAAATCGTTTTCCAGGGAAGCATGCGGGTCAATTACCACCACACGGTAATTTTGCCTATTTCGAGAGTTTGCGAGCAACTTATGAATAAACAGCCCTAAGAATTTTGATTTTCCACTACCACTGGCGCCGATAATAAACGAGTGCTTATCGAAGTCGTAGCTTTCGAGTGGCAAATAATAATTCTGTGGAAGGTAGGGAAACGTATCTACCTCAAACAATGCACCAAGATCATCTGAACGCATAATGTGCAGTGATTTTTGAATATCGAGGTATTTTGGTTGCTTCTTACGCTGATATTTTGAATTTTTCAAAAAATCTACTGCTAGCAGCTGGGAAGGAAGGGCAAGAAGGCGTTTGTTGCCTACAGAGTAATGCCCGGCTTTATCTTTGAATGCGAACTGCGCCTCGCAGTACGACTTTTCGATATTTATAGTGCGAATACTCAGCGCCACCCACTCTAGGGTCTTACCGCGTTTCACTTCATACTTTTCGCGTAAATCTAGCACATTACCACCTGCCACGAGTTGAATCAAGCGTTCTTTTTGCATGTGTTTTGGTGGAGCCACTTGCTTTGTATCAACTGGGCGCAGTATCATGCCTGCCAGATTATTCGAGAGTCCAGCGATGTCTTTATTGCTACCTATATAGTAACGAACGGTTCCGTCTTGAACTTGCACCATTACCATCCAACGCCGTAGGAAACCAACGTATTGCGAGATAGAAAAGAGGACGGCGTTCCATTCCGTTGCGGTATATTCATCTCGTGTCAAATACAATTCGCACCAGTATTTGTAACCAAGATGTTTTTTATCCGCCATTATGTAGCCAAGTATACCTTAGTTTACCTACCAAAACTACCGAACGCGGCGCATAAGCGGGATTTCACGCTTAGCTAGGGAGTTGGGGCTCACTTCTGTTGCCAGTAGGAACGCGAGAATAACGGCAAAACCGCACATAATGGAAGGTATGCCAGCAATGGTCGACTGGTCGATAACATTTATTGCGGTAGTAGGTATGAAGAGTGCTAAGTAGCCGGCAAGGAGCGCATAGAGAGCTCGGCGGCGGTGCGCTGGTGCGCTAGGTGCCCATGCGAAGGTCAAGAACGTACCGACCAGCATCCAGCCATAGTAATAAACGATGTATGGCCAGCTAAGCCCGCTAGCTACATCGAATACGGCATAGTTTGCATAGCACGTGTGGCCCGATATTGCTTGGGAAGCAAACGCAAAGTAGGCTATAAAAGCCGCTGCGCTAAGATAGCTGGTTACAACTAGTGCGCCTGCATTTTTGTCCGCAAGCTTATACGCTAAGTGAAGCCCCAGCGGAGGTAACATGCTAATAGAAACGTAGCCAATGCGCGACCACACGCCTCCTTCAAGCATCAGGCCACCACATAGTAGAAATTCAGTACCTTGAAATATAGCTAAAAATACCAGAATTGCAACGACAAGTCGCGCGGTAGCATCTAAACGGTAGCGCCAAACTGTATATAGAGCGAAGATAATTTCAATAGCAAACGTTGCTAGCATCACAGGAGGCGAGAAACAGTACAACGCACCGCGCTGCTGTGAAATGGTTTTCATGCTCGTAGTATAGCAAACTGCTTTGCTTTCTGAACGCCAGATAACGTGGTATATTGTGTAATCATCATTTAGTGAGGTATGTCATGGCAAACGGTGATAGATCGTATATAGAAACACCATCAAAAAAACCAGCTCCGATACGGGGGTACGAAGGGACATCAGCAGAAGCGGCCAAATGGAACGCGCAATTGAGCGCACACCTGGCAGCACACGCTATGCCTGACAATAGGAGTTACTATAGTAGTCGCAGCGAACCAACTCCGGTACAGCCAAGACCCGACGAGACGATGACCTATCCACGCTGGGCAGGTACACGCGTGGTTGCTCACACTGTGTGGGTGTATCCAGAGTTTCATGACAGCCCGCCACCACAAGAATCACTGCCATCTGTTACTTTTCGAACGACAGCGCAGTCGCAGCCACGAGTTGGTGAAAGTCTAGCTCACAACGACGGCTGGTGGTAAACCACAAGCTTTACAAAACAGTATTTATTTTGCTATAACTAAATCAAATGAGGCAAACAATACAAAAAATTAAGGGATTGAAGGACTGAATATGGCTCGGGGTGCGCCATGGCTCAAGTACGACCATCCACCCCACTTGCCGCCGCCGAGTGCTGTTCCAATTCTGGAGCACTACGACCCGGAAAAACGACGATTAGATGACGCACATCTACTAGACGCTCCTGTGGATGACAGGAGTGTTGTTGATATTTTTAGGACTGTCGAGGTGGCACTATCACATGTAGACGATGCCTACGTATGGCCAGCGTTTGAGGGCAGAGAAGAGGATGTCCATCACTTTGTGTGGGAGCGTGATAGCTATCATCCAAGACATTTTGGGGGCAGCACGATACCTCGAGACTATCGAGACCTTATTACATTTCATAAAGGCTACGCTGTTCGTGAGTTTCACGACTTACTGCATGCGTTGTTCCGACAGCCAGAAGTACCAGATTTTGCCGTAATGGAAAGCAAGGTTCGTAATTTTAAGATAGCGAAACGCCTATTTGCATCTGCGCAAGGAGTATCGACGGCAATACAAAGGCCTCATAAAATCAAGGGTGTCGGCGATCCTGAAACGGGGGAGTTGCTGCTCGATGAGGAGATACTCTTGCAGGTGATGCTTAGTTTCGAAACGGCATTTCGAAGGAGTCTCGAACAAGTCGGTGATGGTAATGAGTTTGTGCCGCTGGAGCTGGTTGAGCATAAACGTCCCGAAGAGGTGGCGACATTGCTCGGTAGAGTCGCAGGTACCAATGCCGTCAACCTAATGCCGCATATCTATGGCAAGCGTCGAAAACCTCTAAAAGTGGCATAGTATTGACGAATTCTTCAGAATATAACAAAGTATATACATGACAGACAGGTTGAGTCCGACAGAGGCAGAGGTGTTTGATGCAATAGCTTTCGCGGAAGCTAACTCTGACCCTGGTCTAGAGATGTATCATCAATCGATAATGTCTGCAGAACGAGCCATCAATGCAGATGGAGGCAGTGTGAGTGACATGTATGCACAGACACTGGGGGGGCTCGATAGGGGTTGGCGTTACCATGGTCACACGGCTACACTCAGTGGACGCCTATACCCGATTGACCCAGCAATTGTAGATGTTACAGAAGGTGACTGGGGTGAGCCCACTACCGACAAAGAGGGAAATTTGTGCTACGACGTACTAAACGTTCAGCTCACATCTACAGGTATCTTCGATGTGGCTCCACACGTAAACCCGACCGTTGGCGAAGACGGTAAACGGTATAGCCCTGCGGAGTTCGTATATGGTTTCAAAGATGGTATATCGAATATCGACGAACCAGAGTTTTACATACGCCCCGCTGATACGCTGGCAATGGCCTTCGATGAAAAAACCATGGAAGGTATAAATGTTGCCTTGCACCATCGCTGGCCGAAAATCATGGCTACGGTAGACAGGATTCTAGGCAAAGACACAACCGACCCAGCGAAGAAACTGCAGCTGCTGTACAGAATTGAACCAGTTATTCAGGCAGAGTGTATTGCGTCAGACGAATTTCGAGATTGGATAGCAAAGTATTTGCTAGAGTCACTACACTTTGACAAGGATTGGCCATACCTCGTAGAGCTTGATGGAGTAGGGTATCAATTCGAAGAAGATGGTTCTACTACCGAGCTAGTGTGGAAAAAGGGTTCACGATATTATGCAAAATTCCTCGGCATCGATATAGCGGTAAATACAAGCAGCTCAGGTACGAATATCACGACTTCGCTACTACTGGTGCCCCCATCGAACTTATCCGACGATGAAGGTAGCGACCATCCAATCATCACGCCGCTGACAATAATTGATACGTTTATGAGCACTCGGGCTGAATTACCGGAAAAAGCAACGAACGAGAAAAATGACATATCAGACGATCTTGAACCGCATGTTAACGTTATTACAGGAGAGCAGCTCGCTGAAGAGCCGCACAAGCACCCGTACACTGTAGAGCATCTGCGGCTTCAAAGCGTTCAGAGGGCACTGGATGCGATACATACGCGCCTAAGAGGCGAAAGGAAGACAAAGTATAGAAGCGAAGCAGATGCAGCTGCGGTATCAAAACGTCTTGCTATAGAGATTCATAATATTATGGCGGCGAGTGGGCTGAATCCGGACGACAAACTACTTGCAACAGGCAACTGTGTGATTGAACCGAATTTGCAAATAGTCGAGAGCGACAATGGACTAGAGACGAAAAAGGGCGAAGGCGAAGTGCTACTGCAGCCAAATGCGGCCAGACAGATCCTCGGGCATTACCACTTTACCTTACCTGGTATTCATGAAGAAACCGATGAAGAGGGAAAATACTGGATTGTGCGGCCAAGAATGGTCTGGGTGTACAAGAACGTCCAGAAACCAATAGTCGAACTACCCGGTGTAATGGTGATGGCAACGAGTTCTACAGTGGCTAATGCGTTTGTCCTTCTAGATAAAAATGCTGATATTCAGCTACCCGAGCTCGAGCGTCGTAAACATAGACAGTCGGTAATGGCTAATATGATGAAAACACATCGTGGGACTGCTGAGCTGAGAGATCTACAATCGCTCCTGCAAGCTTTCATAAATGAACAGCCATCGACGTATCAAGATCTTGGCAGTGGGGTGAAACGAATAAAACGACTTGTGCAAGCTATACTCGAGCAACAAGACGATGGTCTGCTAGAAGGCCTAAATGCGATTTTGAAAGGGCAAAACATTGAGTGTATTGCCGATAGTTGGATGGCGAATCGCCCGCACGAACAAGTTGCATCGAGCGGTATGATAGCCGAGGTAGTACGCTTCACAGATGGATTTGGTAGAGAAATAGTCGCTGCAGTGCTAATTAACGAACCAGTCGATAGCGAAAAGATTGAACCACAGTACGCACCAGTAGTCGATCTTGCCACGCTGAGCAACCTACGATTTTAGCTAGAAATTTACACGCACATCTGGTATAATCAAAGTAAAGCGCTATTTTTTATGGCAAAAAATAACTAAGTAACAAGACTCTAGAGAGAAAGAGGAAGAATATGGCTCAAAAAGACGTCCCGCTAAAGGACTATCGCAATATCGGTATTATCGCGCACATTGACGCTGGTAAAACTACGACTACTGAAGGTATTTTGTATCGCACTGGTATCAACCACAAGATCGGTGAGGTTCGTGGTGACGGTGACGGTGCCACTACCGACTGGATGAGCCAAGAAAAAGAACGAGGTATCACCATTACCTCTGCTGCGGTAACCTGTTTCTGGAAAGACCACAAGATTAACATTATCGACACCCCAGGACACATTGACTTTACCGCTGAGGTAGAGCGTTCACTTCGTGTGCTTGACGGCGCGGTGACAGTATTCGATGGCAAGATGGGTGTTGAGGCTCAGTCTGAGACCGTATGGCGCCAAGCCAACAAGTACTCTGTGCCACGTGTATGTTTCATCAACAAGATCAACCAAACCGGTGGTGACTTCTATAAATCTCTCGAAAGTATTCACACTCGCCTGAGTAAAAACGCATTGCCAGTACACCTTCCGATTGGCTTTGAAAAAGACATCAATGGCGTTGTCGACCTGATCGAAATGAAAGCCTACACCTATAGCGACTACACTGACAAACAGCTAGTCGAAGGCGAGATTCCAGCAGACATGGCTGAAAAAGCCAAGAACGCACGTAGCTTGCTAGTAGAAGCGGCAGTTGAAGCTGATGACGACCTAATGATGCGCTTCCTTGAAGAAGGCGAAGACACCGTAACCAAAGAAGAGCTAAAAGCAGCCCTTCGTAAGCGCGTACTTGCTGGTGACTTCTTCCTGGTAACTGGTGGTGACGGGCGTGGTGTGATTGTTGAAAAACTTCTGGATGTCATGGTAGATTTCTTGCCAAGCCCACTAGATGTAGACGAAATTTGGGGAACCGACACCAAAACTGGTGACCAAATTAGCCGCAAGCCAGACTCTAGTGAACCAATGACGGCACTCGCTTTCAAAATCGCAACTGACCCATTTGTAGGAACCCTCACGTTCATCCGCGTCTACTCTGGTGACCTAAAAGCAGGTAGCTATGTATTGAACACCACGACTGGTGAAAAAGAGCGTATTGGCCGTATCGTCCGTATGCACGCCGACAAGCGTGAGGAAATCGACCACGTGGCAGCAGGCGACATCGCAGCAGTGGTAGGTCTAAAGAACACAACAACTGGTAACACGCTGTGTGAACTTACCAAACCAATCGCACTTGAATCTATCACATTCCCAGAGCCACCTGTTTCGATTGCGGTTGAGCCAAAATCTAAAGCTGACCAAGAAAAAATGGGCATCGCCTTGCAGCGTCTTTCGGGCGAAGACCCAACCTTCCGTGTGCATACCGACGAAGAAACTGGTCAAACCATTATGTCTGGAATGGGCGAGCTTCACCTCGATATCTTGATTGACCGAATGAAGCGCGAGTTTAACGTTGAAGCAAATGTGGGCGAGCCACAAGTAGCTTTCCGCGAAACCGTAAAGGGCACCGCACAGGTGCAGGGCAAGCACGCCAAGCAGTCTGGTGGTCGTGGTCAGTATGGTGACGTCTGGATCAAGATCGAGCCAAATGAAACAGGTAAGGGCTTCGAGTTCATCGACGAAATTAAGGGTGGTGTGGTTCCACAAGAGTACCGCCCGGCGGTTCAAAAGGGAATCAAAGAAACCCTCGACGGTGGTGTGATTGCTGGCTACCCAGTGGTTGACGTTAAAGCAACCCTGTATGATGGTAGTTACCACGATGTTGACTCTTCTGAGCTAGCGTTTAGCTTGGCTGGTAGTTTGGCTGCGCGTGCCGGTGTGAAGCAAGCCAACCCTATCTTGCTCGAGCCAGTTATGCATGTAGAAGTAACTACTCCTGAAGAGTTCATGGGTGATATCATCGGCGACTTGAACAGCCGTCGTGGCCGGATCGACGCTATGGAAGATTTGATGGGCGGCGCGAAGCTAATCAAAGCCTATGTACCACTAGCTAGTATGTTTGGCTACACCGGCGATATTCGCAGCATGAGCCAAGGCCGTGCAGCTAGCACGATGGAGCTTGCTCAGTACGAAGAAGTACCACCAAACGTGGCACAGGAAATTATCGAAAAACGATCGAAGTAATTTCTGAAAAAATGAAACAGCCCGCTGAAACAAGCGGGTTGTTTTAATACTAGTAGAGTGGGCCTGAGCCCCGGCGTGGGCCGAGTGGCAGCCACGCCGGGGCTCAGGTGAGGGCGTAGATGAAATCGATGACAGCCACGAAGAGCTGTTGTGCCAGGGTCCAGACTTCTCCAGCTCCCATTCGGGCAGCATCTGCCAGCCCGTTCGGGTCGGTGAACATCCAGAAACCCAGGAACACGATCACCACGACCAGGAACAGCCTTCTCCTGTCCATCCTGGTTCCTCTCTGAGTGCCGTCACGGGTCGCGACAGCTTGAATACAGTTTAACGGTATTATTCTTATTCTGTCAAATCAATGATGTTTGCAGTCGCAGTGCTACATGGTATAATGCTTGCCATAACCATGAGGGGTATACATGACAAAGAAAACAGTACTACTATTTATGCTAGCGCTTATGTTGACGGCGGGCGTTGGTACACCTACATT
The DNA here is from genome assembly GCA_030427525.1 of bacterium. Classification (GTDB taxonomy): domain Bacteria; phylum Patescibacteriota; class Saccharimonadia; order Saccharimonadales; family Saccharimonadaceae; genus UBA1020. The sequence goes on from JAUIBD010000013.1 coordinate 25,048, forward strand.
CGCACGTAACGGAGCGGATGAACCTGACACATCAACATCCCAGCACGATGATTCTGATGAAAAAGAAGTCGAGGCCGAAAATGAAGTCGAAGACAGTGACGATGATGGCCTGCATCGGTCCAAGCATCTGAAACAGCTGAATGACCGTATTGCTTTAAAACGGGCAGAAATAGAAAAGAAGTTTGAAGCAAAAAAGGAAGAGAGCAAGGCACGCCTCGAAGGTAAACGCCTTGAAACGTGTGAAAAGCGCGAGGTAAAAATTAACGAACTGATTCAGTCGAGCAGCGAAAAAGCAGGTAAAAAACTGGCCGTGTTCCAAAAAATTGAAGCAGGTGTTCAGGCATTTTATGAGAAGAAAGGCCTAAGCGCTGAAGGCTATAATGCCGCAGTGGCGAATGCAGACGAGAAAGAAGCCTCGGCGATAGCTGCGATTGATGCGATGACAGGACTAACATATAGCTGTGATGATGTTGATGGCACAAAGCCGGGCCAGATAGTTGCTTCTGCAGTGCAGATTAGACGCGATGCATTAAAAGACTATAAGAGCGCAGTGAGAGAGTTGATAGTACTTGTAAAGCAAGCGCTTGAAGCAAGCGAAGCCGTTGAGGCTGCGACAGACCAAACTAATACTACGCTGGAACAAGAAAGCTAGGGGGCGATATGAAGAAGCTACAAGGGTTTAGTGCAGTTGAAGTAATTATCGTGCTGATTGTACTTGCGGTTATAGGCGCGCTTGGCTACGTCGCATGGAATAATTTCGCCTCGAAGGACGACTCGACGAAGACAACAAATCAGACGTCTACATCTGATACTCAAGAGCCAGCCAACATTGAATCAAAAGATGACTTAGATAGCGCGATCGATACCATTGACAGCACCAGCGTTGACGATAGCGATGCGAGTTCAGCTCAGTCACAATCAAGCTTCTAGCTAAATAGCACGCTTGCTCTGTAAAGACGTAAGCAGTATCATTAGAAGTAATGAAGGGGAAGTATAGAATAGCAGTTGCGGCCGCCATTGTTCTTGGTTTGGCTTTGCTGTTCGGCTGGTTACTTAGCACTGCACATATCGATGTCTTGTCACCAAAAGGTACAATTGCCGCTCAACAGAAGGACTTAATGCTGTTTACCGTAGTGCTTAGTGCCATCGTTGTCGTTCCCGTATTTGTTTTGCTGGCTGTTTTTGCGTTTAAATATCGTGACACGAACCCGAAACACAAGGGCTATGACCCAGAATGGAAGGAAAATTCTAAGCTAGAAGCCATTTGGTGGGGAATTCCTATGGTTATTATTGGTATTTTGGCAGTAGTGACATGGTACACGAGTCACTCGCTTGACCCATATAAAAAAATTCAAGCAGATCATCCGTCTATGCCTGTGCAGGTGGTTGCGTTGCAGTGGAAATGGTTATTTTTATACCCGGAACAAGGTGTTGCAACCGTAAATTATGTCGTGATGCCAAAGGATGTACCTGTAACGTTTTATTTGACAGCGGACGCCCCGATGAGCGCATTTTGGATACCTTCTTTGGGTTCACAAATTTACAATATGAACGGCATGACGAGCGAGTTAAACTTGTTGGCAACGCAGAATGGCGAGTACAAAGGCTACAGTACGAATATTAATGGTCGCGGCTACGCTGATATGACTTTTACTGCCAATGTCATAGATCGTGATGATTTCAATGCATGGACTGATGGTGTGCGTTCGAGCCCTCGCATGCAGCTGCTAGATAATGCACAATTGGCTCGACTTCAGGTGCCATCGGTTGAAAAAAGCGCCATCACCTACCGGCTTGATAACAGCGGTTTATATCACGAAATCGTCGGTAAATATATGCCAAATATGATGCACGAAATGTCAGATGAAGCTACAATGGACTCAATGAGCGACATGGAAGGGCATCACTAATGGAATTGCTGTCACAACTATTGGGCCGTATGAGTCTTGAGTATTTGCCAACTGAGCCAGCCACAATTGGCGCTGCAGTAGGCATGCCCTTGGGAGCAATTGGTGTTGCTGTAGCGCTGACGTATTTTAAAAAATGGCGATGGTTATGGAATAACTGGCTGACCAGCCTTGATGCCAAGAAAATCGGTATCATGTACATTGTTGTGGCTTTACTGATGCTTGTACGTGGGCTGTTTGATGCAATGATGCTGCGTTTACAAACCGCTGTGGCAGTAGGCGACACACAAGGTCCGTTCGATGTCGATACCTTTCAACAAGTCTTTACTGCGCACGGAACCATCATGATATTTTTTGTGGCAATGGGACTTATGTTTGGACTGATTAACGTGGTAATGCCGCTGATGATTGGTGCACGAGATATGGCGTTCCCGTGGCTGAACTCAGTTAGTTTTTGGCTGTTTGTTGCAGGTATGATACTAAACAACGTCGCCTTGATATTTGGCGGCTTTTCACCAGGAGGTTGGCTAGGCTACCCACCTTTGACCGGATTGGAATATAACCCAGGGCCGGGCGTGGACTATTGGATATGGAGCTTGCAGATAGCGGGCTTGGGCAGCCTATTCTCGGGCATTAATTTCATAGTCACCATTCTAAAAAAGCGCGCTCGTGGTATGACAATGATGAAAATGCCAATTTTCCCTTGGAGTGTACTCGTAACTTCGGTATTGATAGCCCTGGCGTTCCCGATTTTAACCGTGACATTGGCGCTATTGTCGCTCGACAGGCTAATGGGAATGCACTTCTTTACTTCAGATATGGGTGGCAACCCCATGATGTACATCAACCTAATTTGGGCATGGGGTCACCCAGAGGTCTATATTTTGGTACTACCAGCCTTTGGCATATTCAGCGAGGTAGTACCGACGTTTGCTCGTAAAGCACTGTTTGGCTACAAGACAATGGTCGCCGCGCTGGTGGCAATTATGTTCTTTAGTTTTATTGTGTGGCAGCACCATTTCTTTACTATGGGGGCAGGGGCAAATGTGAACGCGTTCTTTGGCATTATGACCATGGTGATTGCGATACCGACTGGTGTGAAAATATTTAACTGGCTGTTTACTATGTATAAAGGTAAAATTCGCTTTGATGCACCAATGATTTGGTTTCTGGCGTTTGTCGTGACATTTACACTAGGTGGTGTAACTGGCGTGATGATGGCGGTGCCCGCGCTCGACTTCCAGGTGCACAACAGCTTGTTCTTGGTAGCACACTTCCACAACACCATCATAGGTGGTGTTGTATTCGGTTTTTTGGCAGGTATCACGTATTGGTTCCCGAAGCTTTTTGGCTTTCGTTTGATCGATAAACTTGGTCGATGGTCTGCCTATCTGTGGCAAATCGGCTTTATATTGGCGTTCATGCCACTATATATACTAGGGCTTATGGGGGCTGTGCGTCGGCTCGACCATTATGCCGATCCAACATGGCAGCCGTTCTTTATCGTTTCGGGTATTGGCGTGTTAGTGATTATGGCAGGTACATTTATGCTGATTAGTCAGATTGCGCTGAGTGTCTGGAAACGAAAAGAGTTGGTAGATACAACCGGTGATCCGTGGAATGGTCGTACATTAGAATGGTCAGTACCGAGCCCGGCTCCACACTATAATTTTGCTTCGACAGTTGAGGTAACAAAGCGAGACGACTGGTGGTATGCAAAGCAAGCTAAAAAACAGCTATCGCCGCCACCGCCAAGTGCATACAAAGACATATGGCTGCCAAAAAACAGTGCCAGTGGACTATTGATTGGTATAGGCACGGGGCTCTTTGGCTTCGCTGCTATATGGCACATGTGGTGGTTATTGGTCGTCGCTTTGGTGTTTATCGTGGCCGTAATTATTCGGCGTACCTACAATACAGATGACGAGTACATGATTTCGGCAGAAGAACTTATGAAGGAAGATGCGGCGGTGTACAAACGGAGGCACGTATGAGCAAAAATATTACAGAGACAGAGAAGCTCGACAACACGACACTAGGTTTTTGGCTGTACTTGATGACTGACATTATGATATTTGCCAGTTTGTTCGCGGTGTATATGGTTCTGGTGAACGCAACAGCGGGTGGCCCATCTGCTAGCGAACTATACGATGCCAACTTTGCACTGCTACAAACCGTGATTCTACTTACTAGTAGCTTTACTTGCGGTATTTCTGCACTGATGCTTCGCCACGGTAAAAAGATTGCCAGTATGTGGCTGTTAGCTATAACGGCAATTCTTGGCGGCGCATTCTTGGCGCTCGAAATTACTGAATTCACCAAGCTTGTCGCTGAAGGCCATAGCTGGCAGGCGAGCGGCTTTCTATCTGCGTTCTTCACGCTAGTGGGTACTCACGGACTGCATATTACGGTAGGTCTGGTATGGGCGGTGAGTTTACTTGTGTATATGTATAAAACAAAGCAAAATGCAGATATGCTACGAAAAGTCGGCTTGTTTGCCCTGTTTTGGCACTTCCTCGATATCGTCTGGATATTTCTGTTCACTATCGTATACCTATTTGGAGTCGCCTCATGACTAAATCGCTACAAAACGAACTAACTCGCTACGTCACTGGGTTTATTACGGCGCTCGTGCTGTCATTCGCGGCGTATTGGCTCGCGGTAACTAGTTGGTTAGGTAGCGGCGTGTGGTTTGCTTTCGTCTTGCTAGTGCTAGCCGGTCTGCAAATGCTGGTGCAAGTGCTATTTTTCTTGCACTTGCGTCATGAACAAAAACCACGCTGGCAGACGTATAGCTACGTCTTCACGTGGCTCATGCTATTGGTAATTGTGATTGGTTCGATATGGATTATGCGGAACTTAGACTACAATATGCATATTGCGCCTGAAAAGGTGAATGACTACATGCTGCAGCAGGCAAAGAAAGGCTTTTGATGAGCCTTCGCGATTGGTACATGCTAACAAAACCTGGCATTGTGTACGGCAATGCGCTTCATTTCACTGCGGCGTACTTGATTGGCTTTACGTGGGCAAATAACTTACTAACGTTCGTGTTTTCGCTGGGCGGCACATCACTCGTTATCGCGTCTGCGTGTGTGGCGAACAATTACATCGACCGAGGTATAGACGCGCGTATGAAGCGCACGAAAGGCCGTGCTTTGGCAAGTAACAAGTTGCCAGGGTACGAGGCAATACTATTCGCGATCATTTTAGGCTTGACGGGTGCAAGCATACTGGCCGCAGCAAAATTATGGCTGGTGCTAGGACTCGCAGTAGTTGCTTTTATTAGCTATGTTTGGGTATATACCTATGCAAAACGATACACTGTTCATTCCACGCTTATCGGTACTGTACCTGGCGCGCTACCTGCCGTAGCAGGCTATGTGACAAACGCGGGCTTCTCTATGGCTGGTGCCTGGGCGATATTTCTGCTTGTTGTTGCATGGCAAATGCCTCATTTCTATGCAATTTCGCTGTACCGAAAAAAAGAGTACGAAGCAGCCAAGCTCCCCGTCATCAGTACGCTACTTCCCAGCCGAACGGTCATTTTGTACATGACTCTGTGGGCAATGGTGTATGTGGTGGCTATTCTTCTGCTCATCGCAGCAAACGTATTCAGCCTAGTTATCGGCAGCATTATGCTGGTGGGTAGTTTGTTTTGGGTGTATACAATTTCACAAGGACTATCAAGGCGCTACAGTGACGACTGGGCGAAGGGAATCTTCAAACAATCGCTATTGCTTTCGCTTCTTTTACTGGCCTGCGGCTGTGCTCAGGCTATCATGGCCTAAATCATGCCCCAAAAGGCGGCAAAACTCTTTACCTATCAGCAAAAACTCTGTATAATTAACAGCAATGCGCCTGCGAGGTGTTTTTACAATTGTAAGAGCCCTTGCTACTAACGCTAAATAATAAATTACTAATAGGAGATAAATCTAACAATGGCAGATTTTGATCGAAGCAAGCCGCACGTAAACGTAGGTACTATGGGTCACGTTGACCACGGTAAGACTACT
>JAUIBD010000014.1 GCA_030427525.1 bacterium
CCAACAAGCACGACCACATGGCTCGTCGCGGGTTGATCCAGATGGTAGGTAGGCGCAAACGCTTGCTAAAATACCTGGAACGCAAAGATTTTGATGCGTACAAAGCACTTGTTGCAAAACTCGGACTTCGCAAGTAATTTACTTATTCACTTGAACCGTCTCTCCCGTCTCAGTAGGCGGGAGTTTTGTTTGACGTGCCACTATCACTTCTCGGCCGTCATTCTGACCGGCCAGTGTACACGAGTAAAGCGTTAACTGCGGCTGCTCGGTACGTTGTTCGATATAAACAGCGTTGGGCTGTACGCGCATCTTTTTCGTTACCATATAGCCATAGCGTTTTCCTTTGTAATCCACATAAATTTCATCATTTTTCTGTAGCTTATCTATGGCATAAAATGGCGAGCGTTTAACTGTTTCGCCAGGGGTAAAACTCATGACAAAGCGATGGGCAGCGAGTACAAAGTTTCCGCCATCTGCTGGGTTTCCATTGGCGGGTTTACGCCACCAAGCGCCTTTGTACAGCGCGGCCTCATTGGCAGCAAAGGGGACATTTACGTCTATCTTTGGGATGTATAGTCGAGCTTGTTTTGGGGTACTATTCTTATCGCTGAGCGCATGGGTCGTAGAGTTGTTATCTGATTGAATTAGACTACTTCTCAGTGTAGGGCTCAGTATGACGAAGAGCATGTAGATACCAGTCGCCATAGCGACACACAGTGACAGAAATAGGATAATTGGGCGACGCCGATTTCGCTGAATGAGTAGCATGCATATATTGTACCAATGCTTGACATTTCCTAGAGGTGAGACGTACAATAAGCATGAACACCATAACATCTGGTAGAAAGACAAAAACGAGGAAAAAATGGAGAACTGCTTAGCGGCAACAGGCGCCAGTATATGGCTATATGTTGCAGTTGCATTTCTATTGATTGTTCTGCCTGCCGGTACATTTCTACTGCCGGGGCTTCGTAAGGGCATATTTGCTGCAGCAATTATGTTCGCCGCGTTGTCTATGGGTGCGCCAGTACAGGCTGCAACCGGTACGAGCACTGGCTGTGTAGCAGCGGCTATACCAGATACTTCAAATGGTTTGCAGGGTGAAGTACAAGTGTACAATGTGCTCAGCAATGATACGCCGAGTGAAGGGGCAAGCTTTGTATTATCATCGCTACGTTTGGCCTTGGTCAGCAACCCCCGTTCAGGCTCAACAGTGAGTAACGATAACAAAACAGTTACTGCGCCAACTGAAGGCGTGTACGTAGCTGGCGGAAATGGACGCATTACCTATACACCAACTCCAAGCTTTATCGGAACCGCTAGGGGCGTTCAATACAGCATAGACGATACTGCCGGGGAGACGGTTACGAGTACCTACAAGCCTGTAGTCACCACCACACCCGTGGCAAACAATGATGCACTCGCTGACTTCTGTGAAGATGGTATAGGTACGGACTATCATTTGTATGGAAACTTTACTTATTGTCATGGCTATGGCTATTCTTCTGGCGACCCAGAGTTTGTTAGCGATAGAACAGATGGTGTAGCTCAGACTGTGTGGACTGTGCAACTGCTTGCAAACGACACTGCTTCCAGCCCAGACCCGTCAACAGTGGACTTAAACCTGAGTGTGTCCGGCACACAACAAGCGGTTACGGGGGCTGGCTACACAGCAGTCTACAATCCAGGTACAGATATATTGACCGTGACCATAACGGATGAAGCAACGCTTGGGCTTCCCGGCGGCTATCCACCATCAGAAATCGACTATGACACCTACTACGGTGGGGCAGATATGCGCTATCCAAATGCTAACCCGCTACTGCTAACATACCGGTTTAAAGATAGCTACGGAAACCTCAGTAACGCGGCACAGGTTACCCATTCGGGGTATCTACCCTCTGTTACCTTCAGTGCACTCTAGGTTGACTGGACTTCCCAGATTTCCTCGAGCCATCTATATGCTTCTGGTGCTGCTTCAGCATCATCCATACCCATGCCGGTGAGCCACTTATCGCCAAGGTCAAATGCGCAGTAGCTGGCGGAAATGTCGTGTGCCCGCTGAACGTCTTTTTGGGCTAGCACCGCTAGCTGCACATTGCGAGCACCTCTGTTTTTTAAGTGTTCAAATACAAAATTAGCGGTAATACCTTTGTCGAGAACGTCATCGATTACCAACATGCTACGTCCATTTACTTCTGTAGATGGCGCGAGGTCGGTCACGATACGAGGCTCGCCAGCAGTTCTATCATCGCCGTACGTTGATACCATCATGTAGTCGAGCTCTGGGTGGCCTTCTGGCGCCTGGCGCGTAATTTCAAACATCAATTTACTGGCAAATGGCGCCGCACCACGGAGCAAAGCAACAAATAGCGGCAGTTCATCGTAGTCTTGCAAGATCTTAGTGGCGATGCGTCGAACATGAATGTCTACCTTATCTGCGCCTATGAGTCGTTTATAGTTTCCTGGAACTTCCATACGATTACTCTAGCATGTTAATGCTTGTTAAATAATGAGAAAATTGCGGTGGGGGCATTGGTTTTAATATGCTTGTCAATGTCGACTGCTTGAATAAACCTAGGCAGCACAAGGTCTGTCGTCGACAAGTCAACAAACTCACACAATGCCAGTTCATGTTTGCCATGAGTTGTGCTTTCTAAGTCGATGTTTACAAAATCTTCAGGGTTTTCAATATGAAAGAAAAATTCTAACTCTTCTTCAAAGCCAGCTCGCTCCGAACGAAACTGCTGTATAAATAAAAGGCGACCAACTTTGGCTTCAATGCCCATTTCTTCCCGTACCTCACGCACGACACCATTTTGTAACGACTCAAATGGGTCCAGGCCACCGCCTGGCGTGGCATAGTAGGGACTCACTTCGTTATTGTCTCGTTTGTGTTTGACGAGGAGTAACTTACCATCTAGCCAGATAATTGCTCGAACATTTACGCGCTGTTTACTCATAGTATTAGTATAATAAATACCACGATGAAACGACTTATTATTCTTCGTGGAAATTCTGGTAGCGGCAAAACTACTGTAGCAAAGCTGCTGCAAGAACGATTGGGCCGACAGACCATGCTGATATCGCAAGATGTTATCCGCAGGGAAGTGCTAAAGGTACGAGAAACCGAAAATCATCCAACAATGGAGCTGATACAGCAGATGACACGATTTGGCTGGCAAAACGGCTGGGAAACAGTAATTTTAGAAGGTATTTTTCACAAACAACAGTACAAGACGGGTCTAAAAGAACTCATTGCAGAAGCCGATGTAGTACAACTGTATTATTTTGATATTTCTTTCGAAGAAACCTTACGCCGCCATGCCACAAAACCTGTGGCAAATGATTATGGTGAAAAAGAGATGAGAGAATGGTGGAAGGAAAAAGACTTTCTCGGTGTAGAGGGTGAGCGGCTTATTGATGAGAGCCAAACAGCATTGCAATTGGCTGAGTCTATCGCAAAACATTGACTTTTAGGCAAAAGTATGCTAGAATAGATTTATAAATCGTAGTTCGTAGACAGCCATGATTACTGAAAGACAAACAGAACTTCACAACAGATCTTTTGAACACTTAGAGGGTGGATACGTTCAGTTTTGTGACCCATTTAGCGGAGAGCCGTTAAGGCCTGACCGAGTACCGGTAAGCATTGAGTCGCAGCCATGGTTAGCCGACGGCATCAGATACCTCCGGGAGAGAGCCGGGACTTTGCAGGTTGATGTATTAGCTGGTTCACATGGTGACGAAGACTACGACAATCCTACTGAAGTGAGGGGGATAGTGTCTAGTCATGATGCAGTTTTTCTGGAATTCATTGGCGCGAACGATGCTATTGCAAAACTCTTTTGGAATGTTTCCCACGGCAGAGGGACTGAAGTAAGCCGTGAGATAGTGGATTCTCTTGGACCCCACAAACTTCGACAACTAAAACCGCTGGCATCTATAGATAAACCAGTTCACTTTCCGGAAATGGCTACCGACGGAACTGAGTTTGAAAAAGAACTTTTAGAGTTCCAAGCTATTCTTGAGGAGCTGAGGCCGCGCGCAGTTGGTGGTGAAGAAGCTTTCATGCTTGCTGTGGAAATTAACTTGATAGTAGCTACTATCATGAGAGAATGGTTCATGATCGCAAAGATGGGTTCGTATTTGAAGGCGCATGATGAACTTGGTGAACGACTTTCTCATCCTTTGATTTGGATAGGCACATATCACGGAACTACTATGCCCACAAAAATACGCTCACTTGGTGTTAAGTGTGAGCCCTTGTATTTAGAAGAAACGGTAGCCAATACACCACCAAACCTACTACATACTGGCAGCGACTATTTTGATTTTACAAAGGCCGCTCATGACGGTATTGCTCGTAAATTGAGGAGCTAGCTGCTATAATAGCAAGTGCTATAACTAGCGGAAGGTGATAGATACGAGCCCTATATAGTAGAGTTCATACCTGTTACTCTCCGCGTGCAAACGAAAGGAGACTCATAGCTATGAGTATTATCAACCCCAATGGTAAGGACATTTTTAGTGTTTCTACCGAATTTTGTGGCCAGCCACTGACCCTAGAAGTAAACCGCGTGGGCTTCCGTACTACTGGAAGCGTGATGGTGAAGTACGGTGACACTGTAGTGCTGGGTAGCGCCCAGGTGTCGAGCCGCCCAGTTGTGCTGGATTATTTCCCACTCAGCGTGGACTATGAAGAAAAATTTTATGCAGCAGGGAAAATTTCTGGCAGCCGATTTATCAAGCGTGAAGGCCGGCCTAGCGACGAAGCAATTCTAATTGGCCGCCTGATTGACCGCCCAATTCGACCATTGTTTCCAAAGGGCTACCGTCAAGAAGTGCAGGTAGTTGCCAGCGTGCTTTCAATGGATCCAGCATTCCGCCCAGACGTACCAGGAATGATTGCTGCGAGTGCAGCACTGATGCTGACTGGTACGCCATTTGGCGGCCCAGTAGCCGGCCTGCGTGTGGGCCGAGTAAATGGTGAGTTCAAGGCATTCCTCACGCCAGAAGAGCGTGAAGCCAGCGACCTTGACCTAGTAGTTGCAGGTATTGAAAGCGGCATTACCATGGTAGAAGCAGGTGCCAACGAAGTAGACGAGCAAGTGATTGTGGATGCTATGGCATGGGCGCACGAAATGATGCAGCCAGCTATCAAACTTCAGAAGGAACTGAAGGAAAAAGTTGCACCAAAAGAACAAGAATACGAGCTGATTCTACCAAACGAAGACATCCAAAAAGAAGTTGACGCATGGGTAGAGGGCAAGCTTGGCGCACAGCTACGCAAAGATTACCCAGAACGCAACGAAATGATCAACGAAATTCGCTGGGACTTCCACGCACAAATGACCGAGAAACTAGGCGAAGAGGCCTACGACAAGGCAACCCGCGATGAATACGACGAAGCCTTTACTATGGCTGTTCACAAAGACGTCCGCAAGGGAATCGTAGAAGATAACACCCGCCCAGACGGCCGTAAATTAGATGAAATCCGCCCTCTTTCCAGTGAAGTTGGCGTACTACCACGCACACACGGTAGCAGTATCTTTACCCGTGGCGTGACCCAGGCGATGAACATCGTGACTCTGGCACCACTTAGCTACGCGCAAATGGTGGACACCATGGAGCAGAACGATTACGAACGTCGCTACATGCACCACTACAACGCGCCAGGGTACACCGTAGGTGAAGTAAAGCGCCTTGGTAGCCCAGGACGCCGCGAAATTGGCCATGGCTACCTGGCAGAGCGCGCGTTGATACCTGTGATGCCAAGTGAAGAAGATTTCCCATACGCGGTTCGTTCTGTGACCGAGATTATGAGCCAAAACGGTTCTACATCGATGGCAGCAACCTGTTCTAGCTGTTTGGCGCTGATGGACGCTGGTGTGCCGATCTCGCGCCCAGTATCTGGTATCGCCATGGGCTTGATGCTCGACGGCGACACGCCGTACGTACTATCTGACATCGCCGACGCCGAAGATTTCGCTGGCGACATGGACTTTAAGGTAACTGGTACGGAAAAGGGTATTACTGCGCTGCAGATGGACATGAAGGTCCATGGTCTGCCGGTAGAGATTCTGACCAAAGCAATCGAGCAAAGCAAGGCTGGCCGTGCGCACATTCTAGAGCACATGCTGACCGTACTAGCGGCACCACGCGATGCTCTGAGCCCATATGCGCCACGTATTGAAAAGATAAAGATCAACCCAGATAAGATTGGTGCAGTTATTGGCAAGGGTGGCGAAACCATCAACAAGATTACCACTGAGACTGGCGCAGAAATCGACATCAAGGATGACGGCCTAATCACCGTAGCCAGCCCAGACGGCGAAAGTATTGCCAAGGCGCTGCAGTGGATCAAGAGCCTGACCGAGGAGCCAGAAGTGGGCAAGACCTACGAAGGTACAGTCGTGAGCATCAAAGACTTTGGTGCATTCGTAAACATCTTCCCAGGCACAGACGGCATGGTGCACATTTCTAAACTTTCTGACCAACGGGTTGAAAAGGTAACTGACGTCCTAAAAGAAGGCCAAAAAGTCCGCGTGAAACTGATGGAAATCGATGACCGCGGCCGCCTCAGCCTGAGTATTAAAGACGCAGAGTAGTATGTCTAAGATTGACAAAGATGAGTTTCTAAGCGAAATACAGAAGAACCGTGAATCAACTCAGCAACAGTTTGATACGGTCAAATTAACAGTAGGTACTGCAGGAATCCTTGTAGCTTTAAGTCTAAATAGCGACTGGATTGAATCGCCTGTGCATATTTTCGGTATCTCAGCGTATAAACTAACGTTGGTACTAGATTTGGCATCTATGCTCATGGTGGTTAGTAGCTTCTTTGTTGCTGAGCTAATGTTTAAGTGGCTTGAAAAGTTTGTCGTCAGGGATTCTCTTAATACCTGGCAAAGATGGCTTTTGTCAAAAATATCGAGAGAAAACGCCAAGCGTATTGGTAAGATGCACTCATTTTATAGGTGGCATTTACCAAATCATCTAATATCAACTCTCAATCATCTTGCATCCATACTATTGATTTTAGCTATCGGCACATTCCTGTACATGGCAGTATTGATGTAGAATAATCGTATATGCCAAAACCACTTCTTGTTGTATTCATCGGCTTTCCAGGCTCTGGAAAGACGTATTTTGCCACGCGTTTAGGGGAGAAGCTGAAAGCGCTAGTGCTGAATAGCGATGCCATGCGCCTGAGCATGTTTGGTTCACATGAACGCATTGAACAAATTCGTTCTACGGACAAACCACGCTTACATGACGATGTATTCGGCGCGATGGACTATGCCGCGAAACAAGCACTACTAGCAGGCCACAGTGTAGTGTATGATGCTCAGCAGGCCAAGCGAGAAAACCGTCTAAACATAGAACGAATTGCTAGCGAGGGTGGTGCATTGCCGCTGCTGGTATGGATACAAACAGATCCAGACGTAGCAAAGCAGCGTGGGCAAAAGCGCGAAGCTCGCAACGATAGCCATGTGTACTCAGCTGAAAAGATGGACTATCTAGTCGATCGTTTTTCGACTAAGACAGAACTACCAGAACCAAGTGAGAATGTTATCGAGATTAGCGGCGAGATACCATTTGAACAGCAATACGATGCATTTCTACAGAAACTAGAGGAAATTCGTGAACCAAGCCACAATTGAGCAGGCGCACAAGAATATTCGGCTCTTTTTCGTGCTGAAGATTTTTACCAAGCGCGTATTTTTCCCGATTGTTCCAATCTTTTTCGTGACACAACTCGGGCTGACCATTCAAGAAATTGGATTGGTATCGGTGCTGTTTGCAGCGGTTAGCATCGTGAGTAACGTGCCGGCAGGCTATTTTGCAGACAGATTTGGCCGAGCAAATAGTATTCGTTTAATGGCACTAATACAGATTGTGGCCACGCTATGCTATTTCTTTGCGTATTCAAAGGGAGGCGCCTACATTGCCATCGCTATAGAAGCACTCGGCTACGCATTCTACATTGGTGCAGGCGAGGCATTGGTGCATGATTCACTCGAGGTAACAAAACAAGAAAAACAGTACACGAAAATTGTTTCCCGTGCGCAAAGCTTCGCATTAATAATTAATGCAGGTTTGGTGGCACTGATTCCAATGACGTATGCAATTAACCCGCGTTTACCGTTTTTGTTCGGTACCTTGGCGTTTACTGCGCTGCTGATCACAGGTTTCAAAATGGATGAAGTATTGCCACTTGCGAAACGTGAAGTAAAAAAGGCAGAGAAGTTCAGTTTGAAATCGTGGCGTTTCCTGCTGAAACACTATAAAATAGCACTATTCGCGTTACTACTCGGTACCGTGGGTACACTATATTATTCGTTCGATATCTTCACGATTGCTTTGAAGCAATTTGGCTTCCAACCAGAGCTACTTGGCTGGATATTTTCAGCCTCGAGTCTGCTGGGTGCCGCATTTGGCTTCGCGGTGCACTACCTGAAACGCCTGAAAGTAGAGCTGTACATGCTACTTGATGTAGCTATAGTATTGCTGCCATTTATCGCCATTTACAGCGGCAATTTATGGGCAACGATAGCCAGTGTGGTGGTCTTTATGGCGTTTTGGCGTTTTCGAAAAATTGTGTACCAACATCACGCATTTGAACGCTACCCAACTCGGTTTAAGTCAACGCTAGTTTCTGCGCTATTTATGATGGAAGACGTGCAAGGGTTGTGGGTGCCAATAGCTATGACATCCGCGATTGCGGCGTATGGCATGTCGCTTGGTGCAGGCTATACTGCGCTCGCAATTATCGCTATTGCGCTGCCATTTGTCATACTTGGTCACTTTGTACTTGGTGGGAAAAACAGCCAAGGTGCTACAGCGCCGTAACTTCATGTACTCGTAGATACGCAGCACCAGCATCGATTGCTTGTTTTGCTAACTGAGCATTCACGGTTGGGTCGAAGCGGTCTAGGTGTAAGTATTGTTCAATAAATCGTTTTCGCGAAAACCCAATCAGCACTGGAATATCAGGTACTTCACGGGCAAACTCCAGTAGCTCGGCGTTCAGCCGCATAGTTTTGCCGAAACCAATGCCTGGGTCCAGAATAATCTGCTCGGGCTTTGCACCCAGTGCTAGTAATTCATCACGGCGTTCTAGCAGTTCGCGTTTCACTACAGCTACATTGTCGATAGGTTTGGCCAGCTTGTGCGCCGCCTGAACATCACCGTTTACGCTGAAGGGCAGGTGACTAAGAAACACCCTTAGGCCGCTGCTGGCAATCAAATGGCGCATAGCAGGCGCGTGCGCGGTGGTGATGTCATTAATAATCAGATTCGGTATATACGCAAGCGCTTTTTCAATAACTTCTGGGTAAAATGTGTCGATGGAGATATCGAACGGCGCATCTTTCAGTCCTGCAACCACGGGCTCTAGGCGTCGCCACTCTTCATTTGGCGATAGCAGGGTCGCGTTCGGCCTAGTAGATTGTGCGCCAAGGTCAACCACACTTGCGCCGTCTTTATGAAGCTTTTTTGCCCGGGCTACGGCCTTACTCGAGTCAAAAAACGTACCACCATCACTAAAGCTATCGGGAGTAATATTGACGATGCCAACCATGAATACCATAGGAGTATGATAACAAACTACGGATTATAGGGGTTCAGGACACCCGTGCGACTCAGCAGTTTATTCCATTTGTTTAGCTTCGCGGTACCAATGATACTGGGACCTTCCGTGTAGCTAATAGCGCCTGGACCTTGACGTTGCGTGTCTGTTTGCCAAAGTTTAGTGGTGCCATCTGGGGTACCGTTGAATTCTTTTACTGTAATGTACATATGGTTTCCGCGAATTTTCAAGGTTGCATAGTTTGCATCGCCGAGTCGGAACAGGCCACCGTTAGATAATTGCGTAATACCATTTTTGCGCCGCAGTGTCGTGTCATGAACTTCACCGTTTAGGTACAAGTCTACTTTGTATCGTGCCATTAATTTCCATAGAGCAGAACTACCACGGTTTTGGTAGTACATGTTCGAAGAGTTTCTGTAGCGCACAGGTCCAATAATGGGCAGATGACCCTGCACAATAACCCAATCAATCTTGTCGCGGTTAGCTTTTTTCAGTACGCCCTCTAGCCAGCCTAGTTGTGCTTGGCCGATGTTGCCAATCACCTTGCCGTTCGTTTTTTGAAATTCATCAAGCGACACAATTTGTACATTCGGGGCAGGGCGGTACGCGTACGCTGTATTCATGCCGACGCCAGCTTTTGGACGGTTTTTAAAGCGCCATGGCATCGAGCCATCGCTGTTCTTCATCATGTATTTTACATACTGATTTTTCATCATAGACCACGATTTTACGCTGAAAGGATAGCCTATTTGCTTAGAACGGTACCAATTGTTGTCCCATACTTCGTGGTCTCCAACTGCTGGGAACATTCGGAAGTTGCGACTATTAAATCGTTCCATAAATTGAGGGTAGTAGGTCGCTGCCGCTAGCTTGTATGCAGCCACCTTTTGTGAATAGAACTCTACTGGTCCAAACACGCCAGTGTTTGCCGTGTCAACGCCCCAATGACCTTCCACGAAATCTCCTGCTATTGAGATGTCACGAATACCCTCCGACTGTACGTGATTTAGCACAAAATCAAGTGCTTCTTGGTACGAGTCGTTGATTGAATTTGGCATACCTGGCTGGTAATAAGGAGATCCGCTCACATCGCCAACATCTTGATTGAGAAAGTCAGGCATTGCGATGAGGTCGTAGTTTATCGTTGTGCTCGCCTCTGACGGCCTAGTAAGTACCATGCCAAGCATGGCAAGTGCAACAATGCTAGCCAGTGCAACACGGCCGCGATAGTGAAATATGCGGCGAATTCGACGAATATGTATCATTAATATATTTTTAACATGTTTATAGTATATTTCAAACCATAAGAAGTACAGATGACACAGGTAGTATACTGGTAAGATGACACAGCAAACATTGCTCCATGACCTGAAGGCGCAGATTATAACTGACGGTATCTGTCAGGATTTAGCAAGCCAAGCAACTCAGTTGGTGATGGGAGATGGCAAACCTGATGCCGATATTGTGTTTATCGGTGAAGCTCCGGGAAAGAACGAAGACCAGCAGGGTTTGCCATTCGTGGGCGCAGCGGGCAAGTTTTTAAACGAGATGTTGGCGGCTGCAGAGATGGAACGAGCTGACGTGTATATTACTAATATTGTAAAGTACCGCCCACCAAACAACCGCGACCCATTGCCCGAGGAAAAGAAGGCGTTTTGGCCATATTTACTACGGCAGATAGAGATTATCAATCCGAAGGTAGTCATCACGCTAGGGCGACACAGCGGAGCGTATTTTATTCCGGACTTACAGATATCAAAAGACCATGGCCATGCCCGCAAGGTGAAGTACCACGACAAAGAATTTTTGGTAATTCCGCTGTATCACCCAGCGGCAGCGCTATACAATGGCGGTATGAGGCAAACATTAATAGATGATTTTCTAAAAGCCGCGGCTTATGCGAGGAGCGTATAGTGCTGCAGCAGGCAAGTAGGAGTGAAAAAATATTTGGCTACACGAGTCTGCTGTTACTTATATCTGGAACTGTGGCAGCAATTCCACTAGAAGACAAAGCCCTCGGATTTAGTTTGTTGGCTCTGGGAGCAGGGTGCTTGGCTGCAACGTCCACACAGTTTGCCAAGCATATAATTTTGGTGTTCATTAGCATTGGTTTGCTAGCACTCACACCCATTAGCCCTGATATCGACTTTGCACATTTTCTTACCATGGGGAGCTATTTGTCGCTGGCGGTGCTGGTGCCACTACTCATAACACGCTATGTATACAAAGAAAAAATTATACGTTTTCCCATAGGAAAACATACATGGACACGAGGCCACATCGGCTACTTGCTGCTGGCAGCGGCACTGAGCTATGTTTTGCTGCCGCTATGGATGTCGACAACGGGCGGCTACCAATATTGGACTGTCGTACTAGAGCCGCTACAGTTATTTGTGCTCTTTTTAGGGACAAATGGGCTAGGCATTTGGGATGAACTCTTCTTTATTGTTACGGTGCTTGCGCTACTGCGAAAACACCTGCCGTTTTACCAGGCGAATCTAGTGCAAGCGGTGCTGTTTACGTCGTTTTTATACGAACTAGGTTTTCGTGGTTGGGCACCTTTTGCTATCTTCCCGTTCGCGTTGCTACAGGGAATCGTCTTCAAAAAGACCGAGAATCTACTGTACATTATCGCAATTCACCTAACAATTGACCTTGTATTATACCTCGCACTCATCAATGCGTTTTACCCAGATGTACTCGATATTTTCCTGACTAACTGAGATGCATATTGCCAAAACAGGTTATTTTTGCTATAATGAGACTACTTGAAAGGGAATCTATCTCTGTAAAACTCGCTATAGCAACCCTTGTCTCGTCATTTACATTCGTAATTAACTAAAAACACTTTTTACAAAAAGGAGAAAACAATTTATGGGTCAACGACGACTCGCGAAGCCGCAATCTGACGATATGTCTAAACGGCCGAACAACCAGAAGAAAAAGTCTGATAATTCAGTCATCAATAACACCAGTACTCGACGTGGTGAAGTATTCCGTGCGCAGCGCCGCACCTCTGAGGATGTCAATTTACGGGCTAGCCAACACGTTATCAACGTACCGGTTAACAAAAGCCTGTACAACGGCTACGATGGCAGGCAATTTAGCTTAGCAGAGCAGAAAAAGCAGCGCCCAGAAGGCGGTCCGAAACTACGAATCATCCCTATCGGTGGCTTGGGTGAAATGGGTATTGGCAAGAACTGTATGGCCATCGAGTATGACAACGATATTATTGTTATTGATATGGGCTTTCTGTTTCCTGGTGCCGACTACCCGGGCATCAATTACATCACACCTGACATCAGTTATTTGGTCGCAAACAAGCACAAAATCCGTGGGCACATATTTACCCACGGACACCTCGACCATATCGGTGCGTTCCGTCACTTGGTTCACCAAATACCTGCACCGGTATATGCCAGCAAGTTTACGCTGGGTATGCTAAAACGCACCATGGAAGAAAGCCAAAGTGGTTACGAGCCAGAGTACTACGAACTAAATCCAGAGCTACACGAACGTGTACAGCTAGGTGACAGCTTTAGTGTCGAGCTGGTTCGCGTGAACCACTCCATTCCAGATGCTACAGCAGTTGTTGTACGCACACCGATGGGTGTACTGGTAGACAGCGGTGACTGGCGATTTGAAGAAAACCCAGTTGATGGCGTGAAATTCGACCTTGAACGATTGACTGAAATTGCCTCGAAAGAAGGCATTCTGATGTTCATGAACGAAAGTACCAACTGTGAAAGCGATGGTACGCACACCCACGGCGAACGTGATATTCAAGTTAGTGTGGGCGAAGTAATGGACAAATACCCGAACTCTCGCCTCATTATGAGCTCATTTAGTAGTCAGCTACATCGTATTCAGGTGATGCTGGAAGAAGCGCAAAAACACGGCCGCAAGGTTGCTTTTGCAGGCTATAGCATGATTCAAAACCTCGAGGTTGCCCTGCGTGCAGGTGCGATTAAGGTACCGAAAGATACCGTAGTAAAGATGGATGATTTGGTAAAACTTCCCGACGGTAAAGTGACGATTATTTGTACTGGTAGCCAGGGTGAGTTCAACGCGGTGCTAAACCGCATGGCGTCTGGTGCGCACAAACACATCAAGATTAAAAACTCAGACGTGGTGGTATTTAGTAGTAACCCAATTCCTGGTAACGAAAAATACGTAGTACGTACGGTAGACGGCCTGATGCGTGAAGGAAGTGAAGTCATTCAAAATGGCAAAACTCACCTGACTGGCGTGGGGCCGCTGCACCTTTCAGGCCATGGCTACTACGACGACCACGTAAAGCTGATTAATGCCCTGAACCCGAAATATTACTTGCCAATTCACGGTGAATTCCACATGTTGGTGCACAACGCGCGCTTGGCTGAAAAAGAGGCTGGCATTCCACGTTCGAACATTTTCGTGTGTGACAGCGGTGATGTAATTGAAATCACCAAAGAGGGCGCCAAAAAAGCTGGCCGTGTACCTGTGGGCGGTATTATGTACGATGACAGTGGCGCGATTGTCAGCGAAGTGGTGCTAAAAGACCGTATACACATGGCCAACGAAGGTATGTTTGTGGTGGTGCTCACTGTTCAAAAGGGCACCGGCCGTTTACTCACCAGTCCAGACATCATCTCACGTGGGTTTATATACTTACGTGACAGCGAAGAACTAATGGGATTGATACGCCAATACCTAAAGCAAAAAGTCGCTCGTGGCTTTATGGGCAAAAAGGTTGATATCGACCAAATGAAGAAGGAAATTAAAGACGAAATTACGCACGTGCTATACGACCAAACGCGTCGCACGCCGATCGTGATTCCAGTGATAAATGAAATTGGCGGTGGTAACCCAAACCAAAAACCTCAGGCAACCAAGCCAGTTGAAAAACAAGCAGCGTTCAAGCGTCCACAGCCCAAGAAATTTCCACCAAAGCAAGTACCTGACAGCGAAGCGCAGGTACCAAAGCCACAGTTCGACAACCGGGGCTACTAGACCTCAGTTACTTGTAGAAGACATACTATTGTGATATAGTATGTCTTCTTGTTATGAAGAAATTCTCCAACCGTGAACTTATTGACGAGACAGCTGAAGCACTGTTTGCGCATGGACTACCGGTGCCAGAGGAATTCGTTCTTACCAGGGGCGCTTCAACTGTTAGCCATGGGATTCGTGAAGCGCATCCAGCTGGTGACATCGATGCTGTTATGTGTCTCGAAAATCATCAATTTGTAGAGCGCGAACTTGGCTTTCGTGCAGTGCCTATGGTCGTTGGTACTACTAGCGACGGTAAGGAACGTACCGTAACAGCACGGCGCGATGCAGCTGATCGTTTTGATTTGCACCGTTGGGAATTTTCGATGTATCTATACAACCGCTTAGGCCGAGGCAGGGTATATCTGCCTGAACTGGGTGCTATGAGTGATGTAGATCCAGAAACGGGTATCCGGGTGGCGCGACCAGAGCTGGTGCTGCTAACCAATCTTGAAAGTGGTGAAATCAGGCATGATGAGGACAACCAGTTAATCATTGAGTACCTCGAAGAAACAGGATTCTTCAAAGATAAAACACTGGAACAATTTTTAGGTTACTGCCTCAAAAACCGCAAGCAACCACGCTAAGTTTTACCGCTAGAAACGAAGAGCCCGCCCAGTGGGCGGAGCTCTTGCGTGCTCGACGCCGGGTGGGCGGGTGTTGTTGCGTACCTCCTCACAGGTACTGAGGGTTGACCTCGAGTGGTGTCTGTTCGACGAGGTCGTACAGCTGTCCGCGGCGATGAACGTAGCGGAAGGCCTTCTTGCGGATCTCGTCCGGGTTCCTCTTGCGCCAGATCTTGTTCATCTCGGAGACTATGTCCCGAGCGACCGTCGAAGGTCCCTTGGACTCACGTTCCCCGTGAGACAGACCGTGGTAGATGACCGTCGCAGGGTCTGCGACTTCGATGTCGCACCCACCTTCGAACTTCTCCACGAGTCGTTGTGCGCGGCGCCTGATGGCCGCCTTGTACTCTTTCGAGGGCACGATCGTTCCTTTCTGTCGTCGGATCGTTAATATAACTATACACTAAAATTGAGAAAAAGCAACTGTACTATTGCTTTTTGTAGTAATTTGTGCTACAATAATAGAGTAAAGATATAGTACAATAAAAACAGTTATGGCTAAAAGAAAAAAACGTACCAGTAAAAAGAGTAAGGCAGCAGTAAAAGACGTCCCGCAGCATGTGCTGCCAGAAGGTTTTTGGAGCCAGGTAGTAGCAGTACTCATGATTGCACTATCAATATTGCTGATAGTAGCGTGGTTTGGCGTTGGTGGCCCTGTAATGGAGTGGCTACAGGAAGCAGCACTCGGAACAATTGGCTACGCTGTGTATGTTTTACCACCGGTTCTCGTGTATTTAGCAGTCGAAATCTTTCGCAGTGAAAACAGTAAAATCGCCTTTGCTACAAAATCCGCAGCGGTTCTATTGATCGCATGGTGGTCTGGTTTGGCTGGCCTGTTGCAGGCAGATACAAGCGAGGTTTCTACGGGTGGATTTATTGGTGATACGCTGAACGATGGCATGCTAGCGTTGGTTGATAAAGGTGTGGCAGCGTTTGTATATGTGTTATTCATTGTGCTCACAACATTATTTGTTCTGCGCGTTTCGCCGATTGAGCTTCTAAAGAAACTCTGGAACATGATGCGCCGCAGTAGCCTCGACAAAGAACAGAAAGATAACGCAGGCGTACTGCGTAAAGCTGCTGATAGCGAGGGAACGTCAGAATTTAAACTGAACGCGGGCGTGCCAACGCTTGATGCTGACGAAAGTAAAAAAGCTGCCAAACTGTCGAGCCTCAAAAGCAGCGTACAGCAAGACAAAGCCGCTGAAAATCGCGCAGCATTGGTGGCAGTCAGTGACCCGAATTGGAAAGCACCGAGCCTTGACTTGCTCGAGAAAAAACAAAGCCCAGCCGATGCTGGTGACGTGAAGCATAACGCTGAAATTATTAAAGAAACCTTGGGCGAATTTAGTATCGATGTTGAAATGGAAGGTGCTAATATTGGCCCGAAGGTAACGCAGTACACCCTAAAACCACCAAGCGGTGTGAAGTTAACGCGCATTACAGCGCTAGAAACTAACTTGGCGCTAAACCTTGCAGCGAATAGCCTACGTATTGAAGCGCCAATTCCTGGCCAGCGTGCTGTTGGTATTGAAGTGCCAAACCGCAAGGCGGCTGACGTGCGCCTGCGCGGTATTTTGGAGGCCAAACAGTGGGAGGGCTCGCGTGAGCCACTAAGCTTTGCCGTTGGTCGTGATATATCGGGTGATGCAGTAGTAGGGCAGCTGAATAAAATGCCCCACGTGCTGATTGCCGGACAAACCGGAAGTGGTAAGTCGGTAATGATAAACACATTGCTTTCAAGCCTACTATATCGCAACAGCCCAAGCGAGATGAAGTTGATATTGGTGGATCCAAAGCAAGTGGAAATGGCACCGTATGAAGACATCCCGCACCTATTAACTCCCGTGATTACCGAACCAGAGAAAACTATTAGTGCGCTAAAATGGGCGGTAAACGAGATGGAGCGCCGTTACAAATTGCTCGCCGCTGAGAAGCTACGTGACATTAAAAGCTATAACCAAAAGGTTGCAAGTTCATCGAAAAAGATTGCCGTGCAAGACGAAGAAGGCAACGAGCAGCAGCAGATTGAAGACGGCGCGATGCCGTACATCGTGATTGTGATTGACGAGCTTGCCGACCTGATGATGGTGGCTGCACGCGACGTGGAAGCACTGATTGTCCGGCTGGCGCAAAAGGCGCGTGCTGTCGGTATTCATTTGGTACTGGCTACGCAGCGCCCATCTGTAGACGTTATTACTGGTTTAATTAAAGCCAACATTCCTGCCCGTATTGCCTTTACGGTAGCAAGCCAGGTAGACAGCCGTACTATTCTAGACCAAATTGGCGCCGAGAAATTGCTAGGCCAAGGTGACATGCTAATGAAAACTGCTGAAATGCCCAAGCCAAAGCGTATTCAGGGTGCATGGGTGATGGACGAAGAAGTGGGCAAGATAACCGACCACCTGCGTATGCAAAGTGCGCCGCAATACAACGACGAAGTAGTATCGCAGCCAGTGCAACTAAACGGCAAAGGTGGTGTCGTGATGGACTTCGACCACGAGGGCGGCGATGACATGTACAAAGATGCGCTTCGGGTAGTAGTAGAAAGTGGCAAGGCGAGCACCAGCTTGCTTCAGCGACGCTTGCGCATTGGCTATGCCCGCGCCGCACGTATTATCGAAGAAATGGAAGAACAAGGCGTGATTGGCGCCGCAGATGGCTCACGGCCACGAGAAGTGCTAATAACCAGCCTAGACGATGTATTTGGAGGCGGGGACGAGTCAGAAGAAGCCTAGAGTGCGGTAGTTGGGTACTCGCCCAGTACTTTTACGCTGTTGCCATCGGCTGTAATTTGTTCCAACACCGCATGCAACGGCTCGCCAGATGCTTCAACAACCAGATAGAACTTGTATTTCCAGGGACTACCGATGATTGGTCGCGACTGAAGTTTGGCCAAATTTATCTCGGCATCAGCGAAGTGGGTGAGGACTTTGGCTAATGCACCAGGCTCATGCGAAGTAGTTAACACCAGTGAAGCTCGATTAGCGCCGTCCGGAATGGTCGCGTTTGGTTGAACAACCAAAAAGCGTGTGTAATTTTCTTTATGATCTTCTATGTCTTTGTCGAGAATAGTCATACCGTGTAGCTCGGCTGCTTCGCGGCTGGCGATAGCCGCGTTGGTAGGATCGCCGAGCTGTTTTATATGCGCCACGCTCTCTGCCGTGTCGTGGTATTCCAAGTGTTCGGCATGGGGCAGTGTTGCATCTAAGTATCCAGCGCATTGCGCTAGGGCAGGAAGCTGCGAGAATACCTGCTGTATATCAGATAATTTAGCTCCTTCAAATCCAATCAGTTGGTGCTTGATTCGCAGATGTACCTCACCGACTATCGGATAGCCGTGCGATTCTATCAGGTCGTAGACTTCGTTTATGCTACCATACAGCGAGTTTTCAATTGCTACTACCCCGGCATCCGCACTGCCATCTTCTAGTGCTGTAAAGACTTTTTTAAAGGTGGGGCACTCTATCAGGTCGGGTGTTCCACCCAGCCACTGCCGCGCGGCAATAGCGTGGAATGCACCATTTTGGCCTTGTATTGCGAGTTTCATTGCTACCTATTGTACTAGAAAACTTGACAGCCATAAGCACAAGGAGTATACCAAGACTAGGTGAAAACATAAACAGGAAAACTTTATGAACACACAAAGACACGAAACTGCCACTCCTGCTATTGATCTTAACGCCCAAATAGGGCGTATTTTAGACCATTATTATGAAGATGACGACCAAGCGCTTGAAGCAATAAGGCAATTGGTCGAACAAGACCCGCATAGAGCACTGCTCGCGCAAGCTGAACTGCTAGAAGATCGCTATAGCGAACGTTCGCTGCAATACATTGGGCCAGACGGACATACTCGAACACAATTTGCTACGAGTTCTGACAGAACTGATGCTGGGTATTTAAACAATGTTTACGTTGTAGTGAGAGATGACGACAAGAAGCTTGTAGCCGTGCAGGTTACGCATCGACCCGTCGAACATATGGGCTATCAGATTGTTGCTACAACGGATGGTATACTGCGCGTTAGCACGGTAATGCCGGGCTATGAAGTAGCCATGGATCCTACAAGCAGAACCTATCACGCGACTGTCCGTGATGTAGCACAACATGGCCTGCAGACAGCCAGAATAGTAGAACATAGACGGAGGCATGCCCCCGAAGCTGCCATGTTGGCAGATCAGCAGGCGCTCGCGAAACTTCAAGCTTCTGCAGCTGCATAGACAAACAGTGTAAAATCAGCTATAATACATCTGTTATCAACCTAAGCTTGTTTGAAACAGAACAAGCATCCGCCCGCTCAACGGGCAGGATTCCAAAGGAGGAGTCTTTATGGAGTATGAACTAACCGTTCTTATTCACCCAGATCGCGAGGCAGATCTAGAAAAAAGCCTTACCACCGTACGCGACCTTATTAAGAGTGCCGGTGGTTCAGTAAAAAGCGAAGATAACTGGGGCAAGAAACGCCTAGCGTACCGTATTAAGAAGCAAGATTTTGCTGTATACGTGGCGATGGTATTAGAACTACCAGCTGACGCACCGCTGAAAATTAGCAATGTGCTAAATATCTCAGAAGATGTGATTCGCTACTTGCTAGTTAAGATAGACGAAAAGGAACGTGCTAAGCTGGAAGCAGCAAAGAAAGACTCGGCGGAAGACGAGTCGGAAGAGTAAACTAAGGGTATAAGGAGAGTACCAAGGGAAAAGAGCAGCCGGCGTCGGCGGATTTACTCCGCGACACCGCGCGATGAGAAAAACCGTAGGTTTGTCTTATAAGCCCTTGGGCGAAACAATATGGCTAAAAGTATTAACCAAGTGATAATTATGGGACGCCTGACACGTGACCCTGAAATGCGTACTACCAGTACTGGTAAAACGATTGTAAGCTTTTCACTCGCAGTAGATCGTGGTGGCCAAGATGACCAAGCAGACTTTTTCGATGTGACTGCATGGGAAAAGCTGGGCGAACTAGTAAACCAATACCTTTCAAAGGGTCGTCGCTGCCTGGTGCAGGGCCGCCTTCGCCAAGATAGCTGGGACGACAAAGAAACCGGTAAAAAACGCAGCAAGGTAGAAGTAGTTGCCACAGATGTAACCTTCCTTGACGGTCCTTCTGGTGACAGTGGTAGCAGCAATGCACCAAGCGCACCTTCAAATAACAAGAAATCAAACGATGTGGTTGTCGACGATATTGACGACAAGCCTATCGATTTGAGCGAGATTCCTTTTTAGGGGATTCGCCATGGATAAGCTAAAGGTCGCACTAGACCCCCATGAAGCAGCTACGATGAGCTTGCCTGATGGAATTGTGGCAAGAATAGCAAAAATTGCTGAGCTTGCAGGCTACCTAGAGCATGACCACGTACTACCCACCGTAACCCGACGAGGACTTGTAAAGCGAGCAGAAGAGCACGCTAAAAATACCGGACAAGTCGGGACAGTCATTTTTAACTAAGGAGATTAAGATTTATGTCACCAAAACGATTTAAAAAATCAGCTAGCGCGTACTTTGACTACAAAGACGTCAAAACATTGCAGCGCTACATCAACGCGTATGGCCAAATTGAGCCAATTTCAAAGACTGGCCTAAGCCTAAAACAACAGCGCCAACTAGCTGTTGCTATCAAACGTGCACGCCACCTAGCGCTACTACCATTCGTTACACAAGGGTAGCATATGTATCAGCCAACAGATCTTAAAAAGGGCACTGTCTGCCAGATTGACGGTACTCCGTACCGCGTGATTGACTATAGTCAAAAAGTAATGGGGCGTGGCGGCAGTATTGTGAATGTGCGCTTGAAGAACCTGCTAGACGGCAGTGTGATACCTAAAACCTTCAAGGGTGCCGACAAAATCGAGCGTGCTGAAGTGTCACAAAAAACGGTTCAGTACCTCTATAACGACGGTGCCAACTACTTTTTCATGGACCCTGAAAGTTTTGAACAGTTTGAGCTTTCAAGCGACATCGTCGATACAGCAGCAAACTATCTTAAAGAAGGCGATAACTTGCAACTACAGTTTTTTGGTGAACGCGTGATAAACGTAGAGCTGCCAAAGAACCTATTCCTTGAGGTTACCTATACCGAAGAAGTGGTAAAAGGTGACACCTCAGGCGCAGTTACCAAAGACGCCACATTGGAAACGGGTATTTCGGTACGTGTGCCGGCCTTTATAAAAACGGGCGATATCATCAGCGTTGATACCACCACAGGCGAGTACCGCGAACGCAAGAAATAGAGCTAGTTATGCCAACAGAACGTCCACCACAATCCTACTCGTTCGGATATGCTGACCATACATCCAATGCGGACGGTGTATTCCCGCACGTAAATTTTGGACCTTGGTTTAGAACACAGTTACCACTAGTTTCTATGCTTATATACGCCCGTGGTGTCGCTGAAACTATCCGTCCGTTTGATGTTGTGGGGGTTAGCGAAGAACAGCTGGGGTTACAAGGCCTCACAAGGTCGATACGGCTTGATCCAGCAGTCGAACTGCAGCGATTACATGACTTTGTAGACAGGTGGCTGGTTAATCGCGCACATGGAAGATACTTCAACCCAGATCACGCTGGTGAAGGCTACATTCCGCACCTTACGCCCAGAGGCAAGCTGGCAGAATTTGCGGTGGGCTCGCAGCTACATATCGATTCGGTGTCGCTTATAACTGGCGACCCGAAAAATATGAAGCTAGTTCGCAGCTATGCTCTCGGTCAATCTCATGGCCGCTCAGTGCTACAATAAATAGTATGGGTGAAAGCAAAACGAACACACGTTTTGAGTGGTTCCACAGACACAAAAAACCACTACTTTTAGGGGCAGCAGTACTCCTGGTGTTGCAGCTTTTATGGCAGTTTTTGTATCCGTATGAAAAAGCACTGCCCGGTGCAATGCTGTATGACAAAAACGTTGGCGGTGTAGCACGTGAGGAACTAGCCAAGCAGGTTACGCAGCAGTTTCAAGCAGCTACGATTGAACTAGCAACCAGCACCACAAGCTACAAAACATCACTTGCTAGCCTGGGCGCAACTATTGATGCTAATGATGCCGCGTCGCAGCTGGCGTACTATCCCTTTTGGCAACGGCTATTGCCACTTTCTCTCTACTGGGCAAAGCCAGACATTGGTGAATTCAATCTGACATTTTCAGACAGTCAACTAAATGAAGCGGCCGAAACAGCGGCGAAAAAGCTTTCTTCACAGCCAACCAACGCTGGGCTCGCTATTGAAAAGGGCGAACTGGTGGTAACTATGGCAAAAAATGGCGAAGATGTTACGGCGAATGCGGTAAAGACGGCGTTGAAAGAAAACTCGTTTGGCCCCAGTACGAAAACAGTGAAGGTAGGTTCAACCAGTACTGAGCCAGATATAGCCGATACCTCGATTGCCTCAGTGCGTAAAAAGGCCGAGGCAATACTGGCGCGTTCATATACGCTGCGCTTGCCCAGTGGCAAAGAAATCAAGCCAAGCAAAGACGATGTTGCCAGTTGGTTAAAGATTTCGACAAAAAATGATGAGATTACTGTTTCGGCAGATACAAAAGCAGTCAATTCGTACATCTCTGACATCAATAAAACGGTGGCAACAGTGGGTAAAACCACGTACATTAAAACAGTTGATGGTATAGAGGTATCACGGACAAAAGGGACGAATGGTACCGCTATTAATGCGGCAGATCTAGCCACTAAAATCGTCAATGCAATCAATAGCAGTGAATCTGTGGTTATGGATGTGTTACTAAAACCAGTGCCACCGCCTCAGTCGGTGTCACGTAGTTATACGTCGTCGCAAAGGGGGTTACAGGCCTACGCGGCGTATCTTGCTAATGAAGAGGACATCAAAATTAGCATACTGCAGCTGTCCGGCTCAGGTTGGTACGCAACCGGTGCTGCATACGACAGTGTGGTTAGTGCCAGCACGTATAAACTCTATGTCGCCGTGTGGGTGGCGAATCAAATAAAAACGGGCAAAATGAAGCTATCAGACAAGATAAACAACACCACGGTGGAGGATTGTTTACAGCGTATGATTGTCGTAAGCGACAACGCCTGTGCCGAAGCATGGGTCGAAAAAGCAGGCGGTACGAAACTCAACAATTTCCTCTACAGCAAGGGTATTTCTACCGCTACTACGTTTATTAGCAACGATGCCGCACATACCACTGCATCGGACCTGCAAAAGGTGCTCCTGGGTATCTGGGATGGCAGCATGGTAAGTGGTTCTCTACAGAGTACACTCCTTGGCTACATGAATCGACAGGTGTATCGCTCGGGCATTCCGGCAGGGAGCACTGGTAAGGTATACGATAAAGTCGGCTTTTTATGGGATTATTTGAACGATGCGGCCATCGTGGTACATCCAAAAGGCACGTATAGTTTGGTAATCATGACCAAAGGCAGCTCGTGGGGGCATATCGCTGATATTACGCGCCAAGTAGAAAAGATTATGTACCCATGAAACAACGACTCGACCAAGTAATGGTAACGCGCGGTCTGGTACGCAGCCGTTCGCAGGCGGAAAGCTGGATTGGGCTCGGTAAAGTGTTGGTAAACGGTACACCTGCCAAAAAAGCCGGGCAGTTTGTAGCGGAAACAGATACCGTGAAGCTGACGGCAAAAGAGCAGTATGTGAGCCGGGCAGGCCTAAAGCTCGCTAGTGTCGCGCGCGCACTAGGCCTCGATTTTAGTGGTAAAATTGTGCTCGATGTAGGCAGTAGTACCGGTGGTTTTACCGATTACGCACTGCAACACGGGGCGAATAAGGTGATTGCTGTCGATGTGGGCACCGAGCAGCTGCATCCGTCGCTTAGAGGCGACAAACGGATAGAACTATATGAAAAGACGGATATTCGTGCTGTTATCGCCTCTTCGCAGGCGAAATCTGCCGAAACGGCTTCGCGCCGGGCTCCCCTTGCGCTCGCAGCAGGGGAAACTCGGGCTGCAGATGTTTCATCAGATTTGTCAGCGAGCGGCTCGACAGTGAAACTACAAGAGGTACCAGATATTGTCGTAATGGATGTTAGTTTTATCAGTTTACGTGACATCTTGCCCCATATTGCCACGCTGAGTGGCAAAAATACAGAGGTAGTAGCGATGCTAAAGCCACAGTTTGAGGCGGGTAAACATCAGGTGAATAAAGGGGTCATAAAGAACGATTCGGTGCGCCGGCAGATTTTAAAGGAGTTTGAGGCGTGGGTAAAGCATTATTTTGTGGTGGTAGATAAATCAGATAGTGAAGTGGCAGGCTCTAAGGGTAATCGGGAGCGTTTTTATCTCTTAAAATCATTGCGCTAGTATTTACTTTTTATACTTTTTGTGGTATAATGGCATACAGCCAGTCCCAAACTGGTTGCTGCGTCACGTATGTGGCGACTGATGTTTGGTGCTTGGTCATGGCTTTGCTGCGAGGAAAGAGCATACGGTTTCGTATGCACGAGTACGGTAGTGTAGCCGTATGCTCTTTCACATCACAGTACAGCTTTGATCATGCACGAAGTATCGGGGGCATCAACCCCCGTATACGTCACGCAGCGTAATTCCCATCTAGTAGGAAGGACATACATATGTCCGGATTCAACCTGCGGCGCACCCTCGTCGCAGCGAGCGTCACGGCCGTGGCCGTTGGTGGCATCACCATCGGAACCGCGGGTCCGGCGGGCGCCTGGATCACCAAGTCGTCGCAGGCCAGCGCGGTCTGCGTCGATGGCAAGGTCGTGGTGAACGCCTCGATCGCCAACGGTGAGAAGGCTCCGAAGAAGGACCAGCCCCTGGACTGGAACGACATGCTGGTCACGGCCAGCACGCTCGGTCTGTCCGATGGTCCGAAGTTGGCGACGATCGACGGCGAGACCGTCACGTTCGCCATCAACACCGGCGAGACCTCGGTCTCCGACGGAACGGTCGTGTACGAGCTCGACTGGGCGAACCCCGGCCGTCCGGGCACGGACAAGCGCTCGGCGTCCTACAAGGCCGTCGACTGCAAGCCCGACCAGCCGGACCCCAGCGACGAGCCGTCCGGCTCACCGTCGGATGACCCCACGTCGGATCCCAGCGACAGCCCGTCGGAGAATCCCTCCGACTCGCCCAGCGACGATCCGTCCGATGAGCCGTCGGACAGCCCGTCCGACAGCCCGAGCCCGAGCAGCGAGCCCAGCGACACCCCGTCGCCGGACAGCTGCGTCAAGCTGACCGGCTCCGTCAAGACCACGACCGCCGACGGCTCCGTGGTCAACGGCAACACCAAGTACGAGACGAAGCAGGACGTCTACGTCTACGGGGACCAGCTCCCCGACGACGTCGACACCCTCTACGTCCGCGTCACCGACCCCTCGGGGTCGGTCGTGCTGTCGGCGACCAAGCAGGTGTCCGTCTCGGGCGGCTCGTTCGGGCCGTTCCAGCTCTACCCGTACTCCGACACGCCCAACCAGGGCGGCGAGTACAAGGTCTGGGTCTCCTCGTCGTCGGACTTCGAGCAGGACTGCACCAAGTTCGACAACTTCAAGGTGAAGGACGAGATCCCGGAGCCGCCGGCGCCCAAGAAGCGCTACCAGAAGAAGTCGGGCTGCGACTTGTCGCAGTACGGCGACTTCGAGCCGGGCGTCATCGCGCGCATCGGCTACGAGTCCTGGGCCTGGGACCCGGAGAAGAAGAAGTACGTCCTCTCCGGCGAGATCGAGTGGGGCCAGTGGTTCCAGAAGCAGGTGTGGGACGAGCGTGAGCAGTTCAAGTACGGCTGCGTCACGCCCATGCCCTCGATCGACATCGAGAAGTACTCGTCGTACGACGGCCCCGAGGCCGGCGACTTCGACGACACGGCCAAGGGTCTCGACCCGACGGCCGACACGCCGGTGTCCTTCATCGTGACCAACAACGGCAACGAGCCGCTGGTCAACGTCGCCGTCTCCGACGAGACGACGGCGGGTGTGGGGACCCTGACGGGTGTGTCGTGTGACTTCTCGAAGCTGGGTGGCCCGGCGACGGGTACCACCTGGTCCGGTCCGTTCCTCGTGGACGACGCGTTCCCGTGCACCGGCACCCTGCCGGCGCTGGGCTACGACGCCAATCACACCGACGTGGCCACGGTCACGGCGGAGGGGAAGTACTCCGAGACCTCGGTCTCGGACAACGACCCCTGGAACGGAAGCACCCCGCCCAAGGGCGAGGTCGCGATCCCGACGTTCGGCACCGAGGACCCGTGCAACGGGGCCAACGTGACGGACAACGTGACCTGGACCACCCCGCTGCCCGAGAACTCCGAGACGACCCAGTACTCGGAGTCCGCGGACGGCACCACTCGGACGGCAACGCTGGTGGACGCCAACGGCACCACCTGGACCGACGGGACCACCGAGCCCAAGGTCTACACGCTGCCCGAGGACAGCGGCGTGGCGTGCACGCCCGACCCGGTGATCGACCTGGACGGCAACGTCGACGTCGACTGCCGCGGTGACGGATCCGCCACGATGGACAACACCGGTTCCACCGTGGCGCACGGGTTCGAGGTCATCGTGAACGGCGAGCCGACCCTCTACATGGTGGGTGCGGGTAAGTCGCGCACGGAGCCGGTGACGGGTGCGAAGCCCGGCTCGTGGGTGAAGGTCACCGATGGGGACGGCAACGTCCTCGCTCGTGACCGGACGCCGCGCAGCTGTGGCGGCACCACCACGACCACCACGACGGACAACCCGCAGGGTGGTCCTGGTGGCGGCCCGGAGCAGAACAACGCTCCGTGGCTGTGGGTCATCCTGGGCTCCATGGTGGTGGCCGGCTTCGCCGGTCGGCGCGCCGGGGTGCAGTTCGCCCGGCACTGATCAACCAGTACAACCAGCTACGCCCCATGCCAGGGGCGTGAGCTGATGATGTGAAGAGGTACAAGCCTCCTCCCGCCACGCTTCGTGTGTGGTGGGAGGAGGCTCTCTTCATGTGTGCACAGTATTGAAATTATTTTCTTTTTGTGGTATAATAGACGTATGAGGTGTTCCCCGTGAGCCCTCACCTTAACAAGTCATTTCAAGTCACTTCGAGCACCCTGGAAGGGGGAGCTATGTCGAAACACGCACCCCGAAACAAGGGTGTTCTGGCGTTCTGGGTCGTCATCCTTGTGGTGACGGTGCTCTTCGCAGCCTTCGGGCTGCGGCAGTACCTCCAGCCCCAGGCGATCGACCCGCAAGTGTCGTCGCCGAGCGCCTCGCCCACACCGAGCAGCGAGGATCCTGACCCGTCGCTGGCAGCAACGCCATCACCGCTGCAGCAGAAGCAGGCATGCGAGGGGCAGCAGCCCTTCGAGCCCAAGCTCGCAGTGGTGCCGGCGCTGAAGTTGCGACTGCCCATCGCGAACTTGCCGTTCACGGAGGACGGACTGTACCCCGTGCCGCTGTTCGACGGACCACTCGACCCTCGCATGTCTGCGGCGCGCACGCCGCAGAACGCACTGGCCTGCGCGGACGGTCAGGGTGTGGTGCGCCTCGGCGCTCACACCTACCGCGAAGGCGGCGCCTCTGGTAACCTGCTGGGCCACAACGCCCAAGAGGGCATGACGGTGCGTCTGTACGGCGAGAACAAGGCCGATGTGGCGTGCTACGAGATCACCCCGTTCGAGGGTGAGATCACGCCTACGTGGCTGAACGGAACCGTGCCAGTGGATCGTCTGACTCCTGTCAGCGGCCCCGGTGGTGTCGTGTTCGAGTTCTGCTGGGACAAGCCGTCCGAGTGGGGCGAGTGGAACCGACACCGCTACGTGCGCGCCGTACCCGTCACCTGCGGGTGAACGGATGAAGTGACCTGAAGTTAAGGTTTTACCCCTCGCTATGCTTTCACGCTGGCGAGGGTCACTTCATTTTATGACGAAAACTTAACTAGGGTATAATATAGACACATTACAAAGTAAGGAGGAGATCATGCGTCTAACAAACCGTCGTCGTGATACACAGAAACATCGAATCCAAAAACTTAGTAAATCTAACACATTCAGATTGGGAAGCCTGACAGCACTCGGCCTCTTTGGCGTGATGCTTCTAGGTACTACCGCGCAAGCAGCCAACACGTGCGTCAGTATTGTTCACCGTGCAAAGAACAATAACTACCCAGAAGAAACCGTGCCTGCCATCAAAGCAGCGACCAAATGGAAGTGGGGAGCCGAGCTAGACGCCCGTATGACCAGCGACTGCAAGGTAGTAATGGTCCACGATAATACACTAAAGCGAATCATTGATGACCCAGCCAGCCCCTATAACGACTGGCGACCAGAAGAGCACACACTGTCAGAACTACGTCAGGTACGGCTACCTGGAGGCTATAAAATAGCTACCGTTAGAGAAGCTATTCAGGCAGCAAAAAACTATACGAAATATATAAACAACGCGAAGTTGATGATAGAGATTAAGGACTGGCAAGAGTTTGGCGACAGGTGGCAGAGCTGTGGCCTACAGGAAGTAAAGGATTGGATTACGTACTACAGTATGGCTGGACGAGTGTTCCTGGGTGGATCACCTGGCGCGACCAACTATATACAAGCAACCTATCCTGGACAAAAGGTGTTCTGGCGACCTGACCCAGATGATACTCCTACAAAAGCACTGGTAGAGGCTGAAGGCTACAAACTGGTAGAGTTACCAGAAGAGCTGTATAGCTATTACACTCAGCTGTCAGAAATACAAGGACTGACTGTAGCGACACGAAACGTATGGAATACAAACGATGTCGCACTGGCATATTCATACGGCTTTAGGGCATTCCAGACAAACTTCGGTGGAACAGTAAACAATTACTGCAATAGCCAGCAGAACTAATCGTTTGCCTAAAGAAAATAGCGCTCTACATTCTGGGGCGCTATTTTGTTACGTTAAATCGAAATTCTACCACGTCATCTGGCTGCATCACGTAGTCTTTACCTTCGGTGCGGAGCTTGCCGGCACTTTTGGCGGCTGCTTCGCTGCCAGCGGCTATTAGGTCTGGGTAGGCGACTACTTGCGCGGCTATAAAGCCTTTTTCAAAATCACCGTGAATCACCCCGGCGG
>JAUIBD010000015.1 GCA_030427525.1 bacterium
TTGCGCCTGTGGGCTGCCAACATCGTTTTTCGCGACCTGAGTCAAAGCAATTGCCTTGGCTTTGTTGTCCTTTGTTATCATCTAAGTGATTTTACCAGAGAATCAACTATTTTTCAACTATGTGGATCGCGCTATGTCGGAAAGAGTCATCAGGGTCGGCTCGTAGTGCAGCATTTTCTGCAGACCATACTTCAGAGCGACGATCTTTGATTGCTTCCTCCAGCTCAAGCACATCCTCAGGTAGTTCATCTTGTGTAATATGCTGCTCTACTTTTGCTTTCATTTCTAACAAATCTAGTAAATTTCGTGCAGCTTTAACTCTTGCAACTTGTGCTGCAATTTTTTCAGCATCTGATACGGCTCGTTGTTCAGGCAATAAAAAGCTGACCATAATCTTAATATTATAGCATAAACTGAACTATAAATCAATATTCTCGATGGGGGCAGCGTCTTCTATATTCCATTTGTCGATGGAAATACGCCGCAAGTCACTACAATACGCCCCGATATCCAAGTAGTCGCCAATGTCACGCGCCAGGCTACGAATATAGGTACCGCTAGAGACATTTGTGCGGATTTTTACCTCTGGGTAATCATATTGCAGTAGTTCTATACTGTGAATTGTTACCTTACGTAGCGGCATCTCTACTTCCTGGCCCTTGCGCGCCAGCTTGTATGCGCGTTGGCCATCTATTTTGATAGCGCTGTGCATAGGTGGGCGCTGTTCGATTTCACCGATAAACTGCGCTAGGGCGACTTCTACCGACTGCCGAGAGGGCTTGTGGTCTGAAATTGGCACTATTTCCCCTTCTGGATCGCCAGTGCTACTGACAGACCCAAGCGTCATAGTAGCCTCGTACACTTTGTCGAGCTTTAGAAACTCGTCAGAACGCTTTGTGGCGTCACCTAAAAGAACTATTAGTAAACCTGTTGCAAAGGGGTCGAGAGTGCCTGCATGACCAACTTTTAACTGCTTTTTTGTAGGTGTGTGGCCTTCGCTGGTGTATTTCGCACGTAGCATACCACGAATCTTTGCCACCACATCAAAACTTGTCCAGCCGGCTGGTTTATCAACAAGGAGTATTTCTTTCATTCAGTGTAATTATAGCAAGTTTAGGCTACTGTCCAGGAATCTTGAACTGGTTTGGGTCGTTTGGCGCAGGCTCTGGAACAGCAGATGGCGCAGGAGCACCAGATGCGCCAAATATTTGACCAAGCTGCTCTGGCGGTAACGCACCCTGAAATTGACCAGGTGCAGGCGCCGGTGGTGGAGGTAAAACATTAAAGTCTGCCGGTGCTGGCGATGGGGTCGGTGCTGGTGGTAATGGCGGCGTGTCAGGCATCGGTGGCGGTGGCAACGGCTCAAAAGTGGTAGGAGCCGCAGGTGGTAACGGTGGCTCGACCAGGCTCGGTGCTGGCGGCAGTGGTGCATCATGTGGCACCTCGCCTAATTGCTGCGCACCACTGGCAACAGTAGGGTTGTTTGCAGGGTCAAATGGCGCTGCATCGAACGCCGCTGCAACAGCAGCTTGTGCATCCTGATGTTCTTGTGCCCTATCTACTCCCGGAGCTTGCGCAGGCTCGGGCATTGGCGGAACAGCTGGTTCCGGAGCTGCGACCGGAGGCGGTGGTAATGGTGCTGATAGATCTGGCGGTGCTACAGGTTCTGCAGTCGGCACTGAACCACTTGGCGGTGTTAAATCAACTGATGGCTTAGCATCTTTGAATATATCAACACTGCTTGGCTCTTCCTTGTTATCGGCAGCGTTGAACGGTGCTTGGAAGGTTGGTTGTTGGTCGCCAACGTAATCACCGTCGGTATGTGTCAAAATAGTATGATTCTGGTTGTTGTTTGCTTCGGCCTCTTTGTCTTTTTCGGCTTGTTCAGTAGTAGCATTCAATACACCGCCCATGCTTGGTGTGTCGTCAATTTCACCTTCAGGTCGACTGACTGGTGGCAAAATCGCATCGGCAGCTGGTGGTGACTTTTCAGCGTCAGACTCAAGCTCGGCATTTGCTGATTCTAGGTCTTTTTTCAAATCATCAACTGACGGAGATGCACCGGCCACTGTTTCAAGATCCTTCGCAAGCTGATCTTCAGTCGAAGACGGCTGAGATTCTATCGGTACATCATCGCTAGAAGTTTCATCAGCTTCCTCATGCTCAATGTCAAGTTCCCCATCTGGTTTTTTGGCTGGTTGATCTTTTTTAACTTTGGTCTGCTGTCCTTCATTCAGATCCGTTGTACCGTCATCGTTTCCAGCTGATTTTTCGGGGCTTATTTCATGTGATTCCTGTAGTTTCGATGCGATGAGCTGCTGGTTTGCTCCGGCGGCCATCAGCTGCGCAGCCATGGTCATTACTTTGCTGCTAGTACGATTGTTGCTAAAGCGATCTGTTGCAGCCACGATACCAGTTAGTAATGCTGAAGCACTCTGCTCGTCTAATAGAGGATTGTCGTTTTTAATTGATTCGCTAAGGGCTACCAACATTTCGGAAAGGCTACTGGCGTTGGGTTCGTTCCAGTCTATCGAACCAAGGTCGCTAGTATCTTCACCACAGCTTAGCGTTGCGACCGTGGCATCATGTAATATACGCCCATGCGCGCTGAGCGCTGTATCAAGGTGCTCTTTGTCTTGTACACCTAGTGCCATCACTAGATCGACATTGTAGTCACCCTGTGAAAAGTCTAAGTCGTCTTGCGTAATCGTTGTTTTATAGGGTGTGATGAATATTTTTACGACGTCTCCATCTACTTTGTAGCGCAGGTGGTCGGCCTTTTCTTTGTCGAGTGCAATAATGAAGTCACGTAAAGAATCGACGCTGTTTTCAAAGGTTTTTTCTGGGTCAAGGAAGCTAATAGCAGGTGGAATTTCACCACTCACTACAGCGGTAGCGTGCTTTTCCAGCTTGTTTAGCATAATCGTCAGACCAAGTGCGGCTGAAAGTTCATCAACGCTAGGGTTGGTACTTACCGTAACTAAAATATTACTCGCACTCTTAATACGCTCAAGCAACTGTTGCTTAGCGCTTTGGCTGTCGTCTGTGCTGGCTTTTTTGTCCATATTTGTTGTTTTTATGTTTAAATAGACGTTTCCCCACTACTTTACCATAAGCGTTTCATATTCGTCAACAAAATTGTACAGATGTGCACAAGGGTTCCGTGTCCTTTACAAATTGTGTGTTTTCCTCTATAATTCAGTCTTGATTAGCAATATAAATCTTTAAAGTGAAAGATACGAGGAACTTTTTTTATGCCAATCATTAAATCCGCGATCAAACGCGTAAAGCAGGCTAATGTACGCCGCGACCGCAACGTAGCTACTAAAAAGGCTATCAAGGCTGCGACAAAAGCATTCGAAGCAAAGCCATCTAGCGCTACCCTATCTGCTGCACACAGCGAGCTAGACAAAGCCCTAAAGAAAAACCTACTGCACAAAAATACCGTAGCTCGTCGCAAAGCTGCTCTAGCTGCCAAAGCTAAAGCTGCTGGCGTAAAGCTATCTGCTGCGAAAAAACCAGCTGCTGCTAAGCCTGCAGCTAAAAAAGCTCCGGCAAAGACTGCTACCAAAGCAACCACGGCCAAGAAACCAGCTACGAAAAAGGCTCCTGCGAAAAAACCTGCAGCGAAAACTGCAAAGAAATAGTTTCTCGAAAACTTTTAAACACCCCAACCTAGCTGGGGTGTTTTGTTATCTGCAACAACGCTTGTTCTACAATAGCCCATGGCTCGGCATCGGTAGACTTCAGGCGCATGTCTGCTGTGGCGAGTGCTTGAACTACCTGGCGAGCACCTGAGCGACCCAGGCGTTTGGCGTGTGGAGATAACTTACCCAGCACATACGGATGTGCACCCATATCGCTGGCAACTTCAGCAGACGATTTGTCGGTACTTGCGAGCACGGCCAGCTGAAATGCTTGGCTGGCGAGCAGCCCCATGGCCTTGTAGGCATCTTCGGTTAGCGACAGTGTTTCTATCTTTTCATGCAGCTTCTTTGCGTCGCCCGATAGCGCCTTTTCAAACAGTGAAAAAATGTTCTCACTGGGGCTTTGTTCAACAATATTTTCTACATCTGCCTCTGTAATTTCATCCAGCAGAGTGAGTTTTTCCAGCGCATGATGTATACGCCATTGGTCTACGCCTGTGCGTGCCACCAACGTGCGAGCTACTTTTTTGTCCAGCCCCTTGCCCATTTCTCTGGCATGCGAAACAGCCCAAGCTTCAGCTTTGGGCGTGTCGCGTTCACCCCAGGCTGCGTGTTCTTCTACCTCGGCGTGCTTTTTCAGCCACTTGTAGGTAGCCGTGCGTTTGTCTACACCCGGCTCTACCAAAACAATTTCGGAGTCCTCACTTACTTTCGCGAGCCACGTTGGCAAGGCAGCCCAAAGCTGGCTATTTGCACTAGCATTTGAGACCACGACTACTTTTTTTGCCGAGAACAAGCTCTGTCCGAGCAACATATCTGCGAGACCTGAGATTGTCTGCTCTTCGCCATCAAAGTATTCAACTTCAGAGGTATGGACAGCAATACGCTTTGCAAGCGCTTGTTTAACCTCAAAGTTGTTGTCACCTGTCAGAAGTGTAATCACTGGTACTATTGTACCCTAGTTGGCGGTATTGATTTTTATCCAGGATTGATTCGCAATAGCTGCCTGCGTGCCCGCTGAACCATTTCGTTGACACAACACTTCGGCGTATTCGTTTGATGATGTGGTTTGCACCAGAGCAGATGCCGTGTTCGTTCCCTCCGCATCTGTATTGTTTCGTGTGTATGAGTAGCTGCCACCCGGCACCGCATAAGTGCTGCCATTCAAACGAAGCCGGCAGTGTACGGTATTTCGGTTTCCAGACGTATTTGCACCACTCACGTTGTAGGCAATCTCATACCAGCCAGGGCTATCCATATACACCCGCGCTGGGTTGGTTACGGTTGAATGTGTGAAACCACTGTCTTTTCGTGTTTCTGCATCCCATGGTACTGCAGTTGGCGTGGTCGTATTCAGGTCCGTACCTCCCGTAGAGTCATATGC
Organism: bacterium; assembly: GCA_030427525.1. GTDB lineage: Bacteria > Patescibacteriota > Saccharimonadia > Saccharimonadales > Saccharimonadaceae > UBA1020. The sequence goes on from JAUIBD010000015.1 coordinate 5,032, forward strand.
CTGTATACGACCAGTTTTGGTAATACAATCTGTCCATGTGCCGTTTTCGAAGCAACGGAATGAATTTGATGTAGTGTTGTAGTAGATTGCCCCGTTCGTGCCAGTTGGGTCGCTTGCCGCACTTGAATTATCTACCACCAAAAATACCGTGTTTGCGTCTGGTGTAGGGTCACCGATGTATATGCGAGCATTCGACGTATCAGCCACAAACAAGTTACCTCCCGAGCCGGATCTGGCTATCGTAAATGCTGAACTTGAATCAGATGAATTTTGGAATATGCTTGAAGCAGTTGTATTTGTGTAACTTGTTCCCGCCAAACCGATTGCCGTACCATTTAGCGTAATGGAGCTCGAGCCTGTATTGAGCGAGAGCAGCGGTGCCGACAACGATGCACTAGTACTAGTGCTTGCCCCGAAGGTGCTGCCGCCGAATGAATTGGCGCTGCCCGACCAAGTGTTGCTAGCAGCTAGCTGGCTAAAAACAGAGCTATCAAGGCCATCAAGCAAATCGCTATTGTATGAATACGCGCTAGAAGTCAGCTGACTCCGTGGCGTCATTGGCCCCTCACTCCATACCGGACTCGAAGTAGTAGCTGTTGCAGGCGTGGGTAGCTCTACTTCGAAATAAAGGTCGTTTGAGCCGTCAAATAGCCCACTATTAATTGGCACAAGCCTGCCGAGCTGTATCGTAAATAGTCCGTTCGTCACTGTCACACCTTCGCCAGCCGAAACTAACCTATCACTGCTCCATAGTAGTGTCCCACCACTTGCAGCATCATACATACGTAAACGCATATTGTAATCACCATCGGCGAGTATATTGCCCGCGGAGTCACTTAGTTTACCCTGAAAATTCATTTTTGTTGGTACGGTATCTACTGCACCCACCGTTGATTGATGAACAAGCAGAACAGCAAACAAAACCACAAGGGTGGCACTAAAAATACGTATTCCCATTTGTATTCTGTGCGCGACTATACTGCCTCCACTAAGTTAGTTTGTACATACTCCACGTTTACCGCATGAATACTTAGTGCTATTTTAGCACTTTTAACAGATGATGGCTATGCTTATTGCTTAGCGTCGATAGCCTGGGCAACCTTGCTATCTTCACGCAAGTTTTGCCAAAAGAGAACGTTATCAGAGCGAAGCGACATGCTGTCATCAGGACCGTACACTTGGTCACTTACTTTTACTAAAGTCGTCTGGTTTGTCTGGCCTTTTGTGCTGTCAGTCGGCTGCTGTACGTCTTGTACGACATATGGATTCCTGAGCTCCAGGTAGTCACCACCAGTGTTTTGTAGTTTACCAAAGTATGCTTGGCCACTACTAAGATATACAACCTGGTATTTGCTGCTATCGATACGCTGACCGTGCGGGAGTAGCCATAGCCCTGCCGCAATGAAGCCAAGCAAAACAACCGCTACTACTGGTAAGACCACTAATTTTGGCATTTTTAGCTGCAATTTTTTGCTTAGTTTTTCAGTCATAATTCCCTTTCAGTATACCATGGGTTAGTTCTTAGTATCTTTCACCGCATCAAGCTCCAGAATGCCAATATCAACAATTTTATCTATTGATGGACGATAAATTATCACCTTGCTTGTGTTTTGATACAGCAACAACTTATCGCCCGTTTTTGCATACTGCTTGAGGTATGAACTAGTTAATTTCGAGGCATCAACGACGCTGACAAGCGCAGGTGTTTCATCTTTGGGAAGTAGGTATAATCGCTCTACTTTAGCTTCGACAATCTGAAGCTCTGACTGTGATGCTGTGCTCGTTTTCCACCAGTATATGCCTCCTACCAGCGCCATACCAACGAGAGCTATCGTTAGCACAGTAACTACTGGCTTCATTTTTCGGGTTCTCATAGGTACTAATAATCACTCTCTACGTATACACGGTTTACTTCAAGCACTGCAGCCGCCGCAGTACCGCCATTGTTCATGTACTGGTGATGGGTAAGAACAACTGTATTTTGCGGCAGGTCGCTCGAAAGTGTGCCAGACGTGACATCACCGGTGTCTAGCCTAGTGACCCGATAGCCGATTGTCGACCCATTTGGTGGAGCGAACATGATTAACTCGTATACAGCTGCTGTCGTATTCGTTGGGAAGTTTGCGCCCAAGTCGACTTTTGTAGCTGTGCCCGTATTATCATTCGTCATCATTTGTAAGTTACCATCTGCGCTATCCCAGCCAACACCAACTATGTTCACTAAGCTCGAAGGCACGGCGCTTGTTGAAGTCGCGCCGGTAGCTGCCATCAACCCACTAAACAACTGCTGATTTGCGGTAGTAGAATTAATACTGAAGCGAACCGCGTAGAAGAAACCGCCAAGTCCACTGGTATTACCTCGCCACACCAGCGGTTGTGTTGAACGAAGTTCTGCGGCCGCATTGGCAGTTGCAGCGCTCGTCACCCTGACTCGGCGCATTGAAGTTGCAAGACTGCTTGTTGTAATAGCTGGTGTAGATGCTGTACCCACTGTGGTATTCTGCATGCCCCATACCGTAATGGTAGTACCTGTGCTAGGCAGCATCATGGCAACGTTATTAGTAAACAGCGCAGGCTGTAATGGTGTATCTATGCCACTGGGGCCCTTCACTTTTAACAGCATCTTCCCTGCAATGTCTCGTGAGTACACCCGCAGGTTTCCGGCTGTTGGTGCTGAAGGCTCGCTACCAAGATCAGCCATTTGAAGGCCACCAGAAGCAATGTCTACTCCAATATCAAAACCACCTGCCACACCCACACCTACTTCTGTACCAGCACCCGGACTTCCGGGACCTTCGAGCTTCAGGCCATATTCAGTGACGCCACTGGTTGCACCTGTGCTGTTCGCTACGATTCGCATACCGCTCCACGTACTGCCGCTGGTACCGCCAGGCGTGTAGTCAACTCGAATACCGGCACCTTCGATTGCACCTGCGCCACCAACGTAGTTTACCTTCACCCCATTCACATTATTTGTCGCAACCGCCTGGCCGGCGTTATCTACTGTGAACAGATCTGCTGTTGGCGCAGCACCAGCCGCAATTTTGACACCTTTTGCTGCTGTAGTTGTGATAGTAGCCGGGCTAGTTGAGACGTCATACGCACCTTGTAGTGTGCTCAAACAGTCTTTCCATCCAGATTGATAACAGCGAAACTTACCAGAATTTGAGTTGTAATACATTGCGCCGTTTGTCGTTATTGCCGGATCACCAGCGCTCGTCTTCGTGTCGAGCACAAAAGCTACACCAGTTGTATCGCTGGTTCCGACTGAAATTTGTGAAGTTGAAGTATCCACATTGAATAAATTCGTTGCACCGTTCTTTACCTGAAAGGCGTTCGCACTCGCTACGGTGATACTGTTTGCCGCGGTAAACGCATTGGTACTCCCTAGTTGTGCAAAGGTCGAGCTATCGAGGCCGTCAAGCGTCTCGGCGTTATACGCGTACGCGCTGCTAGCTAACTGATTGCGTGGGCTCATAGCACCCTCGGTCCAGACAGGACTAGAAGTTGTTGCGGTCGCTGGTGTAGGTAGCTCGATTTCTAAATACACTCCCCCACTTGCGAACAGTGATGCGCTGAGTGGTGTCACAGAACCAAGTTGTGCCTTGAACAACCCGTTGGTAACAACAACCCCCTGCGCTGCTGAGACCAGGCGATCTTCGCTCCACACCAATGTGCCGCCCGAGAGAGCATCGTATAGTCGGAATTTCATATTATAGGTACCATTCGCCACAATATTGTTGGAAGAATTAGCTAGGCGCCCCTGGAAATTCATGATTGTTGGGACTGTGGTGACTGCGTGCGCTGAATGAAAGCCGGTAACAACGAAAAACAAGGCTACTAGTATAGCCCGTACACCAGAAGACCGGATTGTTTCTCGCATTTCTTTTTTCTCGCAGTGCCGCCCGTGTTGCAGCTCGTACACGCACACCTCTATATAGCGCTTACGGCTAGTATAGCACTATACCCCTGTACCGAACAATATTTTTTACTCTCTAATTAGTTGTAATTTACACTTGTGAGTCGGGGTCTCATGCTGTGCATTATTGCACAATGTAGTAGTTGAATACATACGCTTTACCCGACTGGGGAGCAGTATCTATCATGATGTCAAATCCAGTAGTTGACGCACGTGAGGCGTCATAATAAACACCTAGGTTCACGCTGGCGCGGTTGGCGGCACTCAGTACAATGCGAGGCGTTGTTTCGAATGCTTTCGCGAAGGTGATAGATGCGAGCGTATCTGCCAAGCCATTTTCGCCCGCTGTCACGGTTATCGTTCCACTCGTGTCATTACCCTCTATAGAAACGGATGGGGCTGCGATATTTACAGCTGCATTCGCCTCACCAGCGCCCTGCTTCACTACGATTTGCGGCGTGTTACCAGCCGTAACTATATGACCATTGACTGTAATGTCTGTTGTGGAAATACTACCGCCAACTACAAGGTTCTGTGTCACTGCCAGGCTCTTTGTCACAGTTAGTTTGCCGACCGTGCTCGGACCAGAAACATTCAGGCTACCGTTCATTACTACCCCACCGCCAAACATCGCACCGTCCACGACAATGTCCATACTACCATCCGTGAGGTTTGTTGTCGCAGCATTTTGTAGAAGTGACGATACACTATTCTTCAGATTGTTTATTGAAGTTTGTTGGGTATTATTTTTTGTTGTGGCAGCCTGTATTTGATTTTGTTGCTGCTGGTTAGTCGCTTGAATCGCTAGTACGTCACCCTGCAGCTGGCCAATCTGACTTTGCTGTTCTTGCACGCCCTTTATAAGGAACGGTACGAAACCAGAGTAGTTAAGCCCCTGTACGCTGCCGTCTTCGTTGTACGATACAAGTGTCGGAATGACGCCTTGTACATCCTGTGCAATAAGCCCGAAATCATTTTTCGTACCACTCTGAGAGGTGTAGCGTACATCATCTTTCCAGTCGAAGCTGACAGGTCGTAGTCGGCTCAACAGGTCGAGTGTACTACCCATGTCTTGTACGTTTTCCTTGTACGCAATAGACGATGGGTTGGCACACACACTCGTAGCAGCTTTTAGCCGGTTTGACCCATTTATACAGACAGACGTAACACCTGCACCTGCTCCTAAGCCTTGAGTAAAGTCTATGTTCGCGCCATCAATGGCGATATTTGCCGAACCACTGTTTCCCGCGCGTATAGTAAGGTTTACACCATTCGCACTCCTCAAGTAACCGTTCTCAATGATGACTCCGTTATTGCTGGATGAAGCGTCGGCCTTTAACACGATAGCCGAACCGCCTCCACTACCTCCTTGGAGTGTTAAATTATTTGTAGGTGATGAGCGTAATAAATCTTGGTCTAGGATAACTTCAGTGCCGTTTAGATGAACAACATTATTGCCTGCAGAGCTACCTCCGTGCAGATACAGGGCAACTCCCGAGTACGATTGTAGTACACCCCCCTCTAGAGCAACGGCTCCCGACGTGTTGAGATTAATGTTTGACGAGCCATTGCCGACAGTCCATCCTCCAGATGACTGCATCTGCCCTCCCTGTATAGTAGTAGTGCCACTATCATTGACGGAACCAGACGCCAGATAGTTATCTGCGATGTAATTTGACGTGCCAGATGTGATATTGATAGCGTAGTTGGTCGTACTAGCCGACGAATCGTTGATGGTGTTTCCAGTTATGGTAGTCGAACTCGCACTTATAGAAATTGCATTATTGTCTGTGCTGCCACCGCTGTCGTTGATTGCATTATTGCTAATGATAGTGTTATTCGCCGAAACGAATATTCCCGAGCTCGTACTTCCCTCAACTGTATTACCCGTCACAGTAGAGTTCGTAGATCCACTATATATACCCATCCCGTTGCCATTTCCTTGAACAATGTTGCCGGTGATTGTTGTATTGAGACTATTGCTTGCCGCTATACCGACGCTAGTATTAATTGCTGAGATAGAGCTCACCGTACTATTATCTGAATAGTACAGATACACACCGCTGGTGCGCGTGTTCTTCACGTAGACGCTCGATATTTTTACACCAGGTGTTGCTGATGTACCCGCACCGTCACCCACGTGGTCCATGTATATTGCGTAGTTCAGGCCGCTCGTCTGGTTAGATGAATTTCCATCGACAGTCAGGTTGCGAATTGATATACCCGTTCCTGTCGTAGTATCTGTGTTTGTGACCAATTTAATATCATTATTGTAGCTATTTGGAATAGTAATGATAGAACCTGCACCAGCACCTTCCAACGTCACATTATTGGGAAGTGACACACTACCGTTAATCGTATACGTACCTGCAAATAGGAATACCTTGCCCGTTTTACGAGCACCAGAGCTACTTGCTGCTGTTAGTGCACCGTTTATTTCTGACTGGTCAGCGGTACCATCGGCTACGTAATCTGCAGCGTCTTTGTCGGCTTGACTGGAGTTACTCGCCGCCACCAACACAGCACCGTTGCGGTCTGCCTGCCACTTCCCATTGCTATACATCAGCATGCGGTCATTTGTCTGATCATACGTCATGGTACCTTCTGACTGTGCGCCTAAACTATTTATATTGGTACGGGTATTCCCCGTGCTAAACAGATTTCCTTGCCCAGTTACCCCAGAAAGAACATTGTTTCCATTGTCGTGAAATTCTACGAGGTTACCGCTTTGGCTGTTCACTCCTTTTACGATCAGCCCGATACTTGAGCTTGTGATAGTTCCTACATGCAAACGACTATTGGGTGAATTGGTACCAATCCCTACGCGTTTGTTTATAGTATCGACATCGAAAACACTCGTACCATTTGATGCTTGAACCTGAAATGCTGTTTGACTATCTTCTATATCTTGCACGGCAATGTGGTTAAAGACAGCAGACGTTTTTATTTGGCCGTCATAGTAGGCACCAATATTAGACCCTGGTACCATATGGAATCCATCGACAAAATAGGTTCGTGCAGTTCCACCAAAGGGCTGCTTCATGTAAAAGTACGGTGTACCAGAATGACTAGCTGGCGTCGTAAACGTACAGTTCACCTGTGTCCAGCCCCCTGTTACAATCGTTATCCCTGTTTTACAGTTGGTCTCGCCACCAGTGGTTCCATCGTTTGAGTAGCCCATAGACATTGCCGTAAATGTACCACTGTTTAGTTTTGCGTAAAACGACGCGGTGTACTGCGTGCTATCGCTTAGTGTGATCGCGTACTTGATGCCATCGTTAGCACTGGTAGTAGTTGCAACTTGCATAGATGCCTCGCCGTAGGTAGCCGTACTTGTTACTCTCGTAACTGTCGCTCCACCCAATGCGGACCACCCTGTCGAGTTTATTTCGACGCTACCATTTGAGATAACATTGCCCGCTTCGCCTGTGGTGTCTACGCGGAGTATGTTTACGCCACTTCCGTTTTGAATACCAAACGCCGAAGTATTGCTCGCCTGGATGGTATTTGTGCCCGTCCATGTATTGTTCTGGCTCAGCTGACCAAACGCAGCACTATCGAGGCCATCGAGTGTTTCTGCGTTGTAGGCGTACGCGCTGGTAGCCAGCTGATTACGGGGTGTCATTGCACCCTCCGTCCAAGACGGTGATGAACTAGTAGCAGTAGCCGGGGTTGGCAGTTCAACCTCTAGGTATAATGCACCGCTAGCGAATAGAGACGCAGCGAGGGCTGAAATGTCACCCAGTTGCACACTAAACAGACCATTGGTCACCTGTACTCCTTGAGCAGCTGAAACGAGTCGATCTTCACTCCATACACTGCTACCACCCGAGCTTACCGTGTACAAGCGAAGCCTCATATTGTAGTTGCCATTGGCCATAATGTTGCCGCTAGAATCAGTCAGGCGGCCTTGGAAATTCATTTTTGTTGGGACAGATGTAACAGCACCAGCTGCGTGCGAGTATAGGACAATTGCTAGTGCCAACAGGGGTACAGTATGCGTGGTAGCACGTAATGCTACCTTCCACCAGTTGCTCATTTTTAACTCTTTTTATTTTGGATGCCTCACACAGGCAAAATCCATATGTTTAGTATACCGTCTACATCTTAAAAATGCAACTTTTTGCTGTATTATTTTCTACGTTTTTTGTGCCTTCGCAACCACAAGCCACTTTCAACCACAACTGCGAGTAGCACTACCCCTATTACCACTGCTATGAATGGCTCTGCCACAAACACCCAAGCGCTTTTTGAACTGTTCTTGTACGATACTTCAACTTTATGAAAACCAAAGCCGACTTCCTTGAAATCCAGCAAATTTGTACGTGTTCTTCCAGCGAAGAGCAGCGCTGATGATTGTTTTTTGCTGATATCACCTGGCCAGAGTTTAGTCGTAACTTCGGGGTAGAAGCCAGTGTTTGTTTTTTCATCTGCTGGGTTAGTAATGTTGTAGGCACCTTTTATCGCAGTGCCTACCTGTATAAACGGTACATCGAGCTTTGTGATTGTTGCCTCTCGCGGACCCGGTGTTCCGTTTACCACACTTAGTAGCGACCCTACCCTTACAGCCTGCTGTACACCTGATTTCGGTCCATTTTCACGAAATGCGAAAAAAATTGCTCCATATACGTCACCACTTGGTAGTGTTTTTCCATCTAGCAAAAAGTACATTCGTAGGGCTTCACGTGGGCCAAGTTTAAATGACGCTAGGTCTAGTTTGACACCTTTTGTAAGCGCTTCGTCATTGTAGAATTCTAGTCTTCCCTTGTCGTCTATTTGGCGAAATGCCTGGACCGACGTTGTGACGGTAAGGGTCTGCCTGGTCGGGTTGCTAATGTCAATCGAACCTTTTTTTTGTTCACCCTTTTTTAGCACTGTACGGTACTGCAACGGAGCAACTTTTAGACCAGCCGCATGGCTGACCGGAGCATAAGTTACTCCTGTTAAAATCGCTATTAGTAGGCCTATCGCAAACCGCCGACTTATCATGGCGTCATGGTTCCTGTAATCGTCATTTGGTTGGTGTATTCACTCGCAACTTGTGACGATGCAACATCCAAACGAAGCCGCATATTCAATATGTCTTTAGCGCCACCTGTATAGCCGGTGCGTGTGTACATAGTGGTAGCAGTACCTGGCAATGCAGCATAGTTTGCGCCACTTCCCCAAGTGCCTGGCAAAGATGTTGCGTTGGTACCATACAACGTAAAACCAAGGCCTTTCGTACTTCCCTCGTTCCATGCCACGGGTGAAGCAATACTGCCCGATACCGCAGGGATTGAGTACGTACCGTCAGTTAAATTATTGTTTTGATTGATTGCTAGTGTATAGCCCGGAGCATCAGTTTGCATTACTGCATCGTAGTCGGCCGTGTCAGAAGCACCAGGTGTAACTTCAAGCGCTAAACCACTTATGTTGCCGGTGTTTTGTGCGTTGTATTCACTTTCTATCTCTTTCACAGTCAGCACTCTATTAAACAGTTTAAGCTGATCGACAGTACCCGCTAATGGCACCGAGCCACCGCCTCTTGAACCTACCGTTAGAGCAGTACCTGGCGCTGAAATAGCAGAATTAATAGACACACTGTCTACTTCGGCCCCATTCTGGTACAGCACTAGGTCGTTTCCATCATAGGTGGCGCAAACATGCCCCCACGTGCCCGTACCGAGCGCTGTGGCGCTGGTTGCTGTGTATGTGGTCCCACCAAGCCGTAGCGATGCCGTAGGTGTGGTTGCACCTGTACTGAAACCAAGAGACCACATGTTGTTAGTAGAAATGCCGCTATCACTCTGTGCAGCGATGGTTGGCGTGGTACCCGTAGAGCTAATTTTCGCCCATGAACATACAGTAAAAGCACTATATGAAAAGCTTGGTGTTGAACTTGTTGTCAGTGTGTTACCACTCGAGGTAGTGATTCCACCGCCTATCTTACCTGTGTCCCAAGTAGGCGTACCTGAAAACGCCAGATTTGCCGTGGTAGCACTGTAGTCATAGGCAACTTTGCCAGTACCCGTATCGAATGGGTAATATGCTAACAATCCACCAGGTTGCACGCTCAGTTGCAACGCATTAACCAGACGGCTCGTGTAGCCTTCACCTAATTTATAACTACCGCCACTACCGTTCCCTACCACTGATTCTCCACCCACAGCACTCAGATTATAAGAACTAGAGCTGTTCAAGCCACTATAGCTTTCTCCTACTACACCGTCTATTTTGAAGTTGCTACTACTAAATTCTGTCGCACTAGCCACAGCCGACTGTAAAAACACTAGCCCAAGTGCCAATAAAAGTAGTGTACCCCTGTGTTTCATATCTATTATTGTACCAAAAATATCTCTTTTATACGCTACTAGAGCACCGCTGCTACCAGTATCAGTAGCAAGCTCGATCCGCGTAGGCTCAACATCAAGTAACGATGGCCAACTATTGGGTCTGGCGGTAGTATTTTTCCTAGCCACTGTGCTGGCACGGCAGCATAGGTTTGTGCTGCGAGCGTGGTAAAGGTTAACGTGGTCATACCTACGGTGAACATTCCTACTCGTACTACTGTAGTCACTACACCATCTCGCTCTACTGTTTTGTCTAAGCCTGTAAATCGAAAGGCTTTTTCAATACCACCAAGCACTGGTCCGACTACAGCTGAACCTCGTAATCTCTGGTAAACGTTCTGTTCAGGTATATCAATTGCTGTACCAGCACCTACCACCACACCTCCTGCAGATGTTGGTATTTCATTACCTGCACTTCCGTTTGCTTTGCTCTCAAATGTAATGACAACCTGTGCTGTACCATTCGACGCTGCACACACATCATTTGCTTCAACTTTTATGGTATGTGTTCCTGCGGTCAACGAGACATCAAAACTGTACGTACTTTGATTCGTTCCGAGCGGAATGGTTTGGTTATACTGTCCATCAATCATGACAGTAATTTGGGTAGCATGCGTCACGTTTCCCTGCATGCGTACACTCGATTGGTTTACGATGCTATCATTCTTCGGCTTTGCTATCGTTATGGTAGAACCGGCGTTATCACATACTTGAGCTGAAATCACGGACCCACTACCAGAGGCAATCGCACCCACAGTAGTCCCAACAACAGCCCATATAAAGACGGCTAATACTGGCAGCGAAAGCAAAAACCTATTTTCTACGTTGACGTATCGCATAGGCAACTCTTGCTCCCACTACAACCACCACGACTATGTATACCCACAGTGGTGACATAAGTACAAATCCAGAGTATGACGATGATTTGCCTAGGTATTTCGATGTTACGTCTACTTTATATAGCCCAAACCACGGTGCTTGCTTCCACTCCATCAACACATTGCGTGTTGTGTTCGGAAGCACAGTATATGTGCCAACTGAGTCATATTTCTTACTACCGAAAATGTCTGAAACAGTAAATCGAAAGTCTACATCAAAATCAGTATTGCCTGAGTTTTGAAAACTTTGTGTTGCTTGAAGTGGTGGCTCGGTTTGAAAGAAATCTATCTTTGCGGCGTCAGCATCGCCTCTTTTTGTTATTTCACCATCAACGTTGGCATATACTATCGCACCGACACGTTTTGTACGGGCCACGACATTACCGTTAGTCTCTTCATCTGGCTGAGTTTCAGCGAAAAGTACGCCATAGTGGCCGCCTGGCGCAGCCTCTTTCGGTACACGCACTGTATATTCTACATTCACAGATTCGCCTGGGTCGAGCTCGTAGCTAGGAGCATCGAATTGGACCCACTGATACACATCAGCATTGCTTGCTTCAGTAGTAAAATCTGGTAAATAATTTTCGGTTCGTACTGAATATGGACGAGCGTATACGACAAAAGTGTATCCTCTTTTTCCGTCATTAATAATCTTAAAGCTATCTTTTTTCGTTTCACCAGCTTTAAACGAATATCGTTTTTTTACAGGCGACATCGTAATGTTTTCTGGTGCAGTTTGGTCGTCTTCTGCGGCATACGAGGCTACTGAAACACAAGATAGCAGCAGCCCCATACTTAGGACTGCTGCCAGTAAACGTTTCGTAGTTTTATAGATCATAAACTACGCGTAGAACACCATATTATTTAGTAGTTGCAGTGTAGGTTACAGTATCGGTGTAGGTACCAGTAGGTTGTGATGTATTCACCCGTGCTGCATACCATACAGTTGTAACGTCAGAAACGGCAACACCAGTAGTCGACTTGATGTTTTGTGCCGACCCACTCGCTGGGACTCCCGCCCATATTGATGTGCTGGTCGTGTTATCTGTTTCAGTAGAATATGATGCATCAAAGTTGTTGAGCGACGCAACTGCGTAGCCCCATGTACCGTTAGTCAATACCGATGGAGACGCATACGTACCTGAGTGTGCCGCGATGTTGTTGCCACCACTGACAAGGTTGGTGTTTGCATCGCTGTCTGCGAGCGTCAGGTCATAGCCTGCTGTGTTGTTTGAGTCAACTGTTACATCATCGCTGTCGCTAGTAACCACTCCACCTGCGGTAGGTGTGAGAGCGAGAGTGACTGGCGATGAACTGGTAATACTAATAGATGCCGCTACAGTGGCATTGACTGTTGTATTCGCAGAGTCGGTCGCAGCAGACGCCACTGCTGGAGACACAACAACCGCAAAAACTGCTGTCAGCGCAGCAATTTTTTGTTTGTTGATTTTTGGTGTTTTCATACTGGTTATTTAACCCTTTCTATTGGTTACATTAGACCATGTTGCCCTAAATTTTATCAGATGCTTATGCTTTCGTCAATCTAGTTTTCCACAGGCTACGTCTGGCAATTCTCGCATACATGCGTCCCTCGTCCGGCGTGCTTTATCTTGGTGATAATAGCGCCGCAACGAGGGCACAGTTGCTTTTCGCGCCGAAAGACCCGAGCGAAGTCCATGTAGCTCCCCCGCTTACCCTCGGCATCCACATAGTTTTTATCGGTGCTGCCGCCTTTTTCTATAGCCAAATTCATAACGTAGCGTAGCTCTTCATATAACCTCTCGAACTCAGACCCTGAAACATCTCCGACTTTTCTGCGCGGATCTATCTGTGCACCCCATAGGCTTTCATCCGCATAAATATTCCCTACGCCTGCAACCACCGTTTGGTCGAGCAGTGCTGCCTTTATACTGGTGTTCTTTCGCCTGGTAAACCGGACAGAAAAATCCTTAGCAGTAAAATCATCTTCTAGTGGCTCTGGGCCAACACGCTTCATAAAGTCTATTTCTGGCACCTCTAGTGTAGGGTACAATTTCATCCAGCCAAATTTTCGTTGGTCGTTGAAATACAAATGCGAACCATCACTAAAGTCAATAGTCACCCGCGTGCTTTTATCAGGTAGCTCCCCTATTAGTGAATCGTTCGGATGCCCCGCACCAAATACTGCATCACCACGAAATACAATCTGACCCGTCATTTTCAGATGTGTCACTAATGTATAGCCGCTCGAAAGCTCAATAAGCAGTACCTTTGCCCGCCTGTTGATTGCGGTAATATTTGCACCAATCAAAAACTGCTCGACATCTGCTTTTGTGTTCGGAAAACTTTTGGGCCAGTCATGACTTTCGTGTACAACTTTTTTACCCACAATTAAAGTAGCCAGCCCACGTCGGACTGTCTCTACCTCTGGTAATTCAGGCACTTATTAGTTCCTCTAGCTTCTGGATTACTTCTTCGTTTGTCGTAAAATGAATTGCTTCCATACCAACGTGTTTGGCACCTATGCAGTTGTTTTCACCGTCGTCTATCATCACACATGAATCTTCGTTTGTGCCAAGCCGTTCTGCCATCAAGCGATATATGGCTGGGTCCGGCTTGACCATTCCTACTTTGTAGGAAAGTACCGTTGCATCAAACAATTCGGTTAGTTCTTCATTCGTGAATAGTTGGTTTACCGTTGTATCACCAATATTACTGAGCATGCCTACTCTCAGGCGACTCCTATCTATGGTACGAATATACTCAAATAGCTGCTCGTTACGAACGTGAGAACTCTCGGTAATCTGTCGTACTTGGTCTGTCGATATCTCTAGCAGTTTCGCTGTGGCGACTAGGTATTCTTCGTAGTGTATGTACCCGCGGTCTCGCTGCAGTCTAACATTATGCAGCTCATTCCGCCGCTCAGGAACACACCGGTTATATAGTTCATCGGCACTACTGCGGTACAGCACACCGAAACAATCAAAAATGACAGCTGTAATCATGCTGTCATTAGTATAGCAGTGATGTACTAAAAGCTAAGTGAGTTGGTAGATGTAAACGGCACAAGGTCACCCGAGTTTGGAATTTGCTCTAGGAATAAGCTGGCAACTTGGTCTTTGCTTGCTGCCATGTTTCCCTTTGAACCGCTACAGCTCGACGTCCATATTTTCTTGGTAACATCACCATCTTGCAGCAGCTCAAATTCATACACATACCCAGTGGCACAAATACCAAGTAGGTTGTTCGAGATGTCACCACTACGCGTGTCGGTCATATTGGCTTTATCAAGTGCGTTTACAAATTCTTCATAGGCTTTTGTATTGTTTGAAAGGTCTGTTCCCTTTTCACGGGTGTCTAGGTAGCCACGATATACTTCCATGGAACGACTAAACGGAGTCACCTCGATCTTATATGAACGGAAGTTTTCTTGTGCAACAATCGGACCACGTACGATCATCGCAACGGCGCGATCATCATTAGTGTTCAGCAACATCTGAGCAGAGGTATCATTTTCAGTAGTACTAGTGGAATTACCGCCTAATACTGCGCGGCCGATTGACACGATAGCAGCAATCACTACTGCAATAATCAGTAGTGTAACAAGCAATGGCAAAAATCTCAGACCTCTGTTTGAGTTCATGCTGCTATATTACCACTTTTATAGTTTTGTGTCAACTGTTTCTCAGTGGTCGGCTTATTCCATCAAGGGATCGATGAGTAGACCTGCTTGGGAGTGGTCTATTCGGAATCTGATGACGAGCCTGCCGATGCACTGGTCCTGTTACGTCCATTACTGCCCTTCTGGGCTGTGTTTTACGCTGATTGGTAGGCGCTATAGCTTGTGTGTGCGATGGCTTAGTCGTAGGTCTATGTGTTGATGTTGATTGAGTAACCGGTTTCAAAGACGGTTCGTTGGCCACAGCCCGTGTAGCTTTTTGACTTGATTGCGCACGCGCGATTTTTCGTTTTGAGGATTTGTTAATTATGAGCACTGCTACGGCGCCAAACTGATAAATTAAGATAATTGGCCCTGCTACCATTGCTTGGTTAAACGCATCGGGAGTAGGTGTAATAATGGCTGATACTATGAATGCGCCTGCAATCACGAATCGTTCAGAATTGAGAAGCTGCATAGGGGTAATCGGTTTAATCCAGTTCCAGAACAGCAATAATAATGGCAATTGAAATAACAATCCAAGACCCGCTACATATGCCATAAAGAACCCCAGATACGAATCGGCCGTGAGGTTCGGTATTACTAGATCACCAGCGAAGTTTGCCAGGAAATTTAACGCAGCGGGAACAGCGACAAAATACCCAAATAACACGCCAGCTAACATCAACAATATGGAAACTACGAATACGGGCAATGAATACCGGCGTGCGTTTACTGGCAGCGTAGGCTTTACGAACTGGTATATCTGATAAATTAAATATGGTGCCGTAACGACCAAAGCAGCGTACATAGTAACAGAGAAAATAAAGCTAAATCCTCCCGCAGGTGTGAGATATACCAGTGTCTGATCCCCAAGAGGCTGACGAACAATATCAACCAATTGGTTGCGTACAGAATAGGCAACTATCGATAACACGAAAAAGACTAGCCCCACCAGCATCAATCGGGTTCGCAGTTCCCGAATGTGCTCACCAAAGGTGGTAGCTAGTACGTTACGTTCAGACTTACGACTTGTTTTTGTCGACATCTTTTGACTCTGTCGACTTAGATTTATCGCT
Organism: bacterium; assembly: GCA_030427525.1. Classification (GTDB taxonomy): domain Bacteria; phylum Patescibacteriota; class Saccharimonadia; order Saccharimonadales; family Saccharimonadaceae; genus UBA1020. Next base: position 20,877 of record JAUIBD010000015.1, read on the forward strand.
ACTGCCTTCGTCTAGACCTTTTTTCAGCTCACCTGCTGATTCGCCAATACTTCGTGCAAGTTTTGGTAGCTTTGTTGCACCAAATAGTAGCAGCAAAATAACTAGTACCAGTAGTAATTCAGGAGTTCCAAGACCCAGAATGTCACCAAATGTTGTTGTTTGCATTATATTCCCCCATTAGAAATGTTCTACTTTGATAGTACCCCTTGCTACCACAAAAGACAAGGCTTCATTGTATAAGCCACTACACGCGGTTTGTAGTTAATCGCGTGACTGAGTTGCTCTGCTGCCACCATAGGAACCGCTGCCAAAGCCGTGTGTCACCACGTTCTGACCGCCAATCCCCGATAATGCCTTCATCACAGAAGCCGCGCCGGTTAATGCCAAAAGAGCAATGCCGATGTGTTTCAGAAAATCACTTCGGTCCATTTCTTTGGCAAGTAAATTATTTAAATCGTTTTTCATTTTTTTGTTTTTTATTGTTAGTAACATTTCAATAGTACTGCTGCAAAAACAGTCTGTCAATAAGCATTAGTATGATACTATGAATGCAATGAATACCTCCGTTCGTCCGATCTATACTTTTGCAGCAGATTTTGACTGCGGTACTTACGGTTCGGGGAACTACAATGAAGAGTGTACCCCTACCCAAGCAACGGGAACGCCCGATACCGGTGTTGTTGCACTTGTAGGAGCACCCTATTTCATCCTTGGGGGTGTCTTACTCGTTGCTGCTATTGTTTTAGCTGTGTTAATGCAAAAACGTAAAAAGCACTAATTGCTTATAAGAATTTTTCGTATTAATTCGCCTAGTTTGTTCGTATCAACGAACTGAAAATCCACAATCTCACCCAAATGCTCTGGGCGGATACACATGGTAGTCACGCGAATTTCCCTGTTGTCATGATGATTCGTTACTGTTACAAAGTCATTTTCATCTGCTGTGTAAAAGTCATCCTCCGAGATGCGCCCTTCATGTACTAGCTCGCCTAGTCGGTGGCGGAAAGCACTGGGAGTCTTGCAGTCAATGTTCACGGTTTTGCCCGATTCCGGGTCGAATACCACCATATCTACGCCAAACGCATCCGCAGCGCGCGAGGTCATATGCACTTCATAGCCCTCTAACTGTGCGCCTAAAAACACTGCAATTTCACGGCTAAGGCCCCTTACGATCGCCTCGTACTGTTCGTCGCTAAAGCTAGGCAGTTTGTAATGCTTAGAAAACGTCAACATTTGGTGCTTTATATGCTGCGCAAAATGTGGCAACTTATCTGGTGGTTGTGCCAGCACGGCATCCACAAATGAATCGTTAAAGTCGATTAGTTCGAACAAGCGCTTGTTGCGGTCATGATAGCCGTGTTTGTGTGCGTCCATTTCATCCTGCGCCAGGGCAGCTCGCGGTGCCTGCAGTACTACCAAAGCTTCCAGCACAATTGTTTTACGCGGCCCGTGTAGTAGCTCAAGTCGATGCTTCAGCTCCTCTATCGGCTCGTCTAGCTGGCTAGCGCGCAGCCTGCCACGCATTCTACGGCGAAGCTGCGACACTTCATCGTGCAGAATATGTTCTACAGTACCCGGTTTCGTATCGGGCACATTTCGGTGCTTTGGACTAAATCTGCGCCACCCTTTTTGCTTCAAAGTATCGTCTCGATTTCCTGCTTAAACCTATTGAAGCCAGTATAGCGAATCGCCTGCATTCCTGCCATTTGGGCGCCATCGACATAGCGCTGTACGTCGTCTACAAACACACACTCGTGCGGCTCTACACCTAGGCGTTCGGCACTCATCTGGAATATCTCTACATTGGGTTTAGCAAGCCCCACTTTAAACGAAAGTATCATGTCATCAAACAAATCCTGCTGTGCTTTTGTGAATAGCTCGTCTAGGCGATCGTCTGCAGCATTCGATAAAAACCCTATCTGATAGAAAGGCTTTAGTTCGTTTTCGATATACCCTACCAAATCGGTATGTAATGGGTTGTGCCTCATAAATGAAATCACTTTTTCTTCTGGTATGTCGGTAATGAGTGCTACTTCTTTGTAAAAATCAGCCAGCGGTAATGTGCCCGATACGGTTTGTTGGTCTAGGGCATGTATCTGCTCTACTATCTCTGGCTTGTCAGAAAGAAATGTCTCGAAAAAATTATCATAGCTACTGGCAACAAGTACGCCAAAACAATCAAAAATAACTGCTTTTACCACTACAAATTCACCTCGCGTTTTACAAAGCTTTCGTCGTTTACCCACACTTTTTCAGCGGTAAAACTATAGCGCCCAAAGCTATTACCTTTGTCTTCTATCAGCTTTGCTTTGCCTTTCATGTATACTCCCATTTCGCCGTTTATAGCTTTATCGAACATTGTCACGGCTACGTCTGGGTGTTTCGATATTGCCTGCGAATGAACCGTATCGAGCTTGGAGTCCCACATAAATTCTTTGTAGCCGTTGCGGTCTAGCACCGTCACCGGCACTGCCCACGGTGTGCCGTCATCCAGTGTAACCGCAAGCACAATGTGCTTTATTTTGCCTAGAAAATCTTTTACTTTTTCTTCGTCAGTCATTATTTTCCATCAACAATCTTTTTTCAAAACCACCACGCTCTGTGCGTTTTTGGTCCTGAACTGTATTAATTTGCTCTTTCGAAATTCCTTTAAACTTCAGAAGTGTATCAAGAAGCTCCTGTACATCCGCAATTTCTTCTGCAAGGTTATGTTCACTATCTGCATGCCTCAGTTCGATTGCTTCTTCAACGACTTTTTTGCGTAAATATTCTTCGAACTCATCATCGTCTAGCCTACGTACATGAGCGTCTTTCCCACTGTGTTTTTTAATAATTTCAGGTATTAAATCACGAATCAGTTTCGGGTATTCATTCTCTTCTGGTAAATCAGTTATGGTATGTTGAAATTGCATTATTGCAACCTTTCTAAAACTTCTTTTAGGTATGAATCAACATGCAGTTCGGCTCGAATCTCATCCAGGGTCATCCATGTATATTCATCGTGCTCATCGCTAATTACTACGTCACCTGCTGCACTGGCAATGTAAGTTAGCCGCACCACATGCAAGTCTTTCGCTTCTACAAAGATATCCTGGGCAGCCAGTAGTTCATCTACAGAATTCAGTACCAATCCAGTCTCCTCGGCAATTTCACGTGCCAGCGCGTCTTCTAATGGTTCGTCGGGTTCGATTCTGCCGCCTGGGATATCCCACTTCTGCGGCCCAGCTTTAAAATCTTTATTTCGTCGGAGAAATAAGTACTTTCCGTCTTTATTTACCAGCGCTTTTACGCCAACTTGCAACTTCATCATCTACCTACATCATACCATTCAGCCACTGCCAAAACGGTTCCGTAAACTTTGGCCACAACCAATTTACAATCACTAGCCCCAGCACTGCAGTTATTAGCACTTCCATTACCACCCTTCCGGGTGTCCACGGTGTGTGGCGAATCGTATCCATCAATGCCGAGGAATTATTACCAGTCATCACCGTGCCACCACTTGTGTGAAATGCGCTATCAACCACTGGTGCTTCTAAAAACTTTTTGAAATCTTCAATTCCCGAATAGCGAATGCTGTATTTATTTCCAAAGCCCATTAGTTCCTGGCTGTCTCTATCATCTATTAGCAGCCCGTTGTCCGCTAAATACGCAGACATCGCATCTATGCGCACTGTTTGTGGCGAAAAAACATCGTGTGGGCGTATACCGCTTTTTTCTAGCGCAGCCCTGGCTTTTTTGGGTTTAGCTGTTAGTACCGCTACTGAAAATCTACCTTCATTTTCACGTAAGAATTCTGCTAGTTCCGCGTCAACTTCGTATTCGATTTTGCCACTCATGATTGCTTCTGGCAGGCCAACTTTGCGTGCAAAAAGCTTAATTATTTCGTTGTCTGTTTGTTGTTTGCCCTGGTAATTTTCTTCAGCCATTTCGCTCAGCGCTTCTTCACGCGCGGCTTCATATTTCCTATCATCCATACGAGCAAAAAACTCTTCCGCTCCCACATATTTCAGTAGCGAGCCATCCATGAAAAGTAAGCGCGTAATGGTATCACTCATACAGATTTAATCCAGCGAAGTAGTACCAAGGCTATGCGCTCTTCTTGCATACTGCCGTCTAGTGCCATTTTTTCTATTTCATCGTAGCTAAACCATTGGTCAGCCTGAATGTCTTCGCCCGCTTCTAGAGCTTGGCCGTCTGCGCTTTCGTGCCAACTGGTGGCTTCGAAAATGTAAAGGTCCCATTCTACTGTTGCGCCCAGGGTTGATTTCGTGATGAATTCGACATCTTCTACCACCACGCCGGCTTCCTCGGCAGCTTCAACTTTTGCTTTGGCCTTGGCAGCCACTAGTATGTCATCACCACTGGCTCGGTGCGCTTCGTATTCGTCTAGCGTGTCGAATACTTTGCCGCCCGGCAGCCTATAGTCCCAGGTATTTAGTTCTTTCCTGAACTCTTTTGTCAGCAATACTTTTCTGTTCGCTTTGTCGGCAATGATCACTCGCACACCAGGCGCTCTGCGCGCAACTTCAAACACCCGCCCGTCTGCTTGTGGCAAATGCACTAGCTCAAATAGTTTTCCTTTGGCGTAGATTTCTCCGTTCACTTTAGTTTCTTTCCAACAAACCGAATTAAGTTATGTACACCTTTGTCTTGGTCTTTGTAAGTTTCGCCCTGATCATCGCACAAGATTACATCGAAATTTTTAGCGAAATACTTTGCAT
>JAUIBD010000016.1 GCA_030427525.1 bacterium
GGAATGTGTCGGCAGAACGCTGGTACAAGTGAAGGTCGAGCTTGCCGTTTGCTACGTAAAACTGAAACAAACTGTGGCACGGTGGCAAGCCACCGATTTGTACGATTTCATCGATCTCGGCTGCGTTCCATGCACTCACGATGATACGTCGACTGTCTGGCGTGTTTTTTATCATGTCAATCGCCTTGGCGATTTGATCAACGTAGCCACCCTTTCCGTCTGGCCATTTTCGCCACTGTACGCCATACACAGGGCCAAGGTCGCCCCATTGTTCGGCAAATTCATGATCGGTCGCGACTTTTTGGATAAACTCTTTCATTTGTGCCTTCCATTCATCCGAATTTACTTCAGGAATTGGCAGACTACTCTTTTCTAGATAGGCCTTGAATGGCCACTCGTCCCAGATATGTACGTTGTTTTGCGCAAGGTATTCAATGTTGCCAGTACCCTTGAGAAACCAAAGTAGCTCGTGCACAACTGAATTAAAATACAATTTCTTTGTAGTAACGGCAGGAAAGCCCTCGCTAAGATCGTAGCGAACTTGGCGGCCAAACACGCTCACCGTTCCCGTGCCTGTACGGTCACCTTTTTGCACACCATTATTTTTTATGTCTGCTAATAGCTCTAAATACTGTCTCATGCTACCCTCTCTTCTTTATATAAGTATAGTCAAAATGCACACAATACGCTACTGATAGTGTAGAAAATACACTATATAACCATACATACTATTGCAATCTAAAAGCATGAACGGTATATTGAGGGTATCGTTCGGGAGACAAACCAGCACAAACAAACAGGTGGTTCAGTCATACCAGACGATACGGCGCAGGTGGGGACCCAGATAGTATGAGTATCAGGGACCCCGCCTCGCCGGGAACCACCGCACGAAACATTCATACAAACACAATACTCTCGCCAAGCTACGGCGAGAGTATTTATTTGTGTGCACTTGTACTACGGAAGGTTCTTCGGTATCATAACCGTACTGTCTGGAGTGTGTGGTAACCCCGCGTGCTTCAAGCAGGGCCTCCCCTCGCCCGTCTCCCGTCGCTACACCTAAGAGGATATTGTACGGATGAAGACTTGCGGCCTGGGGAGGCCGTAAACAAGTTAGCTTACGACGTTTTCTACCTTGATGCCAGGGCCCATAGTGGTGCTGATCGAGGTAGTTTTTACATATGCGTTCTTGAGGCTTGTTGGCTTTTGTGCCTGTAGGCTATCAAAGAAAGCGGCCGCGTTTTGAGATAGCTTTTCTGCGCCAAAACTTACTTTGCCAATAGCGAGGTGTACAATAGCTTGCTTATCGACACGGTATTCTACTTTACCAGTTTTTGCATCTGACACGGCTTTAGCGACATCGGTGGCAACAGTGCCTGCTTTCGGGTTTGGCATAAGGCCGCGTGGACCTAGCAAACGAGCGTACTTGCCGAGCTTTGGCATGTACTGAGGGGTCGCGACAAGTACATCGAAGTCGAGAACTTCTTTATCGAGCTGTTTTAGGAAGTCTTCGTCTCCGATAACATCAGCGCCAGCTTTTTTAGCTGCAGCGTGGTCGCTTTCAGGCGCGAATACCGCAACACGAACAGTCTTGCCAGTACCATGAGGCAGACTAACGGTTGCACGGATGTTTTGATCGGCTTGACGAGGGTCGACGCCTAAGCGCACGTGAATCTCTACTGAAGCATCAAACTTTACAGGGTTTGTTTTCACAGCTACTTCCATAGCCTCGGGTAGTGAATAGACCTTGTCTTTTTCTACATTCTCAGCTGCTTTTCGGTAGTGCTTGCCGCGGCGCTCAATGCGAGGACGTGTGACAGGTTTCGGACCTTTTTTCACATGAGCCTCAGCTTCATCTGACTGAGGGGAGGTGTCACCAGCTGCTTTACGAGCTTCTTTCTCAGCTTTTTCATCAGCTTCTTTGAGCGATTTTTCGCTACGTTTACCTGCTTTCGCAACAGTCGCTTCACGCACTTCGTGCTTTTCGGCGCCTGCAATTGCTTCTTCAATCTGTGCGATAGTGTTTTTCTCTGAAACCTCTAGCTTCAGTTCTTTTGCTTTCTCAAGCAAGTCGGCTTTTTTTGCCATAGGATAATCCTTTCTGTGGTACAAGCGACGGCAGTCGTGCTGCTCGTCTCCCATCATTGATATGTATGCTAATTATAGCAGTTAGGCGTGCTTTTGTCTACGGCGCTGACGGTTTGCAAGCACAGAGCTCACGATTGACGAAGAGACGATAGCGATGCCTGCGATGCCTGCAAAAACCTCTGGAATATTAAAGAATATACCCAGTAGTAGCACGATGGCAAGCACGCCTATAGTGTAGTGTGCGCCGTGCTCAAGATATCGATAGGCATGCAATACGTTCCTTCGAACCATAAAGATAGTGAGGCTTCGCACCCATAAAGCACCGATGCCCAGCCCGATGGCAATCAGTACAACGTCTTTTGTGACGGCGAACGCACCTATAACACCATCGAAGCTAAAACTCGCATCGAGCACCTCTAGGTACAAGAACGCCATGAAACCCGCCATGCCTGTTTTTAAACCTTTTCCGGCAGTGCGTTGCTGTTGACGCGTGAACGCTTCGGCAAGGCCGTGGATAGCAACATACGTAAAGATACCGACAAGTCCCGCAAGCAGAGTGCGTGATGGATCTGGATTGAACGGTAGCATCGTGATGCACGCTAAGATGGCGACGCTCACTGCTGTATATAGCCACCACTGGCTCATGTTTTGCATCGGTTTCTCGATAACGTTTATCCAGCGAATTTTCCTACTGCTATCAAAGAAGAAGTGGAGACATAGCATCAGAAGAAACATCCCTCCAAATGCTGCGATGGGTATGTGGGCATCGTGCAGCTTGTCTGCATAAGCGTCGGGGTCATTCAGCGCGAGATTTGCTACTTCCGCTGCGGGCAATCCAGCTGTAATCATCACGATAACAATAGGAAAAACAGCGCGCATACCCACCACAGCAATGAGAATACCTACCGTAATGAACATTTTGCGCCAAAACTCACTGACTCCGCTGAGGACCTTCGCGTTGATAATTGCATTCTCGAAACTGAATGTAACCTCGATAAGTATCAGCACCGTGGCTACAAATAATGCAGCTGGGCCAAGGTAGTACCACACTGCAAGTAGGCTGCCTAGTGTTACAAGACCGCTTACAAAAAAAATTCGCAGCGGATGCTGGCTATTTAGCATATGCTTCATATTTTTCTAGTATACCTGCCTTTTGCCCGGTCCTGCAACGCATGCTACACTAGAAGTAATGAAAACGTACGAAATGGTAGTTGTGTCGAACCGACTGCCAGTGAACGTAACGCGTAAAGATGGCGAGCTGGTATTCGAACCAAGCACAGGTGGCCTCGCAACCGCCATGAGCTCCTTAGAGGCCTCCGATAAGATATGGGTTGGTTGGCCAGGCATCGATGCGGATGAACTTACAGCAGATGAGAAAGAACTCATCAGCCAAGAGCTTGAAAGGCATGGCTGCTACCCGGTATTCCTTACAAATAAGCAAGTAGAGCTGTACTATGAAGGCTACGCAAATGACAGCGTTTGGCCACTTTTCCACTATTTTCAGAGTGTAGCTCGTTACGATGACCAGTACTGGAAAGCCTATGAAGAGGTGAATCAGCTATTCGCCGATACGACGAAAAGGGTTGCTAGCCCGAGTGCACGCATATGGATTCAAGATTACCATCTGATGCTTTTACCGGCGATGGTACGTGAGCGAGCGCCCGGTGCTCATATCGGATTCTTTTTGCATATACCGTTCCCAAGTTTTGAAATCTTTCGCCTGCTTCCTCAACGTAAAGAGGTGCTGCATGGGTTGCTCGGTGCTGATGTAATCGGTTTTCATGTATATGATTACGGTCGCCACTTCATGAGTAGTTGCCTTAGGCTACTAGGCCTATCTTCAAGCGCTGGAATGATTGACTATGACGGACGAATGATAAAAATCGACTCGTACCCAATCGGTATTGATTATCGAAAATTTCGCGACCAACTGGCAAGTCCTGAAACACAAGGTGCACTAAAGCAGCTTGATGACAGCTATAAAAAACAAAAGCTGATAATTTCTGTCGATCGCCTCGACTATTCAAAGGGTATACCGCAGCGTCTTGAAGCATTTCGTCTATTTCTTGAACACTACCCTAGCTACCAAGGCAAGGTAAAACTTCTGATGATTGCTGTGCCATCGCGTACAGGTGTAGATGCGTACAAAAGTTTACGTGATGAAATTGAAAAGACCGTTAGTCGCATAAATGGTACCTACGGAACGGTGGATTGGGCACCCATATCGTATCAGTTTCAAAATAGGCCATTTGCCGAGATTGTTGCGCTGTATGCGCGCGCAGATGTGGCGCTAATTACGCCGATTCGAGACGGTATGAATTTGGTAGCTAAAGAATATGTGGCCAGCAAAAAGCGGCGTAAAGGCGTGCTGATACTCAGTGAAATGGCTGGCGCCGTTGATGAACTGCCCGAAGCACTTAGTATCAACCCGAACGACTCTCACTCTATTATGATGGCGATTCGCGAGGCACTTATAATGCCTGCTCGTGAGCAAAAAACGCGACTTTCTATGATGCAGAAACGATTAGCAAAGAGCACTGTGCAGCAGTGGGGCCAAGATTTCATCAATGACCTAGCCGTCACGGGCAGTGACTCGAAAGCTATGCGGAAACTACTGAAGCCAAGCCAGCTGCAGCGGATAGCAACGCATAGTCAGGCGGCAGCAAGAAAGCTCATTATTCTTGATTACGACGGTACTCTGAGAAGTTATGTGAAGACCCCCTCGCCTATCGCGGCTGCGCCTAGTTTACGTACGCGGAGGATATTACGCCAACTGAGTGATCAGCCGAACACCACAGTTGCTGTAGTAAGCGGACGATCGAAAAACGCACTCAACAGTTGGTTTGTAGGTATTCCATCGCTGAAACTTGTCGCGGAGCATGGCGCGTGGACGCGCTACGACAAAAAATGGCAACACATCGATATGGATTTTAAAGATCATAAAAAGGCGATAAAAAAAGTGATGCGTAAGTACGTCGATCGTACACCTCGTTCCGAAATCGAGGAAAAAGACTACTGTTTGGTATGGCACTACACAAACGTAGAACCTGAACTCGCCTATAAACGTGCTCGGGAATTACAGCGTGAATTACAAGAACTGCCAGAAAGTGACGAATTAAGTGTGAATATTGGCCGTGATATCGTAGAGGTTACCCCACATGAGGTGTCGAAAGGTATGATAGTCAAGAACTTACGGCGCCAATTCCCAGCCGATTTCGTGCTGTGCGCTGGCGATGACTATACAGATGAAGATATGTTTGGCACGCTTGATGGTGACGACGATGCCGTAACTATCAAGATCGGTAGTGGCGACACGAAGGCTCGCTACCAACTAGAAACGGTAGGCGATATGCTTCGTCTACTTGAACGATTGTTGCCCGCAACACTGCTGAGTCAACTGCCCGAGTTTGGTCGCACACTTCCTTCAAAGACTAAGAAGATTCCGAAAAAAGTATCCCGCCGGCTTTCAGACTATCTGCGTGGAAATAAATAATCCGCTTCGTATTAGCGGATTATTTTTCATTTCGAGTCGAGAATTAGTCGGTGACTTCAACGCCCATTGAACGTGCGGTACCGGCGATAACCTTTATCGCACCTTCTTCATCGATTGCGTTTAATTGATCCATTTTTACAGCAGCGATTTCCGCTAGCTGAGCACGGCTGATTTTACCTACTTTTTCGGCGTGTGGCTTGCCGCTACCTTTTTTGATGCCAATCTTTTCACGAATCATGTCATCGACTGGTTGACCGAGGCTTTTCCAGGTGAATGTTCGGTCTTCGTATACTTTAATGTGAACTATCACATCTTTGCCCATCATGTCTTTTGTTGCGTCGTTGAATGGATTGATAAAATCCATCATGTTTAGACCCCACTGACCGAGGGTGCTACCAACAGGCGGACCTGCTGAGGCACGACCAGCTGGTATGCGTAGTTTCAAGTTACCAATAACTTGCTTTGCCATTGTATTTTCCTTTTTCTATAGATTACTGCTAAATTGTTGAAGCGATTTTGCAGTGCGTAACTAAGTTATTATATCACTCTAAGAGGCAGTCCGCAACTATTCACCGCTAGTTGTTCGTGTGCTGAGTTCGGTTTGGAGGGCGCCGCGTCGTAAAGCCAGTCTGTGTTTACGCTCTTTCAGCACCCTAATCTCATCTTCAAGCCGTAAGATCTCTGCATCAGTACTCAGAGTCACCTCCTCGTTGGTAGCCAGTTCATTCCTGAGTGTTTCAGGTGACATAGCTTCCACCCCGCTATAACTGCGTGCGGCTTCATCGCTTGGGTAATATCGTGGAATCTCGCTAACCATATTTATACTTTTTTAACTTGTAGTGCGTCCAGTTCGACAGGTGTATCACGGCCAAACATGCTCACCATCACGCGAATCTTGCCTTTTACAGCGTCGATCTCAGCAATAGAACCATCGAAGCCCTTGAACGGACCGTCGGTAATAGATACCACTTCGCCTTCTGAAAAGTCGATGTGGTGTTTTGGATCTTCCACGCCCATACGCTTTTTGATCTTGCTGATTTCACTATCAGACACAGGAGTAGGTTCGGTACCGCTACCTACAAAGCCTGTGACACCGGGAGTGTTTCGTACGATGTACCATGTTTCGTCAGTAAGTTTCATTTCGACCAATACGTAGCCTTGGAAAATTTTGTTTTCGACAACCTTGCGCTTACCGTTCTTAATTTGGATTTGTTTTTCCTTCGGCACCATGACGTCAAAAATCTTGTCGGCCATGTCGACGGCGTTGATACGCTGGCGTATACTGTCGGCTACTTTTTCCTCGTAACCGCTATAGGTGTGAACGGCATACCATTGTCTGGTAGAGTCGTATCGATTTTTACCCATTTTTTCTAATTCCTCTTTATACTTACTTTAAAATTATTTCGAATAGATATTTGAATGCACTATCAAGTAGTAGGATGAATACCACAAAGAAGGCTGAAAATGCCAATACCGCGCCTGTTAGACCCCATGTAGCACGACGAGTCGGCCAGTGAACCTGGCGTAACTCTGCCCATGCGCCTTTAAAGTAGCCGAAAAATGCAGCTAGCGGACGTGGTAGTTTTCGCTTCGGCTTATCAAACGAAGGCGCTTTTGGCTTCGCTGTTTTTGCTTTTGTCGCCTTTTTCGGTTCTTTAGTACCCGAACTATCGCTCGCTTTAATGCGTGTTACCGTTGTGTCTGATTTCTTTGCCACTAGGTTCTCCCAATTTAAAAGCCTGCTCGTAAGCAGACTGTCAAGTAGTAGTATACACCTCAGGGGCCAGTAGTGCAAGTAGTGGTACAATGGTTGTATCGCTATGGGGGTATATTTAATAATTATCGCAAGTCTTGTAATCAGTACATACACTGGTTGGCGTGTTTTATGGGCATTGAACCGCTATGAATATGTTCCTGTCAGTACAGAAACCGGCAACGACTTGCCAACAGTATCAGTGTGTATTGCTGCAAGAAATGAGATGCACGCGCTCTCGCAGTGTCTAGACTATGTCTTGAGTAGCAGTTACGAAAAAATGGAAGTATTAGTGCTTGACGATAGTTCTAATGACGAAACGTCACGAATTATCCAGTCGTACGCACATGCTGGTGTGAGATTCGTTCCGGGCCGTGATTTACCATACGGCTGGCTTGGAAAGAATCATTCGTTCCAGACCTTAGCTAAGGAGGCTAGCGGAGACTACGTGCTCTATCTGGGTGTCGATACCTTGATATCACCGTTTACGGTCTCACGGCTTGTCGAGCAGATACTGGCAAATGACAAGAAAATGATATCTGTACTACCCAGGCGCGAAGATGGGCGTAGATTGAGCGCCTTGTTTGGCACGGTGAGATATATGTGGGAGCTCGTATACGCAAAGCGCTCGACTCCGCCTAGTTCAGGTGCAATATGGCTCATCGATCGCCAAAGGCTGCTTGAACTTGATAGAGGGCTCGAAGACTATGGACTTTCCGTACGACCAGAGGTTCATATCGCTAAGCAACTGCAGACTACTCGAGACTATTACTATATTATCGGCACTCCTGAACTTGGTGTGCGCTACGAAAAACGTCTTGCTTCACAGTTTGCTTCAACGGAGCGTGTATACTACCCGCTCGTTGGACATACTATCATGTCTGCGTTTTTTGCTGGGCTATCTCTCGGCTTGCTCGCTTCACCTTATGTCTTGTTTCCACTGCTTTTTTTCCAGCAGAATTACATAGGCGGCGTGGCATCATTACTGGTGGCGCTGGTAAGTTATGTATGGTTCTTGGCATTTTCGGTCGATACATATGGAAAGAAGGGCCTATTGTTACGCACAATCTTGTGGCCCTATGTAATTGTGCAAGAGTACTTACTGCTGTTACATAGTTTCCTGAGGTATAGTACCCACACGGTGCGTTGGAAAGGACGCAAAGTAAACGCTCGGCCGACCAACCGAGATCATTATGTTATAGACGAGTAACTATTATTTGCGTGTCAGTAGAATACTGAAGCGTGCCCCGTGGTTTAATCGGCTTTTGACGTCTATAGTAGTGCCCAGTTTCTTTGCTAGTTTCGCAGCGACGTAGAGACCCAGACCTGTACCACTCGTTTCACGGGTTCGATAATCTTCAGAACGGTAAAATTTCCCGAAAATTTTATGCTGGTCACCTTTAGAAATTCCAATACCCGTATCAGAGACTGCAAGTTCTACCTTATCGCCTTTCGTATTCACTTCAAGTGTTATCTTTCCCTCTTGCGTGTACTTAAGTGCATTAGTAATGAAATTTTGCATCAATTCGTGTAGGTATAGCCGACTTGTCACTACTTGTCCCGGATGACTCGCCATTTCTAAGTCAAACTGTAGCCCGTGCTTTCTAGCCTGAGGTTCGTATTCGTTATATAAATCGTGTACGAAGCTGTCTACATCGATAGACTCTACTTCGCTAGCAACGCCGCGCTCTGCCCTTGAGAGTGTCGACAAATCGTTGATCATTCCTGCAAGGAATACTACTTGCTCGTGTGCTTCACTAAGCGCCGCAGAAATATTCGCTTTCGTGTCTTTATTTCTTTCTACTAATGCCTGTGCGTTACTAATACTACCTTCTGCTACTGTGACGGGTGTACGAAGTTCGTGGCTGACAACGCTAATAAACTCATCACGCTCTTCCTCAAGACTTTTAGCCTTTGTGATGTCACGAACGATCACAATATAACCTTCACTGCCCGGTAGGCCGCTGTCTTTGTACGAGCCACGAATAGGCGCGTAGGTGAGTTCAAAGCGTATCGGGTCATCATCATCACCAAATAGCAACGAATCATCGACTGTCACGTGCTTAGCCTTCTTCAGGCGGTCTTGCACAGAAATACTCTGTAGCTCTTTATCTTTCATAGGGAGCACTTCATCAATACCGTGCCCCGCGATGTCTGCATTTGTATCAAGCAAGCTGAGAGCCGCTGCATTGTATAGTTCAATCGTACCTTCACCGTCTGTGGTCATAACGGCATCAGCTAGATTATTCATAATAGTCAAGAGTCGATCATGGTCGGCGCTCTGGGCGGTTGGGACAGTACGGAGTGTGCGGGACTGGTGTCGGTGTGCGTAGCTAATACTTACCATTGCACCGCTCACAAGAACAACGCCTATCATGTTCAGTAGCATCGTAGAACTATCTTCAACGGTACCGGGGCGAAGCGCGATATTAAGAAGCCCGGCAACTGCTAGCGTCGTAAGACTGAGTACATAGCCAGTTGTGGAGAAATACAGGTAGCTAACGAGGGCAAGAATTACCCAGCCACACAAAATAAAGGTAGTAAAGCCAGACACGGTGAGAAGAAACAATACCGCAAGCAAGTGGTATAACACTATAGTAACAACAGGTAAATACTGGCTGCGCGGCGGCCAAAAATACTGCCATATGCCGTAAGCCATCCACATAAAATTAAGTGCGATGAACCACTCTGTACTTATAAGATGGTCAGATGGCGCATAGCCTAGTGCTACCATAAATCCATATAGCCCGACAAAAGGCGGCGCTAAAAGCCCCAACAGACGCGTAAAGACTTGAATTCTGTCTTCGATGTTCGTGCCCACCTTCATATCTGGCTATATTATAGCGAAGATTCTGTTATACGCCTACACTTTGTTTATACGGTAGGGCTGAATGTCTTCAGTTGTTTTCGAAGCGTCTTATACTGCGGGTTCATTAATTCGACAATTGCCCAGAATGCCTGAGAGTGGTTCATCTCTTTGGTGTGAGCC
Organism: bacterium; assembly: GCA_030427525.1. GTDB lineage: Bacteria > Patescibacteriota > Saccharimonadia > Saccharimonadales > Saccharimonadaceae > UBA1020. The sequence goes on from JAUIBD010000016.1 coordinate 10,324, forward strand.
AGCTCATGCTGCACTACGTAATCGATGAGCTCTACCGGTAACATCATAAGCGCAATATTTAGGCTTATTGTCCCATTTGATGAACAACTACCCCAACGACTGCTGGCATGCGAAAAACGTACAGACGTGTACCGAAAGTCGTACTGTTTGGCAATGTACTCGAGTCTTCGTGGCAAGTAGTGCTTGGCCTCTTTACGTAACGCCTTCCGTACCGCCTCCCTTACCTTTTTGTCCACCTTTGTATCTGTTAGTTGTTCACTACTCAACTGCACAATAATCTGCCGATCGCTTGTTTTGACCATGAAGCCGCTGCCCTTGCGAACAATAAGGGTATGGCTTTTACCTATTGCCATACCATCGCGCAGCTCTAGTCTGGGCTGTGTATTCAGCAGCTCACGTAGTTCTTTACGAGATTGCGTAACCATGCGCTTAGCCATGATGAGGGGCACGTAAGTAGGTAGTGTAATCCTCAGCGCCCCGTTTGGGCCAACACTTGCTTTCATTGAGCGCGACAGTGACGATCGGCGCACGGTGATATCGCCAAATTCAGAGTCGTGTATTGAAGACATGCTACCTCAGTACTACGTTGTTTTGACGCTCGGGGACAGGCTTTTTCGCTATCATTTCACTACGCGGCCCAGACAATCGCTTCAGAATCATACGTGCTTGCGTAGCATAGGTATGTTTGCCGCTAATAACTACGGGTTTCTCGGAATCATGTGGTGGTGAAAAGTGCTTCACTCTATCTGCGTGCTCATCTTTTGACATGTTGTAAGCTTTTTTGCTACGAGCTGCTGAAGTCTTCATATCTGTTTGAACCCAGACAAACAGTGGTGTATAGCCATGAGCTTTTAGACTCTTCGCTAGCTCGGTACGTTTTGTTCGAGAATCAGTATCTACTTCTAATACAACCGACTGTTTCGTTTTCGCAAGCTGCGACAACGTATGCTGAAATAGCTTCTCGGCAGCAGTATCGTCTGACGCGAAGTGGCGGTATAGTGCGGCTTCAAGATATGGGGCACTGAAGGTCTCGGCAAATTTTTCAGCAAAAAACGTTTTACCACTACCCGGAATACCAACCATCACTATCGCGTGTGGTTCAGAAAGACTAAGCGATTTCATATATGACAGTATACCAAAAAAGTGCCCTTATAGGCTACCTTGTGCTAGTAACGTGAGTCTCGACCAATCTCTAGTAAGGTCTGTACGAGTTCATTTTTATCTAGGTGCGAAGTGTCGATATGGTTGTGGTGCGCAATTACGTAGCCTTGAATCATTTCTTTTAAGTAAATCGCGTCATTTCGCCAAAGGTAGTTTATCTCATAATGGTCAGTCGAATTCATTACACGACTCGAGATTGTAAGTGATCCAAAGAATGGGCCCGTACTACTAGTCACATTCAGCACGTCTTCAATACGTACTGTGATGACTTCAGAAGACCAGAAAAATGATCGTTTTGTGATAGTTATCTTTGTGCGATCAACGATTACCGTGTCTGGGAATAGATTCATTGGCACAATCACGCTCCGACCCGCTGCCAAGATCTGATGGGACTTTTCGACTATTGTTTGTAAGTCTTCTTTTGGATCAAGCTGCCCAACGCCATCTACCTGGCTGTCGCCATCATCAGCACCCATAAAGTCGGCCTGTACTTTCTTTCGTGGCATGCCAGATTGGCCGAATAGTAAGTTGTCAGGATGTAGTGTAGCGACGTCTTGCTTAAGGAATTCCTTGGTCACATCATAGCTTTTGGTCGCCAGCTTACCCATCTTTCGGCTCTGACGCATTAGTAGTTCGTATGGCGTAAGCTTTTTGGGTACAAGATCGTCGGAAATAGGCGTAGGGTTTACAAATTCGTCTTCGCTCATACACACTACCTCCGTTTAGTAGTGCTTTTATTATATCACGATCTTACCATTGTTAACAATTCTTTATGTTTTGCCGCTCGCTGCTTGAAGTGTGCGTATTCGCATCGTAATATCCTCAAGCATAGCTGCGTATTCTTCTTTCGTAACACACTTCATAAAGTCCTTAGGCAGACCTTTTTCCACTCGAGTACTATTTCCCGATTCCCAAAACTCTGTCAATATACTGATCAGCTTGTGCTCTAAGTCTCCACATGTGAAGTTGAACTCTGTACTTGTAAATATTTCATCTGTAGTCAGGTTACTTAGTAAGTCGAGTCTCATCACGATAGCCCTCAGTATAGAGTCTGATGGGTGTAGAAACTTTATTAACCCAGGGCTCATACTACTTTCGTCCAGCCCTTCAAGAGAAGGTAGTTCATTTTCAAACTCTCGCCGTCTAATGTATGCACCGATAACGGTCCTAGCGGCTTTCATCACTCTTTCCCCTTGTAGTACATAGCCAAATACATGACCCGCATGGTCATGTAACGCATACGGAATGCTTCTAGCAACCAGAATATCACCTCTTTCAGCGAACCCATGCACGAAATCGTCTGCTGTATATTCACCACCGGCGAAACTGACGAAGGATGTTCCGTTACTTGGCAGATGCTGCGAAACATTTCTATTCAAGTTTTCCAGCGAAGGGTATGAAAATGTTATTTCGGTTCTCCTGCTGCCCTGTACTGTTACATCGGACTGAACGTTCGCAATGTATCCAAGTGCCTCAACTGCGCCTCCGAAAAGAGGCGTGGAAGCCAATACATCAACCTCGCCACCTCGTGTCATAGCATACAGAAGTGAATATAGCGGTGAATCTAGCTCAAGGCCATGAGTGAGTTTCGAGCTTGCTGATTTTGGACTAGCTGATGCGTCCGATTCATCTACTGTGCTTCTGACTGTAGTCCTACCGTCATTAATTTCAGCAAAAGCTGAAAAAACTACGCTCTCATCCCGAGAGGTGTATGCTACCGGTTCAGACAGATTGTGCAAATCACGAGACTGCTCTTTTGTGGGGGACATGGTTTTGTGATTATGTGTAAAAAACAGAAAACATGCAAGTATAAGCGTAATAAAAAACTCCCAATCGAACGCTTGGGAATTGTTTATGGCAGGGGCTTCAGGATGATTACCGAACCTATTGTGGTGTAATAAGTTTTTCTGAGGAGAGCCAAGGAGATGCTTAGCTTTAACATGAACTCTGGACTATATAGTCAAGACACTTTCTATAAGGCCTTCCAGCGTGATTTAAGCCGTGCAAAGAGCTTAGTTATTATCGAGAGTCCATTCATGACACAAAGAAGAGTGGCCTGTCTTCTCCCTGTCATAGAGAAATTAAAGCGTCGGGGCGTTAGGGTTGTCATCAATACAAAACCGATTAGTGAGCATGATAGCACCATGGCTAATCAGGCAGGGATTGCTATAGGCACTCTGCAAGAAATTGGGGTTATTGTCTTAATGACGGTCGGCCACCACAGGAAGCTAGCTATCATCGACAATATCCTCTACGAAGGCAGCTTGAATATATTATCCCAGAATGAGAGTTGTGAGTTGATGCGGCGTATAGACGACGCAACGTTAGTGCGTGAGATGCTACGCTTCATAAAACTGGAAAAATGGTGTAAATGATATGATAGGTAGTATGGAATATCTAGCGTTAAGTGCCGGAGTTTTGTTTGGTCTTGCGTACCTACATTTTTCACAGGCTATCGACTGGATTCTTGTCGTGCTTCACTACATGTTCTTTAGGTCAAAAGAAAACTTCTATGGGCTATATGATAATACCGAGCAAGAATCAGTCTATGAGCATCTGAAATATACAGAAACACTGGACGTGAAAGACTATGCTGACTACCTGCGATTGCATCAAGCCGCTCGCCCGTCTGCATATAAACGATTCAGAAAGTACTACGATGCTCTAGTTAAGGTGCTACTGGTACGCGTTGCGCCCATTACACTCTTACCAGCAATCTTATTTTGGTCTAATTGGTACTACTATGTTGAAGGACTGCTGATCGCATTTATCGTGCTAGCTCTTTATGCAATCCTAGTGAAGCCTCGTGGCGCTGGTGCTCGCAAGAGACTTATGGTCTTTGCAGTAATGCGTGACTACCTAAAAGATAATAAAAAGACTAAATAATCTCGGCTATATCTTTTAGCTGGTCAGGCAGTGAATACACCATGTGGCAAGGTAAGCTCGCTGACATTGAAGAGCACCTACATAAGACCGAAGATTCTACAATCATAAGCATAGTGAATGAGCTAAAGAAACATATAGAATCACGTGCTGCTGACGCCAAAGAGAAAGAGTACCAGCGAGAGGTGCGAGGTATATAAAAAGACTCCTATCCCTTCGCGAGCGATAAGACAAGATGTCCGGGAAAAGCAGAGGTTGACAGAGTTTTAGATAACCCCTTATTTTATGTACTGTTACTAATATCACAATATAGATCTGAGATTGATAGTGAATAGACTCGCAATATGCGAGTCTATTTAAGGATGTGCGTTTACGTTACCGTTTTAACTAGTAGCCCCACTGAGTCTGCCAGTCTTTCATCTGCTTGATCTCTTTTGTTTGGGCGGTGACAATCGCTTTTGTCAGGTCTTTTACTTCCTGATGTTCGGCGTTCTTCTCGCCAGGCGCAGCCATATCAAGCGCTCCTTGATGGTGCATGATCATCTGCTCGATAAATGCCTTATCAAAATCATCGCCAGTTTTGTCTTTAAGCTCATTTTCCATACCGGCCATTTCGTCCATCATACCCATTGCCGAGTGATCCATCATGTTGTCACTACTTGATGATGGGTAGCCCCATGCTTGCTGCCATGACTTCATCTGACTAATTTCTCCGTTTTGGGCAGAGATAATGTCGTTTGCCATGTCCTTGAGTTCCTGGTGCTTAGCGTTGGTGAGCGCAAGCTGCGCCATGGTGACAGCGCCCTCGTGGTGAGCAATCATGTTAGCGATAAAGTTTCGATCATACTCCTCGCCGGTCATCGCCGCGTACTGCTTGTAGGTGCTGCTATTGGTATCAACCAATGAATCACTACTTGATGAGTTACCCATGTCCATACCAGACATATCAGAGGTGTTCGACTTATTAGTATCACCACGCAGGCCATAGTAGAGTGCAGCGCCACCCACCGCCAGCACAAGCACGACAGCGATAATAGTAAATAGTTTCTTATTGTTCATAGACACTCCTAAAAATTTAGTTGTTTTACTTGGAAAGCAACTAAATCCTACGGTCGGAATACCGAGAACAGAATGTACGCCGGTAAGCCTGGCGGTGGCTCGAAGTCTGTAACAGCACGGGCCATTTCGCTATGGGGATGCGATAATGCCAAGATAATCTGTGCTGGATCGGGTTGAAATGATACGTCAGGCTTCTGCTTATCTTCTTCGCCGTCCTCAAAGGTCGGCGACTCGTTTTTTTGCGTCGTGGAAGTACAAAGTGTAATGCAGTTAATGCTGCGGCCATGCTCCATGCCGTGCATATTGTGCATAGGCTGAGCGGCCGCAACGTGACTGCTTACAAGCGCACCATAGAACACCGTACTCATAAGCACAATAAACATACGCGACACACCCTTACGGGCTGCATGTGTTACTTTATGTGTTATTGGGCTTACTATTCGCATACGATTCAATCTAGTATGTGTCTTTATTATACCTCGGGAAGAAGTCCTCGTGTAGTTTTTGATCTTCTATACCGCTGGCGCGTAACTGCTCACCAAGGGCTTCTACCATTGGTTCGGGGCCAGACACATAGACCTCGGACACGGCTAGTTCTGGTACAATCCTCTTTAGTTTATCGACCGTCAGTTGTTCACCGATGACGTAATGGACATGAAATTCAGGGTGTCGCTTGCTAGCCTCGTCAAACTCTGCCTTGAATGGCAGTTCATCTGTTCGGCCATTGTAGATAAGTGTAGCTAATACTGATTGACCGCTATGACCTCTCGCCTTGAGCATACTGTAAAACGGCGTAATACCGATACCACCAGCTACGAATACCAGCGGCTTATCGCTCTCTTGCCAAACGAAATCGCCGTCCGGCTGCTCAATGAGTTGTACCTCATCTCCAACTGCAAGAGCGGCCAACGCTTGCTTAAATGTCGTGCCGGTAACACGAGTGGTGACTTGAATAAAACCATCATGTGGCGTTGATGAAATAGTAAACCATCGTTTTGTACCTTCTTCATCAGGGTTATCATGAGGCAACTCAATACGAATGAATTGGCCTGGTGTCCATAAGATCGGTGTGTCCGCCTCGAATCGAAACGCCCAGACATTATCTGCTAGGTTCTCTTTGCTTGTGAGCGTGAGGGTATCGGTGCTATGGGTTTGATGGGTATATTTTTCAGGGTTTTTATCGAACAGTTGTACGCACGTCGCGCAGCAGAAATAGTAGGTCTGTCCGTCATGTTGGCGGCTATGACCAAGCGCCTCTGACTCGGCTTTGACGACGACATCGCCTGTCACTGGACAAATCGCCTGCGTATCGTCGAGCGTCGCTGGGTCAACGGCTGGCGCATCGCTATGATGATGGTGATGATGTTCGTGATCGTGATGGTCGTGCATAATCCCTCCTTTACAACCGTACTTTTCGTAAAAACTGCGCGTTTATAGCAACAACGATGGTCGATAGCGACATCAGTACCGCGCCAAACGCTGGTGACAATACAAAGCCGAGTGCTGATGTCACACCTGCCGCAAGCGGAATTGCGAGGGCGTTGTAACCGGTTGCCCACGCAAGGTTCTGTACCATTTTGCTATACGTCTTTTTCGAGAGCGTGACGATTTTAGCAACCCCGCGTGGGTCACTGCTTGCCAGTACGATACCGGCTGATTCAATAGCAACATCAGTACCAGCGCCAATCGCAATACCAATATCGGCTTGCGTCAGGGCAGGCGCGTCATTGACGCCATCGCCGACCATTGCCACGCGGCTGCCGTCTGTTTGTAATTTCTTGACGGTTTCGGCTTTGTTTTCAGGTAGTACCTCGGCAAAGTATTCTTTGATACCAAGTTCCTTGGCTACCCATGCGGCCACACCCTTACTATCACCGGTCAACATAGCGACGCGCTTGCCCATACTATGCAGCGTTGCCACGGCTTCTCTTGATTCTTTGCGTATCACATCGGCCAGCATGATCGCACCTAAGACATTTCTGCCCTCGATGACATACACAACCGTCTTACCATCGTCTGAGGCTTTTTTGGTTGCCGCTCGCAGCGCGGCATCAAGCCGGACGGCGCGTTCTTCGAGGATTCGTGGGCCGCCAATATAGACAGACTTGCCGTTGATCGTTGCTCGTACACCACGACCAGAAAGTGCCGAAAAGTCAGTGGTGTGAATTTCCGGCACATTTTGACCGCGTGCATACTGGAAAATAGCTTTCGCAATTGGATGTTCTGATTCGCGCTCTAGTGCAGCAGCGAGACTTAACATGCGGGTCTTGTCTTTCGCCACGACATCAACAACACCTTGTTCGCCTTTCGTAAGCGTGCCGGTTTTATCAAACAGTATCACGTCGATATTTCGCGCTGCTTCAAGTGCCATGCGTTGCCTAACAAGTAGGCCGTTCTTGGCGGCCAATGTGGTCGAGATGGCCGTGACAAGTGGTACGGCGAGGCCAAGGGCGTGCGGACAAGCGATGACCAGTACCGTAACGACGCGCTCTAAGATAAATCCAGCCGACGCGCCCGCAATCCACCACGCAATCCATGTAATGAGCGCTGCGCCAAGGGCAATAAAAGTTAAGTAAAACGCGGCTTTATCGGCTAGTATCTGAGTATTTGACTTGCTGGTCTGCGCTTCTTCGACGAGTTTCATAATACCAGCGAGTGCCGTATCATTACCGACTTTTGTCGCTTTGATCGTGAGTGCGCCGCTAGTATTGATTGTGCCACCAATCACTTCGCTATTTGGCCTTTTGGCTACTGGCTTTGATTCGCCGGTTAGCATAGACTCATTGACTTCGGACGAGCCTTTGACGACCACGCCATCAACCGGCACTTGTGCGCCTGGACGAATGAGCAGTAAATCACCGACTTTTAGCTCGCTAATCAGGACTTTTTTCGTTGTATCACCGTCAATTAGCTCTGCCTCGTCAGGTAGCAGCTTGGCAAGCTCATTGAGCGCTCCTTGCGCATTTTGGACGGACGCCATTTCAAGCCAGTGGCCGAGCAGCATGATCGTCACCAATGTTGCTAACTCCCACCAGAAGTCCATACCGCTGACTACTTTGAATGTGACAAGCAGGCTATAGACGAACGCCACAGATATTGCCATCGAGATAAGTGTCATCATACCCGGCTGGCGAGCCGCTAGTTCGCCTCTAGCACTCTTGAGGAACACTAAACCGCCATAGATGAAAATAATCGTACCAAATACTGCCGGAATATACTCGCTGCCGGTAAACATGAAATCCAGTCCGAACCAGCTTTGTACCGTATGCGAAAAAACGAGGGTCGGTATAGTCAGTAGTAAGCTCAACCAAAACTTTTGCTTGAACATATTGGGACTATGCCCAGCGTGTTTGTCGTGATCGTGTCCGTGTTGCTCTGGCTTTTGTTTTACTTTTTCGAGTGCCATGTGGCACTTTGGACACATGCCAGGCTTGTCTGATGTCACATCGGGGTGCATTGGACAGGCATACTGCGCAGCGTCAGCGTTATGGTCGTGGTTATGGTGCTGGTGATTGTGCTGCGAGTGATCCATTTATTTCCCCCGAATGTTGTTTAGCTCATACAGTTTCATCATTTCTTCAATGGCTTTATCTTGCTCGGCAGGGTCGTGTGATCCCAGCGAGTGAGCCATGTGAGTACGCAGGTGGTTTTCTAGAATGAGCTTGTTGAGCGAAGCGAGTGATTTCTGAATTGCGAGACTTTGCGTCAAGATGTCCATGCAGTACACCTCGTTGTCTATAGCCCTTTCGAGCGCTTTGAATTGCCCCTCAATCCTATGTGAACGATTTATTGCTTGTTTCTTAATCTCGGCTATCATACGTCTATAATATACCCCTCTGGGGTATATTTCAACTATGTATTATGTAAAAGCTCTACGGCCCGACAAAGCTGCAAAGCTATTTTTCTTTCGGAAAAACAGCCAACTCCCCAAACGGCTAAAGCCGTTTACGGCCCCGTCACGCAAAACAGAGCTACTTGAGGCCGAACGCGCCAAAGATGAAGTACGCGATATTCTAACGCGCATGATTGGCTCTGAAATCCGCTACACACAGATCGGCTACTGGTCGCGTGCAGCACTGTATGGCTACGAGACGAGCAAGCTTGAAACCGTGAACGGTAAACGAGCTATTCTTGTGCCGCAAACCGACCAAGCGCCTATTATTCGCAAGATGTACGATATGCGTGCCTCTGGCGTCTACAGCGACGACCAGATAGCCGATGAAATGAACCGCCTTGGCTTTCAAACTCCTATCAAGGTAATTCGTGACAAGCTAGACCGAACCAAGATCGTGAGGCGCTCCGGCGGTAAGAAAATGACCGGCAAGCTGCTGCGTGTCTATGTCGCAAAGACTATCTACGCAGGCGTGAATACAGAGAAATGGACTGGCGATAAGCCGGTGTTATGTAAGTTTGATGGCCTAGTGTCTATCGAACTATGGAATAAAGCCAATCGCGGCAAGATTAGTATTGCGCTCAATCCTGACGATCCAGACCACCCGAATGTCACCCGTGCGCCAAAGCAAGAGAAATTTGCAAAGAAGAACGTATATAACGAGGAGTTCCCATATCGCAAAGTAGTGCTATGTCCTGAGTGTAGCAACCCGTTGCTCGGGAGTGCTTCTCGCGGTAAATCAGGCAAATACTACCCTGCATATCACTGTAGTCACCACGGTCACTATTTCCGTGTTCCTAAAGGCGAGTTCGATGACAAGATAAATCAGTTCATCGAGCGTGTTATCGTCGATCCTGCGCGTTTTGACGAGGTTCTAAAGGCCGTACAGACTGTGTGGGAGCAGCGCCAAGTTCGTGTGCAGGACGAGGGCGAACTTCGCGATAAGAAGCGCGAGGAGCTTGAGGCTCAGATGCGCGTTATCGTGGACAAAATGAGACTTGTTTCATCACCGACGGCAATTAAGTACATGGAGGAGGACTTAACCAAAATAGAGCAGCAAATTAACGATTTAGACGCTCGTAAAGGCGAGCTAGAAACGCAAGGAGGCGTCGATATGCCAACAATCTTGAAATATATTGAATACTTTGTGGAACACCTCAAAGAATTACTCATTGACCACTGTAATCCGATACTTCGAGCACGTTATTTTGGGGTATTATTCGACAAAATGCCAAGCTATGCAGAAATAGATTGTGGAACACCAGAAAATGAAAAAGTTCCAGAGGTCAACGAGCTTTTCAAGCTTGTATTGTCTGGAACGTCTTCATTGGTGCGCAGAGCGGGACTTGAACCCGCACGGCCGTGAAGCCAAGAGATTTTAAGTCTCTCGTGTCTACCAATTCCACCATCCGCGCATATCACTAGCAATTATAGCAAACAGTTGACCAGGGGGCGTATACTAAAGGGCAGATGTTTGATGAGGCGCGACCGACACCAGAGGCGAATCATGTAAAAAAGCTCCGTAAGGGGCATGATTTTGAGGGGGAAACTCCGCCTCAGTCACGCTTTATCGAAAAACTGAATAAACAACGCCGCTTACCGCTTGCTCTGGCTGGTACAGCGATTTCCCTGACGTCACTCGTCGGTGTTTTTAACGCAGACATCCAAGCCGGCAAAGCCATCGCCAGCCAATCACAACCTGAAATCAATCCGATTAATGTCGAGTCCTACACAGAAGGCAGCTCGGCGACTTTTTATTTGGCTGGGTTCGATACAAAGAATGGCGATATCTTGGCGAAAAAAATGCATATCGTGACGACAATGGTTGCTCCGGGTGAAGCCGAATCAGTCAATTATGCCGAAGCCCCCTTGGATCATGTTGAGATTGCAAAACAAATCATCGAATACGTTGCGGTCCACAAGCCTGAGCGTATTTCGCTGGTCGGCAACAGTGGCGGCGGAACCGTTGCGTTTGAAGTCGCTGACTACTTGACCCAGCACACCGACATCGAAATCGAAACGATACAAGTCAAAGAAACCGCCGATGGCTACGAAAATCTCACGCCAGAAAGTCAAGAAAAAATTGATATGTTGATTGGCATTGCCCGAGGCGTTAAAGACGGCAAGTACTCGCGTTTCGCTCGGTACGCCTTAACGATGGCGCAAGAATCAGAGCGATTTACTTCAGGTGAAGATATATGGATGAACATCGGCAAATTCTTCGAGACCTCAGGTGACGCGTGGCAGGAAGTCAGCGAAAAGCGTCGCCCGCCCGCTTGGGGAGCTGTCGATCAAGCATTAGCCATTGCTAACTCCAATATCCAACAAAACATCAAAAACATTGGTGAGCGTCGCGGTGAACGGCGCATGCCGATTATTATTTATTACCGAACCCTCCATTCAGAGGACGATACCGTCGTTGATGTTGTATCGTCTTCGCGCAATATTTGCTATATCTACGCTCCCGAAGCCGGATTGTCCTGCACGATTGTGTTCGTCGACGGGGAACCTCACACCAGCTACCAATTTGATACCGAGGCTAACATAAAAGGCCTAGCCCCCAGCCAAGACAGTTTGATTGCACAAATCGAACTCGAACGAAAATCATACGCACTCAGTCGCTTCTCGAACATGGCGGTCGAAGATGTGCTGACCGGAAAATAAAAACTCTCCCTGAAAATAGAGAGAATCTTGGAGGCACGTACGGGAGTCGCACCCGTCTAAACGGTTTTGCAGACCGCTGCGTAACTGCTCCGCCAACGCGCCAATAAAAATTATTATACCAGACCCCTGAGCTTTAGCGTATAATGAGCTGGTTATGCGCCGATTTTATAACGTTTTAATCAACACGTTGGTTGCCAATGTCACCACTAGTTTCTTGTGGTTTGCCTTGACGTTCTGGGTGTATTTGGAAACGAAATCAGTGTTAGCAACCGGTATCATTGGCGGTACATACATGCTGATGATTGCCGTGCTCAGCCTTTTCTTTGGCACGATTGTTGACCGCCACCGGAAGAAACAAGTCATGGTAGTAGCGACGTTCATCACGACGGTCGCGTATCTACTGGCGGGTATCGTATTCTTGGTCTTCTCAAAAGAGAGTATCCTCGATTGGACCGGCCCAGTCTTCTGGTTATTCAGTGGTGTGATTTTAGCGGGAGCAATTGTTGAAAATATGCGCAATATCGCCCTTTCGACAACCGTTACCCTGCTGGTTCCCGAAGATAAACGGGCCAATGCTAACGGACTAGTCGGCGCCGTTCAGGGAGTTGCCTTCATGGTCACGTCGGTCTTTAGTGGTCTCGCGATTGGTTTTCTTGGTATGGGTTGGACACTGGCGATTGCGATTGGATTGACCGCACTAGCGTTGATTCATTTGATTTTCGTTAAAATTCCCGAAGATCACATCGAGCACGACCCAGAACTGAAAAACAAGGCAATCGACTTGCGGGGTAGTTTTCGAGCCATTTATGCCATCCCTGGATTACTTGCGCTGATTCTTTTCTCGACCTTCAACAACTTTATCGGCGGCGTCTATATGGCGTTAATGGACCCGTATGGTCTAACCCTGTTTTCGGTGCAAGTCTGGGGAATTGTCCTGGGTGTGACCAGTGCCGGGTTTATCGTCGGGGGTTTGTTAATTGCAAAATTCGGTCTTGGGAAAAGCCCCCTTCGCACCTTGTTGTTGATCAATATATTGATGGGCTTTATCGGTGCGATGTTTACGATTCGCGAATTTTGGTTGCTGTACGTCGTCGGTATTTTTATCTACATGACGCTGTTCCCTATTATTGAAGCGACTGAACAAACGATCATTCAGCGTGTCGTACCGTTTAAAAAACAAGGTCGAGTCTTTGGTTTTGCCCAAAGTGTCGAATCAGCCGCCGCGCCAATTACCGCATTTTTGGTCGCCCCACTGGCACAATTTATGATTATTCCTTACCTCGCATCAGAAGAAGGCGCTCGCTCATTGGAAGGTCTGATGGGCACTGGCGACGCACGCGGTATCGCCCTGATTTTCCTCGTTAGTGGCGTGATTATGATGATTGCTGCCGGCCTGGCGTTCCTGAC
>JAUIBD010000017.1 GCA_030427525.1 bacterium
TTTTACTGGAATAACTTTAATGAAGGCGAAGCGCTGTATGGCTGGGGCTTGGCAATTGGTGATATCAACGCCGACGGACAGATGGATGTTTACGGTCTTATCCACGACACGACCGAGAGTCGTAACCCTTATGACGTCGTCATGCTCGGTAATGGCTACCGCGCCGAAAACACCCCTAAATTCCGCAAGCTAGTAGTTCCTCCAGCAAGCGGTAACGCATCTGGAGTAATAACTGTGCACACAAACCCGAACGAACCAGCGAAGTTCCTTGTGCTTAATGGTCAATTACGTAATGACGGGCCAAACCAGCTGATTCAGTACGTTCCTGATATCACCGTTCCAGAGTCGTAATCTAAAACAAACAAAAAATCGACCTCTGGGGGTCAATTTCTTGTTTGGTGGCTCCTCCCAGACTTGAACTGGGGACACAAGGCTCTTCAGGCCTCTGCTCTACCAACTGAGCTAAAGAGCCACATATTACTATGTGCCAAGTCTTATTTACTGCCGTACCTGGATCGGCCTGGCCTCTGCTCTACGAATATTTACGTTTCACGCAGTAGCTAAAGACTCACAGTTTCTCAGGAGGGGCTCGCCCCTCCGATACGTTTTGAAGTAAATTCAGAAACGCATCTCCTCCCCCTAAAGCTCACTTCGTTCGTGATCGCTCAGTACAAATGGATCGGATACTTGAATTATTGTACCTGAACAGGGGCGAAACGGCAAGTTACTTCAGTAGAATGTCTTTGAAGTTGGTGAGCTCGCTAGGTAGCAGTACCAACGTTTTCTGACTTGGTTCCATCGAAATCTTTTCAAGTGATTGCAACGTGCGAATGCTTACACCACCTGGGGTTTTTGCTAGTGTAGCTGCAGCTTCAGCGACTGCTTTTGCAGCTGCCTTTTCACCTTCAGCGGTAATAATCACTGCTCGGCGTTCACGTTCTGCCTCTGCTTGCTTCGCCATTGCTCGTTTCATGTCTTGTGCGAGTTCAATATTTTGAATTTTTACCGCTTCGACGTCAATTCCCCACTGGTCGGTCTGTTTGTCGACAATCTCTTTGATTTGACGACTCATTTCATCGCGCTTTGTAAGCACGTCGTCTAGATCTGCGTTGCCAATGACATCACGCAAGGCCGCCTGCGCAAATTGGCTCGTACCGTAAATATAGTTGGTAATCTCAAGCACAGCACGGTCTGGCTGAACAGCGCGTAGGTATACCACAGCGTCAACCTGTACGGTAACGTTATCTTTTGTGATTACTTCCTGTTTGCTGACATCAATAGGTGTTGACCGCACATCTACGCGCAGAAGCTGCTGGAAGATAGGCACAACGATACGGAGACCTGGTTGACGAACACCCGTAAACTTACCAAGTGTCAACACAACTCCTCGTTCATATTGCTTGATGACCTTAATGCCGCTAAGTACGAATACTACAACTGCGATTACTACATATATCATGAAAAAGTCCATATTTTCCTCCAGTTTTCTATATATGTATTATATCACTCAAGTGCTAGTTCTATAAGCTTATCTATGAGCTGAGGATATTTCATACCTGCTTCATGCCAAAGTTTTGGATACACACTGACACTAGTGAAGCCTGGAATAGAATTTATTTCATTTAAATATTCTGTACTCTCGTCAGCTACAAAAAAGTCTATTCGCGCCAATCCTTTACTTCGAGTTAGTCTATAGGAAGCAAGGGCGTACTGCTTTATACGTTTCGTTTGTTCGTCACTTAAACGTGCGGGTATATGAAATTGAACCGATGATGATTCACTGTATTTATCATTGAAGTCATGGAAGTCAGTGTTACTTTCAATCTCACAAATTTCAGTAATGTCAGGGTGATGGTTGCCTAAAACACTAATTTGGACCTCAATGCCACCTATCGCTTCTTCAATCAGTACTATGCTATCGAATTTTGCTGCTTCATCTAACGCCTGATTAAATTCTTCATTGTTACGCACTTTGGTGACGCCATGAGAAGATCCTGCATTAGCTGGTTTTACAAACACAACTTCACCTAAATCTTTAGTGACTTCAGTGTAGTTCGGCCTCTGTTCAGATATGTACCACGTGTGCCACTTGGAAACTGGTATGCCCGCCTGCATAAGAATGCGTTTGGTTAGCTCCTTGTCCATAGTTACTGCTGCCCCGATTGCACTCGGTCCTACGAACGCTACATGTGCAACATCTAGCAGACCTTGAACCGTTCCATCCTCGCCATTTTTTCCATGTAATATCGGCAAGGCAACGTCGACGTGAATTATTTTGTCACCAGGTATTGTTACGAAGCTTTTCGATCCAGGTACTGCTGCCAGTTGCACACCACCATGTTGATGAGGATTTTCTTTCCAGTTGTCGAGCAGCCACCATTTTCCAACTTTGTCGATATAGCAAAGCTTCACATCATACTTAGCGTTATCCATTGCCGCATAGACGTTACGTGCGCTCATGATTGAGATATCGTGCTCTGACGATTCGCCGCCGAAGAGTAATAGGACAGTTTGTCGGCTCATAATAATCCAATTATACTATAGATATGACACGCGTGCCTTTAGCAGAACAAATGAGACCAAATTCACTCGATGAAGTAATTGGCCAAACCCACCTACTGGGTGATGCTGAAATTTTACGAAGGATTGTAACGCAAAAAGAGCCAGTTAGTTTAATTTTGTGGGGGCCTCCTGGTACTGGCAAAACTACCCTGGCGCGAATTATCGCCCGCGAGGTTGAAGCAGAGTTTATAGAACTGAGTGCTGTGACCAGTGGCAAAAAGGATGTTGAGCGCGTTGTGGAGCATGCCAGACAAAACTGGAACCTTCAGCAGCGCACTATATTATTTGTCGACGAAATACATCGTTTTAACAAAGCACAGCAAGACGCCTTTCTGCCTCACGTCGAAAGTGGGCTGATAACATTGATTGGGGCTACGACTGAAAATCCGAGCTTTGAGGTAATAACACCGCTACTATCACGTACGCGTGTGTTGGTATTGCAACCCCTTAGCAAGCCTGAGGTAGTAGACATATTGAAGCGTGCGCTGAGACAACTGAAACAGACAAAACGCGTTACACCAAAAGCACTGGACTATTTAGCAGAGCTGGCGGGCGGTGATGCCCGAGTTGCCCTGGGCAATTTAGAGCTTGCTCTAAGCTTCGACGAAAAGGTCACTCCCGAAACTGTAAAGGCTGCGGCTCAAAAGAAAGTTCCAGGCTACGACAAAAAGGGCGATATGCACTACGACGTGATTAGTGCATTTATAAAAAGTATGCGCGGTAGTGACACGAAAGCGACACTGTATTATTTGAGCCGTATGATTGACGCCGGTGAGGATCCGAAACTTATCGCGAGGCGAATGGTGATATTCGCATCTGAAGATATTGGCCTGGCTGGCAATGGAGCACTGAGCCTGGCGGTCGCGACATTTCAGGCAGTTGAACGTGTTGGCCTGCCCGAGGCAAACTACAATTTATACCATTGTGCAACTGCACTGGCTCGCAGTGAAAAATCTCGAGAGATTACTGAACTTATGGGAAATGCAAAGTCGCTCGCAAAACAATATCCTGACTCGCCTGTTCCCCTGCATGTGCGCAATGCCCCGACAAAGCTGATGAAAGATTTAGGCTATGGAAAAGATTACGAATGGAAGGCGAACTTCAAACACACAAAAGGCTTCTTGCCAGAAGACATACCCTAATGTTCTGCTAACAAAACCGCTAAAACACCATTCGTCCAACCAAATCCATCTTGTAGCGGGTACTCACCACCGCCACCGAGACCGTGTTCGCCAACGACATCATATTTTTCGACTAATTTATGATGCTTGGTATAAACCTTCATATTCAAGCGAATCCAGCGGTGTTTTATTTCGTTAGCAAGCTCATGGTGCCCATAATGACGTAAACCTTCGATAGCTATAAGTTGCAGTGGCGCCCATCCGTTTGGTGCGTCCCACTGCTCACCATTGTCAACCAAGCTTGACACAAGCCCACCCTTTTTCAAAAAATCGTTTTGAAGTTTTTTCGCAACCGCATCAGCCTGTTCCTTCGTGGCGATGCGCGCATATAGCGGAAAGACTGCTGCAAGTGTTAGCTGACCTGTTGGTTTTTCATGATGAAAGTTGTAATCGACAAAAAACTGCTCTTTCGGGTCCCAGCAATATGTTTGAATCGCCTTCTCGCGCTGTTCTGCCTTAGCCTGGAACTTACGTGCAAGCAATGGATTTTTGATGACGCGATATGTCTCAGCAATTGTCTGTTCGAGTTGATATAGCAAACAGTTCAGATCGACTGGAATGATGTCTGCAGTATGAATACTGCTGATGTCGTGTGGATCGCTGAACCAACGTGAGCTAAAATCCCAGCCTGACTCTGCCGCCGCCCTAAGATGAAGATACAGCCTATCGGCATCGCGACCATGCGCCTTTTTCGCTGTAACTTTATCTTCTGTTAACGATTCTGGGCGCGGTGTCATCTTATTGTCATAGTAACGGTTCAAGAACATACCGTTTGGCATCTGCACAATGCGAAGATATGCTTTGTGCTCCATCTTGAACAATTTCAGGCGGCCTTTCATCCAGAAACGATACTCTGCAAGCATGTAGGGTAAATATTCTGCTAAGGTTCGTGTTCGACCGTTGTGGCTAGCTAATAACTTCACCATGTGGCTAAAAAATGGTGGCTGCGAACGACTTAAGAAATAGGTTCGGTTTGCCGTAGGTATGTAGCCGAACTTACGAATCATAAATGCGTAATTCTTCATCATGTATTCCACCATTTTCCATTGGCGGTGTACTGCCAGGCCTCGCATGATGAAATAACTATCCCAGTAAAACTGTTCCGCAAAACGCCCACCAGGCACTACATACGGGTATGGCAACGCAATCAATGAGCCTCGGTTTAGACGATTTCTTTTTTCAAGATGTTTCCATAACAAATGAATGTGCTCTGAAACAGGACGTGATGTATCTGCTTTGAACTCATGTGCTTTATGCGGTGTAAATTCATAAAAATGACGATTCACGAATTCTCTGAGGTCAAAGTTTGGGTCGTCTTTGGCGAGCATGTACTCTTTTTGAATTGCTTTCATGCGACCACGAGGCACAAGATCTGTAAAGGTTTTGCCGTCATCATATACTTGTTGGGTTTGGACGGCATCAAACAATGAACCTAGCTCTTCATCGGGGCTTTTGTCTACACGAAGTAAACTTCCCGTGGTTGATACAAGGGCGGATTTCAGTTTTTCGTCGCGAGGTAGTTTAAATTTGATACGTCGTGCCATATCTCTATAGTATAGAGAAGTTTTTGGCTGTCAGCAAACCTGTTATGCTTTAGGATTTGCTGGCGCGTTTTCGTTCGTTAGCATCAAGGTGACGCTTACGTAAGCGAAGATTTTTCGGTGTTACTTCTAAGAGTTCATCGTCGTTGAGAAAATCGATACACTGTTCAAGACTAAGATCTGTATAGGGCGTAAGCTGGACTACGCCATCGCTAGAACTGCTACGCATATTCGTAAGATGCTTTGCTTTGCAGACATTTATTTCTAAGTCCTCTTGGCGTCGGTTGAGACCAACAATCATGCCACCATAGACTGTCGTACCCGCACCAACGTACAGTTCACCGCGCGCTTCAGCAGCCTGCAGCGCATAGGGTGTGGTTGTTCCTGCCTCGAATGCTATTAAGACACCGTTACGAGATTGCGGTAATTTTGGACCAGCCGCTTGGTAGCCATGTGGCAAACTATTCATAATGACCGTACCCTTCGTTGCCGTAAGTAATACATTACGAAGCCCAATAAGGGCACGAGTTGGCAAGAGATAGTCAAGACGGGTCGTGCCAGTGGCAGTTTGTTCTTGGCCGCGCATCTCAGCACGACGACCACCAAGCTCCTGGCTGACGGCCCCAACAAACTCTTGACCGACTTCTATATACAACTCTTCGACTGGTTCTTTTGTCACGCCGTCTTCTTCAATGGTGACAACTTGTGGGCGTCCAACCTCAAATTCAAAGCCTTCTCGGCGCATCGTTTCAATCAAAACACTGAGATGTAACTCACCGCGTCCGCTTACCGTAAAGCCAATACCATTGTCTGCTACTCGTAAACTAACATTTGTCTCGAGCTCTTTTTGCAAACGGTCACCAATTTGACGACTTGTATTAAATTCGCCCTCCTTACCCTTTAGTGGGCTTGTATTTGGTCCGAGATACATACTAAGCGTAGGCGCCTCAACCTCTATGACAGGCAGAGCTTCGGGATTTTCTTTGTCAGCAATCGTTTCGCCTATGTGCGCATCACTAATACCCGTTAGCGCAACGATATCTCCCGCGGCTGCCTCATCGATTTCTTCTCGCGAAAGACCACGGTAGCCAAACATTTTTTCGATTCGTGCGGAGATTTCAGTCCCATCTCGCTTAATCAATGAAACTTGTTGACCTTTTTTCGCAATACCACGACTAATGCGACCTATTGCGTATTTTCCTAGGAATGAATCGTATTGAAGACTCGTTACTAGCAACTGCAAGCTGCCACTATCGTCTACGTTAGGTGCAGGAATGTCCTTGATAATTGCATCGAATATAGGCGTAAGGTCGGCATGCTCTGCCGGATTCGCAGGAATCTCACTCCAGGCCTTGCCTTCGCGACCAATTGCATAGTACGTTGCGTAATGTAGTTGTTCATCGCTGGTTGCAAGTTCGAGAAACAGGTCAGCTACTTCGTCGTTTACCTCGGTTATACGACGCGATGGTTTATCTATTTTATTTACCACAACAACTGGCTTTAGGCCTAACTCAAGCGCTTTTGAAAGTACAAACTTTGTCTGTGGCATTGGACCTTCCTGTGCGTCTACCACCAGTAACACGCCGTCCGCCATATTTAGTGTCCGCTCGACTTCGCCAGAAAAATCGGCGTGACCGGGCGTATCAATAATATTAATCTTGTATTCGCCGTGGTAAATAGACGTTTGCTTCGCTGTAATGGTAATACCTCGCTCGTGCTCCTGGTCACCACTGTCCATTATTAAATCCTGGCTCATTTCTGCCTGGTTTTGACGGAAGGTGTTGCTTTGCTTTAATAACCCGTCCACCATGGTCGTTTTACCATGGTCAACATGTGCAATAATAGCGATATTTCGTATGTGTTCTGCTTTTTTCATAAAAATATGCCCTGCTACAGGGCCCTTGTGGTTTTATTATACCATGAATAGCTATTTGTACGGAAGTGGCACCCAGCATTGAGCGGGATTAGATCCGCTTGCTGCGAATGTCTGGTTATTCGTTGGTGGTGTCGAACTAAACCAATTAACATTGCTTGTAGGCCTCGATGCGACAGGCCCCACAGGACAACGCGTTGAAGACCCCTCTACACCATATACCAGGAAAGCGACGGGTGTTGCATTCGCATAAGAAGACCCGTCTATTCGATTGCCCAATGACGAACTAATGTACATAATTCCCTTCAGATTACTGCTGTTCGGTAGCGCAGGCATAGGTAGCGTTCCACCAGTGACTGCTTGTAAATTTGACATGAATGTTGTGTCGACGACGCCCGCACCGAACCAACACTGAGAACTTGGATATGAATTACCCAAACAGACACGATTTCCAGGTGTCGTGGGCTCGGGGTATGCGTTATTTTGCAGGCGATATAAACTAAAAGCTTCTTTATAGGCCTTTGCTGCAGAAGCGGTCTGCGCGTTTCGCGCTTTTTCTTGTGCACCGTTATACGCGACGTAGACAACTGCACTAAGTATACCGATGACTAGCAACACTATCACCAATTCGACAATCGTGAACCCACTCTTTACTTTTGTCATATGTCACTACTATACGGCTGATGTTTAAAGTATGCAAATGTGGTGGAGCATAGCGGATATCGGCCTTCGGCCTCCGCCGATTGTTCGTTTTTCCGAAAGTAAACTTTCAAAAACTTCACAGCACTCTACCGAACCTGCGATTCAAATCCATTATCGTTCGTGACGATAAAAAATATACATCAGACATAAAGCCAGATGTATATTTTCTATGGTGGAGCATAGCGGATTCGAACCGCTCACCTCTTCGCTGCCAGCGAAGCGCTCTAGCCAAATGAGCTAATGCCCCATTCAAAGAAGGGGCACGCCCCTTCAGTTGTGTTCGAAATAAATTCGAACACAAACTTCATCCCCCTGAAGCTCGCTTTGTGCTCGATATTCAGATGGTGATTAGCTCTAGTATAGCAAAATATCGCCTAAAACGGCGATATCTTACTTGCTGCTACGCGCCCACCCTGGGGCACGGTGTTTATGTTCGGCTGTTTGTTTCATGCAACGGATGCCCCGTTGGCGTACCAGCTTACCTACTATTATGCGCTTATCGCTATAAAAGCGCAAGCGAAATGCATTATCTTGTAAGGGGCGACTGTAGCCATGACCAGTCTATGCCAAACCAGCTAGCGACTAAGCCATAGGCATTGATAATCCACAGCGTGAGTACGACCAAAACGACCGTCGCAATCAGGGTCACAGAGCGCACAAACCAACCTTGCCGCTTTACCCATTCATTCCAGTCATCATATTTAGAGCGTGCAAAACGTAGCAAGCGCTTTGCCCATGGGTATTCCTGCGCAAGTATACCTAGCGCTGCGAACACTATTAGCCAACCGGGCCCAGGATAGGGTATGGCAAGTATCCCGATGACGAGTAACGTACCACCGCCTATAGTTATGCCTAGCTTTCGAGCTCGAGAAGATACTACTTTTTCATCAGTCATCACTCGCCACCTTGGCAAAACGAGGAACTTGTTTACCGTCAATAGTTACCTCTTCCACAAACATTTGGTATGGACGGACACAAAATTCGTACTTTGCCGCATACATAGGTTTATACAGCACTAGTGGTTCGAGTGTTTCTGAGTGCATGGCGACACCGACGACTTCATATTCTTTGCCTGATTTTGAATGAATATACTTCCCTTTTTCAATCGCTGGCATATCTGGTGCAGGTCGTGGCATCTACTTACTCCTCCGACGCAGCGTTGCCGCACCGAGAACGACTGCACCCACAATAAATGCCAAGACTACCCATACGTCCCTCCATGCCTCGTTCGAGAGATCCGTTTCTACAACCACCCTTTGCAAGGCATCAACTGCATATGTTAATGGTAAGCAATACGCTATTGACTCGAGCACTGCTGGCATTTGATCGAGTGGCAGCAGTAGGCCGCACACGAGGAATTGTGGAAAAATAAGTGCTGGCATAAATTGAACCGCCTGAAACTCAGTGCGAGCAAATGCGCTGACGAATATACCAAAGGCTGTTCCTAACAGTGCATTAATGAGTGCGATGAATATAACGAACCATTCTGGCCCAGCCACGTCCATGCCAAGTAAAAATATTGCTACAAAGCTTGCAACGAGTGACTGAGCGACCGCCAACAGCCCGAACGCGATTGTATAACCAAGAATGATATCAAGCTTTGCTACAGGTGTCACAAGCACACGCTCTAGCGTACCGTTTGTTCTCTCTCTTAGAGTAGTAATGCTGGTGATAAGGAACATAATTGTGAACGGGAAAATACCTAGTAGCGCTGGGGCGATCCTATCAAATACTGCCTCAAGATCAATATATAGCCAGAAAAGCAAGCTCATAAGAATCACGGGAACAAGGAAGATTAACGCAACCGAGCGATGATCGTGTGATAATTGGCGCAGAATTCGTCTCGCTGTAGCCATGGTCGCCTTGAAATGGTACATCACTAGTTTGCTCCTACTAGTTTTAAAAATGCGTCTTCGACGGATTTAGTATTCGTTTCTTGCAATAGTTTTTTGCGCGAATCCGACCATAACAAGCTACCGCCTCGCATCAGTAGAACATTTTCGCATCGTTCTGCCTCATCCATCACATGGCTAGAGATGATAATTGTCTTACCTTTACTTGCCAGTAAAGCGAACAATTTCCACAAGTGGTGACGAAGTACTGGATCAAGACCCACGGTTGGTTCATCAAGAATAAGTACCTGGGGGTCACCAAGTAGGGCTATCGCCAGGCTGACCCGTGCTCGCTGACCACCAGACAAAGTTGATGCTAGTTGGTGAGATTGTTTTGTTAGATCAACCACCTTAATAACGCTTTTCACGTTTGCCTTATCTGCCTGAATTAGCCCAGCGAAGTAGAGAAGGTTCTGTTCGACCGTCAAATCATCGTATATTGCAGGAGTTTGCGTAACATACCCAATTACACTACGAAGTTCCTTGTGGCCAGAAGGTTTTCCGTCAACCATTAACCTACCTCGGCTGGGTATTTGCATACCAACGATTGCGCGCATTAAGGTAGTTTTACCAGCACCGCTCGGTCCAATTAACCCAGTTAACGTACCTGGTGCAACCTCAAAGGATAGTGCGTCTAAAATAGAGTGGCCTTGTTTTTCAACCACAAGCTTTTGAGCAACTATACCTCCGCTCATATAGTTAACTATAGCATTTTGTAGTTAATCAGTAAAAACGACTTTTTTTAGAAACGCACGTACTTCGTCTATGGCTCGCACTTCCCTATATATTTCATTGTATTCTTCACGGCTTACTTCTGCCCTCGTCCGACCGCCATAACCATCAACAGCAAAGATAGGGTCGGAGCCAAACGCATAGTCAGCTTCGCCTTTCGGATGTTTTGCAACTTCACCCTTTAACTCGCCATGAAGTATCGTCAGCTCAGTACCATCGAAATAGCCGAAATACGCACGCGCTGTTGCCCGTCGACTCCTCAGCCCATCTGCCATTCTACAAACATTCTCTAGTCCATCTTCGGATTCAACAAAAAATTTGATAAAAGGCCCCGGGAGCCCATCTAACTCGTCAAGCCATAACGAGAAATCGTCTACGAACACCGGTTTTTGGACCATTTCATATGCTTGACGGACTTTATGCTCAATAACATCTTCTGGGCTCTTTGATTGAATTTCGTCTAGCATCAGTGCACGGTGCTCTATAGGCACGCCAAGTAGCTTTTTGATATGGTCTGCCTTGTGTTCATTACCGGTAATAAATAACACGCTATTCTTCATATAAACCTTTCAATGCCTCAAACGATGATTCGAAAATTGCCATAACCTGAGCGGGCGGTTGAATGTTTAAATGTTTTTCAAATCGCTTGCGTTGACGTTCGGCCCAAGCATCAACTTGAGCTTTTGTCATAATTCCTCGATCAATTTTAGCGTATGCGCCTTTATCAGCATGGTGGGTCCATGTAGTACAGGCTTTGTCTAATACGTATACTGTAGCTGCTTCGACCGTATCTAACTTTTCATATTCATACATAGCATCCTTTAGTTCTGGATAGCTTTGAAAGACTTCATCGAATTCACGAATTGCTGCCTCTTCCCGCTGACGCTTTGCGTGAAAATCTGCTGCTGTTGCATGCAAAGTATCTTCATCTCCGGTGATTATTTCAAGCAAATCGTGAACCAAAGCAAATAACACCACCTTGTCTGCATCGAGCGAAAGTTTCTCACTCTTGCATACTTGATAGGAGATGAGAGCAAGTGAGAATGAATGATGGGAATCAGGCTCGAATTTACCACTTGGTAACTTTGTCCCTCGCTTAATCTCGGCCATTTCCGCTAACAGTTCGGACAGTCGTATTATCTCTTGAGTTGTCATGCAATCAATCCCAGAAACGTTGCTTCATCGATAATTGAGGTACCGTATATCTCGGCTTTTTTCAGCTTGCTCGCACCTACCTTACCGCCAGCCACTAAATAGTCTGTGTCCTTTCCTACGCTTGATTGGAATGTGCCGCCAAGTGCACGGATTCGTTCCGCAGCAATATCACGACCCATACTTTCCAAGGTCCCAGTGACAACAAAGCTTTTACCCACTAATTTACCGGTTTTTTTCTCAAAATATGGCTCTACACCCAAGTCCGTAAATTTTTCTAGTAAGGCAATATTATCCTCGTCGGCAAACCATGCCAAAATACTCTCTGCTACTACTGTCCCAACACCATCAACACTTTCGAGTTGATCGATAGTCGCCATGCGTAATGTATCCATACTTGTAAAATGATTCACTAGATCGATAGCAGTTTGTGTTCCCACGTGTCGAATACCTAGACCATAGAGAAAACGCTCTAGCGGTGGCCGTTTCTTCTCGGCTATAGCATGAACGAGCTTTTTTGCAGAAATCGCGGCAAAACGTTCAAGCTTTAGTAAATCATCTTCTTGCAGCATGTAGATATCAGCAAGGTCACCTACCAACCCTGCATCAACCAATGCAACCACATTTTTCTCGCCTAATGTGTCGATATCAAGCGCACCTTTGCTAGCAAAATGTTGTAGCGCTCTTTTTAAAAGTAGCGGTCCACTAGCACCTTTCACGCGATACACCGCCTCGCCTTCAGGCCGAATAAATTCGAGCTCAGGGTATTGCCTGGCTAACTCACTCGGGTAGTCGATTGCCTTTGCATCTTTCGGACGAAGCTCGGTCAGCACTTTTTGAACCTGAGGTATGATATCGCCAGCTTTAAAAATAATTACTGTGTCACCACGACGAACATCAAGCCGAGCAATTTCATCTGCGTTATGCAGACTTGCATATTGAACGGTTGTTCCAGCTATATCGACTGGTTCAAATACCGCAACTGGTGTTGCGGCGCCAGTACGGCCTATTGAGATGACGATATCTTCCACTACGGTGGTTGCTTCTTCGGCAGCGTACTTATAGGCTACAGCTCCACGCGGACTCTTTCCGACAATACCTAGTTGTTCAAACTGAGATCGATTATTTACTTTTATCACTAACCCGTCCGTGTTGAAAGGAAAGCTCGCACGCTTGTTATCAAGCTCATCAACATAGCGCATAACCTCATCAATGCTTGTCTGCACACGCGTCTGTCCGCTAGTCGTGATACCGAGCTCTTGCATCATAGCATAACCAACCGCATTACTTGGCACATCATCAGGGTCTTCACGTAGCACATCGTAGCCAACGAAATGAAGTGGACGCTCAGCTACGAGTCGTGGATCGAGTTGCCTAATAGTACCCGCGGCGAGGTTACGAGGATTTTTGAAAAGTGCTTCCCCAGCCTTTTGTCGTTTTTGGTTCAGGGCATCGAAGTCATTTTTATACATCACAATTTCGCCACGTATCTCTGTTCTACCACGTAGCATGTGTGCATACTTTTGATTTTCCCGTAGTTTCAGTGGAACATTTTCAATCGTTCGCACGTTCATCGTTACATCTTCACCAACACGGCTATCACCGCGTGTGACGGCCTGTTTTAACTCACCATCTACGTACACGAGTGCGCACGCCAAACCATCCATCTTAATGTCACAGATAAATTCGTGCTTCGTTCCTGGCAGCATTTTCTCGATTCGCTCTACCCAAGCTTCAACCTCGTCACGATTAAATACATCGCTCAAACTGATCATAGGAGTTCGGTGAGTTACTTTTTGAAACTTATCGAGTGCTTGGCCAGCCACTCGTTGCGTCGGGCTATCCGGCGTAATCAGTTGCGGATACTTTTCTTCAAGTTGCGCAAGCTCGTGCTTCAAACTATCTGCGGCAGCCTCGGACATCGTCGACTCATTCAATACATGATATTTGTAGCGATAATCGTTAATTAAATCGCGCAATTTTTGAATACGCATTTGATCTTCTTTAGGCGGGGTCTGCGTCATCATCGACTACCTTTCTATAGAGTAGATACACGTAGGCCGACGCCCATACAGTAACTAATGATGTAACAACAAGCAGCACAATTGGTACTATCGGCCATGTGTCTGCTGTTGGCAAAACTGTGATTAGCCAATTATTAAATAACACTGTTGGTATAACGGTAACCATCCAAAACATTACAATGCTGGCGATAAGCCAGACTAAGCGTAGTAGAATCCTGAGTCGTCGGCCTACAACCATGTCGCCCGCTGCACGAATTGCCTGCCACGGGTACATACCTGGCAATGTCACGATGATAAGTGCCATGAATGATCCTGTTAGCCAGTAGAACGATATCACTGCTAGTAGCAACGCAGCAATAGAAAAAGCCATGCTAGCTGCGCCACCCAGCGTGCCAAGTGCGCCTGCGATTAAGACTGCGATAACCAGGGGAATTGCTTGCAGTAGCATGTAGAGTGCAACAAGTAGCGTTGCAATAACTGGAGAACCTGCGTTATAAATACCGTCACGCAACCTAGGAATTTTCCCTACTAAAATCGAGCGTAGCAGCCACACTGTCGTAAGCCAGGTCATCAGAACAAGAATGCCGCTGTAAATTTGCTGGCCTTCTGTTAGCGTTGGCGTGAATGTTCCTGATATACCAGTCGCCACTATGAGACCTGCTTTACTTATTTCACCCCATGCGCCAGATAAAATCGACCGGCTTGTTTCATCTATGAGGGAGCGTACCTGAATGAAGCTATCTTGCGAGGCGACACCTACCAACACCGAACTGAGTAAACCATAGACGATTACCAAACCACCGAAGAGCTTTTTGTGTTTCCATAATACACCGGCAACCTCGCCCGAGAATGCAAAATAACCAGGCAGTGCCAAAGATCGTATATAGTCTCGCCTCCGCGTAAGTCGAAAACTCCTATGAGGACGCCTACTTCTGAATGTGTTTGCTTTTTTTGCGGTAGTCATCCACGTCTGATTTAAAAAAAGAGTAATATCTTTTGTAGGCTTGGAACTTGTCTTTGCTACTTTTTTTTGTGAAGCTTTTGCAGGTTTACGGGCGGAAGATTTCGGCATAACGTTGTCCTAGAATTTGTTACTCATTCCACGTAGCCGGCTAACTCGTTCTTCGATTGGTGGATGCGTGCTAAACAATTTCGCAAGACTTTGACCTTTTAGTGGACTGGCGAAGAATAGATGCGCCGTAGAACTATTTTGCCGCTGAGTTGCTGACCCCATGTTGCCAATTTTCTCAAGTGCACTCGCTAGTCCCTCCGGGTCTCGTGTCGTCATGGCACCCGTAGCGTCTGCCAGATACTCGCGCTGTCTGGATATAGCGAGCTGCACAAGTGATGCGACAATTGGTGAAATAATTGCCGCAGCAATTCCGGCAATCAGAAAAATGGGCGAAGAGTCACGTCGATTATCGCCGCTAAACCACATCATACGCATAAATATATCAGCCAGCAGCCCTATTGCACTCACCAGACCAAACACTATCATCATGACTCGTATATCATAGTTCTTTACATGGCCCATTTCGTGAGCCATCACAGCTGTTAGCTCACGGTCGGTCATGGCATCCAGTATACCGGTGGTAGCGGCTACGTAGGCATGTTCTGGGTCACGCCCCGTCGCGAATGCGTTTAATGCAGGGTCGTTCATGACATATACTTTAGGCATTGGCATGCCGTTCGTAATTGCAAGGTTTTCGACAATTCGATACAACCTTGGGTTGTCTCTTTTCTGAATCTCTTGAGCACCGTTTACTGATAGTGCCAGCTTCGCTGCGGCAAAGTACTGAATCAGGCTATAAACACCGGCGCCTATCAATGTACCCCAGAATATACCCGTACTACCGTAGTAGGCCGAGAATAAGTAGCCTATTACCGCAACCAATATAATAAAAAGCAACATAATAAACACTGTGTTTCGTTTGTTAGCTGCAATTGCCTTATACATGTACTGCTCCTTGGGGGAGTTTAAAATTCAACCTTGACAGGGTCTTTAACAGCGGCCATGTCTTCAACTTCAAAGAATTCTTTGCTTTTAAAGTTAAATGTACTAGCCACGAGATTTGCAGGGAATTGTTGAATTTTCGTATTTAAATCGCGTACACCCGCATTGTAAAAGCGTCGTGAACCCTGGATTTTGTCTTCCGTATCAACAAGCTCTGTTTGCAATTGCTGGAAGTTTTCACTCGCACGAAGCTGTGGATACGCTTCGGCTACGGCAAACAAACTTTTCAAAGCACCTTCAAATTGATTCTCTGCTTTAGCAGCCTCTTTCGGACCTTTTGTTGTTGCCGAAAGGACTTCTGCACGTGCCTTTGTAACATTTTCGAATACTTCTTTTTCGTGTTGGGCATAACCTTTAACTGATTCAACGAGATTCGGGATCAAGTCTGCACGTCGTTTCAGCTGAACGGTAATATCGCTCCATGCTTCTTCGACCCTAACTTTCAAGGTTACAAGGCCGTTATAGGTCAACCAGACGAATAGTAGCAGCGCTACTACAATACCAATTACGATACCTAACAAAATCATATCTCACCTCCTATTTCTTGCATAATACTACCCTCTATTATACGATTTTTAGCATAAAAATACTACTAAAAACGACCCCTCTATGCTAGGGGTCGATTATTTGGTGCGCGGGGCGGGACTTGAACCCGCACGACTGTTTAGGTCAAGGGATTTTAAGTCCCTCGTGTCTACCAATTCCACCACCCGCGCATGTGTATATAACCATCTTTAGGCTATACACTACTTCATGACAATGTGCTACACGAAATCTCGTGTCTACGAATATTCACGTTTCACACAGCCACTACTCGCACCTGTGAAAGATAAATATGGAGGCACGGACGGGATTCGCACCCGTGTACATGGTTTTGCAGACCATTGCCTAACTCCTCGGCCACCGCGCCAACTTTTTACATTATACCTCATAGAGGTGGTGTTTTTGAATGTAGTCGTCTACTTTCGCCAAATGTTGTAAACTGCCTTTTCTAGCACGTGACGAAGATGCATCGTAAGAACTAGTTCGAATCAGCGTGTAGTCTTGTATTCCTAGGCCAAGGTGTGCCATTAGCACATCGATTCGTTTTGCGTCAGATTCACTTCGTACACCAACCACAAAATGGGTTCGACTATACAGCTCGGTAAGATGTCTCCATGTTTTTAACGTCAGTGCGACGTCAGTACCTAGCAGTAAATAGACCTTCCCCGTAAGTCCTAATTCGCTCAGTGTTTCTGGTATCCTGGCATAATCGGTTTGTATTGTTTTGATAGCTACGACATCGTTTCCACTAAAAGCCAGTTTTAGCATTGCTATACGATGATCGATACTACTAACGCTCGATTTTCCTCGTGGTTTCTTTTCTGGTACCACATAAAGTCTCTGTAGCCCTAACCGAATGACTGCAGTTTCGGCAAAATCAACATGCCCTTGATGGACTGGATCGAATGTACCCGCAAACAAACCAATTTTTTGTGTCATGTATATAGTATACGATGAGCGGTGCGCAGGAACGTAGCCTAAAAGTAATATAAAAAACCCAGAACAAATCTGGATTTTAATGTGGTGCACTGAAGAGGACTTGAACCTCCACGTCCGCAATGGACACTAGCCCCTCAAGCTAGCGCGTCTACCAATTCCGCCACCAGTGCAAAATTCTACCTCAGTTAGTATAGCTTTTTTATGGTGTTTTGTAAACTTCGTCTTGCTTGGCCGACCAGTAGAGAATCTGGCTATAACGATCGGCAGGAGTTGGTACGCCAGTTGCATTTATAAGCGGCCGGACACTACTACCATACACGTATTCTTCAACCGGTTGATACAACCCTATAGCAGGTGCATCACTAAGCCAACGTTTTGCAAAGTCTTTATACTTTTCGTTGCGTAGCGCGGTAATGTTTCGTGATCGTGCACTTGTAAGCGCATCATCGGCGATATCACTGCGATAATTTGAAAAGTTGTAACCAAGCCGAGATACTTGTGATGAATGCCAGTAAGCGTAGACATCTGGGTCAGCACCAATTACCAGTTTGTACAGCAATACGTCGTAGTCTCGAGGCTGCAAAACATTCTGCACAAAGTTCTGTCCTGGACTATTGGGATCTTGCTCGTCAGTTTGAACATCAACTCCCAGTTCTTTCCATTGTTTGCTAAGTTCTTGAATAACGCTTTCGTATTCATGATTACGCACTGTAACTATTCGCAGTGTTAACGGCTGCTTGTTTTTATTAATTCTATAGCCCAAAGCCTTATCGTATTTCCAGCCAGCTGCACTCAGTAAATTGTTTGCCTGCTTTTTGTTAAAAGTAGGCGCTTTTGGTACATCTTTTCCGTACAGCTGAGTACTCACGAATGGCAGCCATAATTTCGGTACCGGATAGCCTACGCTACTACGGATTGCTTCAGTATTAGTTCCAGTCTGCAATGCCTTTCGAATTTTTATGTTCTTCAGTGGACCACTGGCAGTATTCAATACTGCATACACACCACTATATGATGGAAGGTAGAGCTTCGAGTGCGTTTTTGGTAAATCTTCAGGTGGTATATGTACACCTATTGCAGCATTTACTTCACCGCTTTTTATACCTTCGTCGAGTGTTTGCTGCGTGTCATATGCATGAATGGCGAACCGAGAGAGCTGTGGTTTACCCCTATAGTAGTTTTCGTTTGCAAGTAAGTTAGCTATCTTGTGTTTTCCGTCGGATGCCAGCTGCAATAAACGAATTTTGAAGGGACCACTACTAACAGGGCTTACGCTGTAGCTGTGTTGGCGCAAACTTGCTGGGTTAACAGTGTCTAGCACGTGTTTTGGCAAAATCGCAAAGGTGAGTGCGTGCGAGAAAGCAGCATATCGCGATGGTAATTGGAACTGCACCGTGTAATCATCGAGCGCTGTAGCTGTAATATCATTCCAGCTGCCATACATAATCGAACGCACTTCTGGAGATTTCATTAACTCGACTGTAAAAACAATATCATTCGCAGTTAATTTACTTTCGTCGCTCCATCGTACATCATCACGAATTTTTATCGTGTAGGTTCGTTCGTCCTTGCTTACTTTCGTATCTATGGCGAGGTCGTCACCAAGCCTGTTTGTAGAGTCGTAGCGATACAGTGAAGAGAATAATAATTTACTAGCAGATAGTTCTGCGTCCGTCGCCGCATACAGTGGGTTCAGTGTGTTTATTGGACCCATTACACCTTCTGCATACGTGCCCGTGTCTGACCATGCGGTTGTTTTATAAGATTTCTGGTACCAAAGTGTTTGTAGTGCAACTGCTGCAATCAGTATACCCACAATTGCGAGCCACGAAATAATATGCCTTTTTGCGTTTCGTAGTGAACTCAGTTTATTGACAACGAATTTGTGTGCGTGCTTGGTCGTCTTTGTTTCGGCCTGTCGAGCTCGCTTCGAAACAGCCTTACTATCAAAACTGAGTCGCCGGAATCGTTTCCAAGTATCTTTTTCGTCTGCCACCGCTACGTAGTGCCCTTACCCGCTTACGCCCGGTAGTAGTAGTCCGGCTAAGATTGAGAGGACAAAAATTACCGCCAAGACGATAGTTGCTTCAAACAAGCTTTTATCGAGACCTCTTCGTGTAGTATAGAGCTCACCTGAGCTTCCAAAACCAGCTCCCAAACTAGCACCACGCTGCTGCAATAAAATTGCAACTATCATAAGTACTCCTGAGAAAAATGTTGTGTATTGCAATATGGTTCCTATGTCCATTGCTTATGCTTCCTTTCCTGTCGATTCGTAGCGAAGCTCTACCAAGCTGCTTACTACATAGTTTATCAAACTTAATATAATGCCGGTAAGTACCGAGTACCAGAATGTCATTTGTAAGCCAGGGGCAAGCATGATTGAAAGATACACCATGAGACCATTTACTATAAATGTAAACAGCCCGAGCGTTATCAAAATTGCTGGTAGTGCCAAAATAATGACGACTGGTCTCAGGATACTATTGACAAGCGAGAAAATGAGTCCTGCGAACAAGAACACGAAAAAGGCGTGATCGATCTCTGTGGGTGCATAGCCCGTACCAAACAGGCGAACCGCTAGCCAAAGCCCAAATGAGTTTAGTAGCCAACGTAGCAAAAACACACTAAATTGCCGC
Source organism: bacterium (assembly GCA_030427525.1). Taxonomy (GTDB): domain Bacteria; phylum Patescibacteriota; class Saccharimonadia; order Saccharimonadales; family Saccharimonadaceae; genus UBA1020. The sequence continues at coordinate 19,795 of JAUIBD010000017.1, forward strand.
TTCATAATCCATTATATTATACACGTACCCCTAGAGGTCTGTCGATAGCTTACCAGAGAGATTACGATGACCAGTTTGTGTTATTACAATGTCATCTTCTATGCGAACACCGATCGACTCTTCGGGAATATAAATACCAGGTTCGACCGTTAACACCATGCCTTCAGCAAACTGCATGGGTGCACCAAGTTCATCGTGCACATCTATACCTAAACCGTGGCTAATTGCGTGAGGAAAATAGTCACGTGCAGATTTTTGATTTTCGTCAGTAACTAGACCCAGTTCTCTCAACGCTGCAGACATTATCTGATCAACAGTCTCTATATATTCACGGATAGCCAAACCAGGCTTTAGGATTGCTATGCAATCACGCTGGGCCATAGCAACACGAGCATGCACCTCGGCCTGTCTCTTCGTAGGCTCGCCGTAGGCGTATGTACGCGTTATATCAGCTGCATACCCATTGTGGCGCGCGCCGACATCTATTAGAACTAGCTGTCGCTTGCGCAACTTATCAGCATTCTTTACATAATGCAGTGTGCATGCATTTTTGCTCGCTGCAACAATTGGATCATAGGCATGACCTTTTGCACCGCTTCTTCGAAATACGGCAGTTATATCGGCTTCTATTTCATATTCGTGCTTATAGGTAGATAGATTTTTATGCACGCCATTCAAGGCTTCGTTTGTAATATGGATGGCAGATTCTATCGCACGGATTTCTTCTGGCTGCTTGATTGCGCGCAGCGATGCCAGCTCTTTGTTACAGTACCGTACATCTTTAAACATCCGCTCGAGCTTACGCGTGAGCAACGTATTCGATGGGTTAAGTGTAAAACCATACTCATCTGCATGAGCAGACTGCTTGGTTGTATACACCACACTATGTCGTTTGGCCAGGCTCCGCAGCAAGATATCACTTTCTTCAGTTGAGATCACCTTTCTTACACCGCTGGTTGCGCTAGCCTCGCTTACATCGAGTGCACCATCAAAAATTTTATGCGCATCATCGATATTCGGCTCTACGAGCCACGAAGTATCTTGTGTCCCATCAATAATCAACAACCAATCTGGCTCTTCGATACCAGACAAATACCAAAAGTTAGCCTCTTGGTCGAAGGCATGTGCCATGTCCGCCATTCGCTGCATACGTGTGTAAGCAGGGACAACGATAAGTGCACCTGGTAATTTTTTTGCTAGATTATTACGATTATTTGTAAAAAAGTCTATGTTCATATCTGCCTTTACGGGTATGTGCACGCAGTGGTAGTTGGCTTTGCACTCGTATCTGTTATGTAATACGTCACCCCAATTGATCGAGTACTGACAGCCCTTATGCAAAAATGTGTGTTAGCACTCGTACCACCGCCTGTCAGCGTTATCTTTGGACTTGGAGTGATAGTAACAGTGGATGGATATTTTCCATCTGAAGCCACATTGCGCGCGCTATCCATCGCCGCCTTCGCTGCGAGCAGATCACTATTTGCTTCGTTAATCGCCAACTGCTTTTGCCATGCACCGTAACTTAGTGATGCAATAGTCGAGAGTATCACGAGTACCGCCACGACAACGATTACTTCGACAATAGTAAACCCTTTAACCATGTTATGCTCCGTATATACTATAGCACTTGCTTTATCGTGCGTGCTAAGCGTGGTCCTACGACTTCTGCGACTGCTTGTTCCTCAGCTTGTTTAATAGCTCTTAAACTTCCGAATGCTTTTAGCAGTTTCCTGCGTGTCGCCTGCCCAACACCAGGTATATCATCTAGGCTACTAGCGGTCTGACGCAACCGTTTTAGTGTGCTGTGGTAGCCTATCGCAAACCGATGTGACTCATCCCTAATTCGCTGAAAAAGCTTTGTGACATCAGCATATGGACTAAATGAGGTCTCTCCTCGAAGATTTTTTGCATGGGATCCGAGATTGCGTTGCCCAACGTGCAGGTTAATTACTAAAAACTCACCATCACTCCGCACAATTACTCCATTTGGTAGTGCGGCCTGTACGTTTGAAACATCTACAAATGAATCGGCTTGGTGCACGATAATCTCTTCCTCACGCTTCGCGATAGAAATGATCGAGAAATGTGTTCCTCGTTCCTTTTGAGCCTTGATTGCAGCTTTCAGTTGGCCTTTGCCGCCATCGACTAATAACAAATCTGGCGCACCCCAGCTTGCAATATTCTTTGGGCTTAGCCGACGATACACAGTTTCATATATGCTGTAGGTATCGTCATTTTTTTGTTTAGACATTTTAAATTTACGGTACTCGGCGCGGTTGCTCACACCGTTGGTAAATACCACCATACTCGCAACCACATTGTCGCCACTCTGATGTGAAATGTCAAAGCCTTCGATACGCTTTGGCGGCTGGCGTAACCCCAAAATATATGCAATGTCGGTAAGTGCCCGGTCTTTAGAAATATCCAAATGCTCTCTGTCACCAAACATGACTCGTCGTTGCAACTCTTTCATCGCCTGCAGTTTATTACGATACATTGTTGCCATTTCAAAGTCATGCTGTGCAGCGGCTTGCTTCATCTCTTTCTCCAGCTCTTTTGCTATTGCCACGCGATTGCCTTTTATGTAACTCATGAGTTTTTTCAGGTTTTTCTTATAGGCATCCGAGCCTTCTGCGCGACGTGGGCTAAGGCCCAGGTCTTCATCAAGTCGCGATGTTTGCTTGCCGTCTGGTTTTGTATAGTAGGGAAATATTTTCCGCAAGTAACGAAGCGCTTTTTTTACCGAGTAGCCGTTATAAAAGGGGCCTACGTATTCCGCGCCATCATCCGCAGGATTTCTGGTAAAACTCACGTGCGGCCAGTCGCTTTTCATGTCTATCCTCACGAATAGTTGGCTTTTGTCGTCTCGCAGTAAAATATTGTAGCGAGGCATGTATCGCTTTATCATTTCACTTTCTAGAAATAGTGCGTCTATTTCGCTCTCGGTTTCTATCCAGTCGGTATCATAAATTTCTTGCACCAATGCATGTGTTTTGAGGTCTCTGTTTTTAGGGTTTTGAAAGTAATGTCTGACTCGATTTTTTAGCACGGCAGCTTTGCCCACATAGATAACCTCGCCAGTTTTCGACTTATGGAAATACACACCAGGGCTGACGG
>JAUIBD010000026.1 GCA_030427525.1 bacterium
TCAACTAATTTTCCATTATGGTACACCCGACAGGATTTGAACCTATGGCCTCCGGCTCCGCAAGCCGGCGCTCTATCCAGCTGAGCTACGGGTGCATATTCACCCTCTGTTGTTGCAAATGCAACACGTTGGGTGTATACCACAAGCGATCTCTCACTTGTGCAGTGTAACTATAAGGTACTTTCGCCACGAAGGCGAACAGGTCTGATTGTATCAAAACAGAGGTAGAAATACAACCTACAGGTGTAGTCTTCGGACGACTTTGTCAAACACATCTAGCTTGGCGTCTTGCATCGGCATGCGTGCAGCTAAAAAGTCGACTAATTGTTCGCCAATTTCAGACGGGAAGTGCAGTGTAATAGTGGGTCGGAAGCGTTTTATAGGAGTAAGTACAAGCGTAGGCAGGCTGTCTTCTTGTAATATACCAAAACTTTTAAACTCGGACAGAGCGTGTATTTGCTCATTTATGTAGACACCTTTACCGCTGACCACATATGTCATTTGGCGTGCTGGGCGGTGAGTATATATCATCAGCGCTGCCGCCATGACAGGAATCAAGATAACAAACGTCCAAGACCGAATTAACAGAGCTGCTGTTGCCATTAACACAACGACTGCGCCCCAAAACCCAACGAACCATAGTGGGGTACGCTGTTCACCAGAAATATATTCTGGTGCTTGCCACTGAATAGTTGCGTCGTCGGCTGGCTGATTGGCGCTTGCAGACTGGTCTTCTGGCATTTCAGGTGCTGGCTGCTGAACTATAGGCTCTGCTTGTTGCGCAGGGATAGCAGGTTGTGGTGCAATAGGCGCCTCTTGCGGGGCTGCCGTAGGTGCATCTATACCAGGTTCAGGCTGATTTGGTTGCATACTAGCATTGTAGCACGAGCACTACTGATAGATAAGCTAGGAAATACGTGCAGCTATTTGTTGAATTAAATCTTCCACCGAACTATATTCGAATACATCACTGGCAATGTGCTTTACAGCGCCAGAGGGGGTAGAGCCTTGGTTGTAAAAGGCAAGTATTCGCACATTTGCTGCATTGGCCCAGCCCAGTTCGATACCTTGGCCAGTTGACGCGCGCGAAACCTCGGCTAGCACCACATCACAACTTTCTAAAATGTCTTTCGAATATTTGCCGTTATTTTCCGGGTCGTGCGGGTAATACACTTCAAAGTCAGCTGGTAAACCAGCTTTCAGTGGCGCATATAGCTCTGTTTGGTAGTCGAAATTGCTGGCGTGAGAGAGGTAGAGTTTCATGCTTTCAGCCTAGCATACTCATAAATACGCCGTTCGGCATCATTGTCTGAATCTTTGAACGATTCTGGATCCATAAATGCTACTTCATCGCCATCTACGCCTGGTGAAAATACCATATTTTCGGCGATGACCGTAAAAATAATACGCACCTGCAATACATTCGCATGCTGAAGTAATGCCGGATCTTCCATATGAATTACCGAATACGTAAAGTCGCCTTTCAAATTAACCTCTTCGGCAAGCTCGCGAGCCAGCGCAGCCTTGATACTTTCACCGTGATCCATGCCACCACCTGGCAAATCCCACCAGTCACGACCCGTTTCCTTCACAACTAGCACATTGCCACTGTCATCAACTACCAAGCCTTTTAGTGTTAATCGAAACAGGTAATCGTCTTTTCTGCCGAGTGCACTTTGGTCAATGTGTCCGTGTAGGGAATTCATTACTTCATCATAGCAAAATAAAAACTACCCTGATGGGCCATTTTTATTTGGCGGGGGTTGATTGATGTGTTGCGAACCTCAAAGTGGCTTACTCCCACGGCATTGGCATACCTATGAGCATGTAAAAATATAGTACGACATACGCAAAACTAAAGTTCGTGGTTAACAGTATTACGAACCCGTAGACAACTCTTTCCATCCTACTTTTTCGATATACAATCGCCGCAATACCACTAGTTAATGCAAGAATTACAGAAATTTCCGGTTTCCAAGGCACTTCAACCACTTGCCTGACAATAATATCCATACAAAAAATTAGTGTGTTTACGACTAAAACCCAAAACTTCCACGAATCGGTAGGATGCTTCTGTTTCGCTGGCGAATTATACTTACTATTCATGAATTAATCATAGCAAACAACAGATGAGATCATGGTGATTTCATCTTTCTTGGCGGAGGAGGGGAGATGAACGCTTCGATGATAGACTAGCTAAAGCTATTCCACCATCGGCTAAACCCTGTAAAATCAAAGATTTGACAGGCTTCTGAACTCCGCGCTGGTTTTGCTTTCGCAAAACGCGGGAGTACGGATCTGCCCAAATTCGTTAAATAAAATCAGCGACCATAAGGTCGCGAATTTTATTTGGCGGAGGAGGGGAGATTCGAACTCCCGCTACAGGTCTCCCCGTACTAACGATTTAGCAAACCGTCCCCTTCAGCCACTTGGGTACTCCTCCTTAAAGAGTGAGATAGTCGTTTAGCGTTTGTTTGCGTAATTCACATTTCTACACTTCTGCAGCTGGGCTGAAGCGGACGGTGAACTGTCTGATGATTTGCGTTTCACGCAGCAGCCACTTGGGTACTATCTGCATTGAAGGGATGTGTGACGCAGCAGCCACTTGGGTTCTGCCTCACAACTTCACTCATTCTAGCATATAACAGAGGCGAATAGTAGACTTTTATGCTGGCTTTGTTATAGTTTAAATAGACCCATAAAGGAGGAACCAACATGTTGAAAATTGTAAAAGCATTTATCCCTAGCATTCTGAGCGCCGCATTTGTACTGAGTATCGCTACAGCACCCCTGGTTGGAGCCTTTGACGCAACTGTACAAGACGGAGCCGACGCCGCCCGTGGCAGCCAGCAAACAGCTGACCTATTTGGTAGTACAGGCATCTTCCGTACCATCACAAACGTCTTACTATTCGTATTAGGTGCAGTGTCTGTCATCATGATTATCATCGGTGGCCTACGCTACGTGATATCGGGTGGTAACTCAACCGCCGTAACGGCCGCCAAAAATACCATTCTATACGCAATTGTCGGTGTTATCGTAGCCTTACTCGCCTATGCAATTATAAACTTTGTGCTAAATAGCTTCGCAGCCAGCGGTGGTGGTGGAACGAACGTCTAGCTAGAAACGAAAAATAGCCCAAAACTGGGCTATTTTTTATGGCGGAGAGGGAGGGATGGACGCTAGATGGTATAGCTATACTAGCTCTACCATCAGCTAAACCTTGTACAAATCACAGATTTGACAAGCTTCTGAACCCTTGGCGTTCGAATCGTAATCCGAGCTATAGAAAACGAGCGACCAAATGATCGCTCGATTTCTATGGCGGAGAGGGAGGGATTCGAACCCTCGAAAGCTTTTACACTTTGCCGGTTTTCAAGACCGGTACCATCAACCACTCGGTCACCTCTCCAAATTGTATGCTCGTGCTATTTTAACAGATGTCAGCTAGGCTTGTCGAGAGGTTGGCGTGCTAACACGGCAACCCAAATGGTTCGAGCGCCAGCGTCGTGCAGAGTTTTCGCAGCAAATTGCACGGTAGCGCCTGTCGTTACAACGTCATCTACTATCAAATACGGTGTGTCAGGATCTATACTGTCCGCTATAGTAAATGCTGCTTCGGCTTGCTCAAACCGCTCTTTTCTAGAGGCACCACGTTGCATGGTTGCGGTAGTACGTCCTAATAGAGTTTTGCTGCTGAGTTTCCGTCGCTTTGCAAATGCCTTCGCGATAAGCATCGTATGGTCGTACCCACGCTGACGTATATGTGACGCTATTGTGGGAACCGGAACCACCACGGTGCCAGCTGGTAGGTCAGGCAAGTAGCTGTCGAGAAGTTCAGCGGCATCCGCTCCAAAGGCTTTTACTCGCTCGAACTTATAGTCATCAATGACCTTTAGCAAAACACCTTCGCGCGCACCAATGCTCCATGCTTTTTCATAATACGTATGACAGGAACTACAGATACCAGCCTGGTTCACGCTACCGCACACAATGCAGGCAGAATTTGCTTCGTCTACGATGTCGTATTTACAACTATCACACAAAACAGCACCTGCTTTTTGGCAGTTGTAACAGTGGTGCGGGGCAACGATTGCTAAAGCTTTATCTATCATTGTACTTTTTACGTTTTAGGTGCTTATGCTGTTGATTATAGCTTATGCATTGGCTATACTGTAAGAGACTATCTGTCAATAGAGCCTTAG
>JAUIBD010000018.1 GCA_030427525.1 bacterium
CATGTAGGCCGTAGCGAAGTCACCAAATAATACGAGATAGAGCAGCTGCTGCAACGGTGTCTCGCCTTGAGCATGTACTGAGATTGCATGCGGTCTCATGCCAGAAAGCATGCGGTCACCTAAATCAAATCGTTGCTTGATTCGTTCGTGGTCGAAGTCCGTGCGTAGGTCTACCACGGCGAACGGCTTTTCTACTGGGTGCGATGTCCAGCCCATGAATTCGTTGTGATTAAACTCTGGGTACACGTTGTACCAAGCGGTGTTTTTGGCGTTTTCATTCACGCCAATCTTCCATTTGTACGCCGCGCCCGCAAACCGACTGGCTGCATAGAAAATCGGCGTTTTCCCTACCAGTTTTTCAGCCAGCTGCTTTGCCTCGTTCTCACCGGTGGGCACTTCTTTGAGCCATGTTGTCTTCTTATCATCTAAAAAGTCAGCCGCTTGGTCGAGCTCATCAAGTGCGCTCTCTTCCACAAGCCCATAAGCAATCAGCATGTCTACTAGCATGCGGAACGAGTGAAACACCGCCATGCGTGGCTGTACGGCCTTTGGAATAATGCCCATTACGTCGCCATTCGCTCCGGCTTGTTCTTGTAGCTTACCTCCGCCGGCCATAATACAAATCATGGCGCCTTTTTCGCGTGCCAAAGCCAGCGAAGACAAGGCTTCTTCGGTGTTGCCCGAATAGCTGGCTATCATTACCAGCGTGTGTTCATTTACAAAATCAGGCAGGTCGTAATCGCGCCACAGTACAAACGGCACGGCTAGGCCTGGCCATGTTTGCACAAACTCAGCTTGCAAGCCGCTGCCCCCCATGCCACAGTACACAACATTCTTGATCTCACGCGGCACGTCTTGTTTCGGTATCGAAAAATCATGTCGTAGTTGATCCGGCGTATTAGCGGCTAATGTTAGTGCGTCGAATGTATCGAGTTGTTTGATACGGTTCTGATCGTCGAGCATCGGTCCCTCCTTCTGTATTGCTCTGTTAACTCTATTTTACATACTTGTACCAAGTATATAAAGCTGCACGGCTCGAAAGAGAACATGCGAGCAAGTTCTCTTTACTCACTCGTTTGCTTTATGATACAGTATTTCTAAGCGTAAGAATAATCAACAACTAGAGGTGGGCATGCCAAACGATACAAATATTCAGCCAATTAGCGACGACCAAGAACTGGCAAAAGTACTTGCTGGTGTTAGCCAAGATAACGCTGCGCAATCTAACGACGAACCCGCGGTAATTCCTACTCCTGTTATTCCTGGTGCTGTGTTGCCTTCAGATACACCAAAAGCCGATGAACCAGCAGCAGATGCACCCGTAGCCATGCCGACACCTGACCCAGTTCCAGAGCCAGTCGCCGAGCCCGATAACATGCCTTCGCTAAATACTAGCGATGATTCAAGTGTGCCAGCTCCATCTGGTGAGCTCGACAGCATCAAACAACAAGCCCTCGGTGAGCTACGACCACTAGTAGACAAGCTCGATGTAAACCCGGAAGAAAAATTTGACACCTATCTACTACTGCTTCGTAGTACGGATGATAAAGACCTGATTGCGCCAGCACACGATGCGGCGAAAGCAATCACCGATGAAGCTCGTAGGGCGCAGGCATTGCTCGACATCATCAAAGAAATCGATTTTCTTAGCCAAAACCAAAAGTAGCCTGTCTTTAAGTTGATTTCTGACTATTTCGTGGTATAGTATTTCTAATGAGAGCTATCTTTTCTCGTAGTCCACGAAGTGTGGAGCCTGTTTCATCATTACCTCAGCCAGACACGTTTGATGAGTCTGCCTGCGGACCTGATATTTGTTTGGGGCCTTCAGAACAAGATGGAATCGACCTTGGTCCACTGGCCGAGATGAAAACAGACGAACTCTTTGCAGCTATGGATGCACTCTCTAGCCAGCTCGCGGAAGGTCCTTCTGTACTCGCTGAAACAATTGAAAACATAGAAGAAATTATACTTTCATCCCATAACGATAGGGAGTCACGGCGAAATGCAGCAAAAGCGAAGCGCGGCGACTTAAAAATTCACACTGTCGAGATGCGTCAAAATGCTCTAGGCCTAATAAAAGAGCGGTCTCGCATGACTGATTACGTTATCACCGACTACGACGCTACACCTAGTTCGCTAAATATGGAAGATATTCGCCGGTTGACCGATTGTTTTAGTAGCTACCTGTATGACATGGACCACGACAGTGAGATTGAAGCGTACTTTGCAGTCGACTCGCTAGATGGAGTACCTATGCCAGTTGGCAACAACCCGTTTGTTCGCTTTTTTGCGTTAGAGCAACTTGCGCGTTTAAGATTTGCCCAGTACGCTAACGACTATCCAGATGTAGCTCACGAGATGTTACGACCAGACACTTTAGCTGGCGAACGGCTTCCAACAGGCTTTCGTCAACTTGTCGCGCTCGACCTAGCGCGCCCTGCCTCACACAGTATTGTTACTCAGTTCTTGAAGCAGCACGAGGCCGATTCGGTGCCGTTATCTGAGTATATTCAGGGTACAAACGGTGACACTGGCGTTGCCACACTACTTTCTACCCTTGCGCTTGGTCACAGGCTGGGGACGGGTATTGAATGTCCGCACAACGTGTACGGGCTTTGCTTGCAAAAAGTTGATGAAATAGCTGTAGAAGATCTGCCTGAAGAAGTACAAAAGGGTATGATAGCAGCGGCAAGTAGAAAGCACCCTGCAGCTAGTGCGGTGGCACGAGCCGTTGAAAATGTGAAACCAGGCAAACTTTGGCAGTTCTCGGCGAAAATAACAACCGAACGTGATATTACCAATAATGATGTGCATCCCCCGAAGCGTAGAGTTACCGCACCACCCACAGAGGCCGTAGCGGCTATCAAAGAGGCCGAGCCGGAAAGTCGTGTGGTTGAACTGAGTATCGATGCACGTGAGCTCGGCTATAATGGCCCGATAGATTCACCTGAGTTTAACGAGTACCTGGCTGCATTGGTGGAATCAAAAAAATTCAAAAAATTCTTTAAAGATTATGATGATGGCACTCTAAAAGAGGCGATTATCGCTGCAATAAAAGAAATTGCCAGTACAGTGAATTATCCTGAGCACCCAAATATTGTACCAATGAGATTTAAGCGAGCTCCTGCGCTTCACGATATTAGCCCTGGCAAACAAACTGTTATGCGCTACAAAGGTTTGCCAGCTGGATTTTCTAACCCAATAAGCAAAGATGTGCGCATCTTCTTTGCTGTTGGTGGTTCAAGCACTGCACATAGAATTCATATTATTGATATTCGTCACAAGACCGATGTTGCAAAATCTTCTCGCAACAGCACAACTATATAGGCTTATGCTTTGGTATTCACCACTGTTTTGTTAGTATTACTTTATGTGTAAAGACGGTGAACCAACTATTTCCCGCCGAGCACTTCTTGGCGGCGTGCTTGGTGTTGGCGTTGTAGCGATGATGCCTGGCACAGCAGAAGCCAGCTCGGCTGTGGAACAGGCACCAGAAATAGATGAGGCAGGAGCACATCAGCCAGAAACAACCATAGAGCACGAGCAACCAGCGCTTTACGAAGACATCGCAATGGACGTAGCACGCTTGCATGCAAAGATGGAAGGCAAGTCACCAGATGAGATTGTGGCCTTGGCTGATGGTTTGTTTGCAGAAGGTCAGCAAACGGCACAGCAGCTCCATGCCGGTGAAAGCATAGGCCTTGGCTTTGTTAAAGGCTTTTTATTGACGATTGACGCGGCGTTTTTGTACGCGAGTGTATACCCGCTCATAGAAGATTCTTCTACTCGTACTAAATTACGCGCTGCGATTACTGCTTGTCACGGTATTTTCACCGCGGTTCCTCTGCTAGCCAGTAAGATTGGCTATGAAAACTTTGAAGAGATAAAACGACCGCTTCTTACGGGAGTTGGCGTTGCTACCCTTGCGGGTATTTCATATTTACGGCTTCACGACGGCCAAGAACCAGAACCAGAAGAGTTCGCCGAGGCCGCAGAGGATGAGAAACTCGCTCGACTCATAGTTGCCATGCCCGTCGTACTTGTCTCAATCGATGCAGCAACCGCTGGTTTTGGCGGCTCAACCACTATGGAAACGCAAGAATTTAACGTAGCCGATTACGCAGTGAGCACTGCTGCTACGTTGGCGACTATCTACGGCCTGCTTCAGGCACAAGATTACTTTATGACAAAGATGAGCCACAAGCACGAAGAGGATACTGAACCACGTGAACTTGGCAAGTTAAGAGCTTTTGCTGCAAGAGTATTTGGGCTTGACCCAAATGATGACGAGCTAACCGAAGAGGCTGCTTTGACAGCAGCATCGGGACTAATTTCTTCCTACGCATTTCGTGGAATCCTCGAGGGTGCTGGTTATGAATCGAAGTATCAACTTGCCGGCTTCACTCTGCAATCAGTCATTCTCGGTGCGACATTTACGGCACTTGTAAACCACGCCGGCAATCTAAAAGATCGCTGGTCTGAAGAAAAACAGATTGATAGCTAAAAGACCTCCAAGCGGAGGTCTTTTGCGGTTCCCTCATGATTTCCTACATCATGCCAGGCATACCGCCGCCCATAGGTGCAGGCGCTTCTGGTTCTGGTATGTCTACTACGAGCGCGCCCATGGTCGCTGCAGTGCTAGCGATAGATACGGCGTTTTGTACCGCTTCTTTCGTCACGCGGGTTGGGTCGATTACCCCTGATTTCTTTAGATCTACCAAACCTTTGGCTGGCGTCATAACGTTCACGCCCATACCAGGCTTAGATGCTTGTACCTGAGCGAGAAGCGCATCGGCATTTAGACCAGCGTTACTCGTGATGAGGCGGAATGGTTGCATTAAGGCTGCTTTTACCACACTACGGCCTGCTGCTTCACTGTCAGCACCGTCAGCGTTGAGCTTATCAGCGAGGTTGACTAACGTTACACCACCACCCGCCACGATACCTTCAGCTAACGCTGCTTTTGTAGCTGCGACGGCATCGTCTACACGGAATTTCTTTTCATCTATCTCGGTTTCAGTAGCACCGCCTACCTTAATGACCGCAACTTTACCGCTTAGCGCAGCGGCACGTTTTTCTAGCTGTTCTTTGTCGTATTCGCTGTTGGCGTTTTCGGCCATGCCGTAGATTTGCTTGATTCGTGCTTTAAGGTCTGAATCTTTGCCAGCACCTTCGATGATGGTGGTGTCATCTTTACCAACGATAACTTTGCGTGCTGTTCCCACTACTTCTAGGCCAACGTTTTCAAATGTCATGCCGCGGTCGTCTGAGATTACCTCAGCACCAGTCAGCACAGCCATATCAGCCATCACATCCTTGCGGCGATCACCAAAGCTCGGCGCCTTTACCACCACTGTATTCAGTACACCCTTTAGCTTGTTCAGTACTAATATAGACAGCGCTTCGCCCTCTACCTCATCTGCTACCAGCACAATGTCTTTGCGACCAGCCTGGGCAAGCTTCTCTATCAGCGGCAATAGTTCACTTGCACTTGAAATCTTTTTGTCAGTAATGACGATAGATGGCTTTTCGTACACGGCTTCCTGGCGATTAGTATCTGTTACAAAGAATGGACTCGCCCAGCCTTTATCCAGGCTAAAGCCTTCGACCACTTCACTCTCCATCTCGAGGCCTTGGCCGGCTTCTACAGTAATCACGCCGTCTTTACCGACCTTTTCCATTACATCTGCAATTAGTTTGCCGATAGCACTGTCACCAGCAGAGATAGTCGCCACCTCGGCCACACGCTCTTTCTTGCCTTCAATACTTTCACTTAGGCCATCAATTGCCTTCACCACTTCTTTACCGGCAGCTTCGATACCTTTTTTCAGCTCCATTGGGTTGTGCCCAGCAGCAATCAGGCGGTTGGCTTCTTTCAAAATGTTGTACGTCAGCACTGTTACAGTAGTCGTACCGTCACCAGCCACCTTGTTTAGCTTGCTCGCGGCTTGCTTTATCAGCTCTGCACCAACTTTGTAGCCAAGTGTTTCATCGTCGTCTTCCGGCAGATCTACAGCTTCTGCCACCGTCACACCATCGTGAGTCACTGTTGGGCCGCCATAGCCCTTTGCTATCACCACGTTGCGACCTTTTGGCCCGTACGTTACCTTTACCGCGTCGTATAGTGCCTGCGCACCACCTAAAATCCGGTTTCGTGCGTCTTCATCGTAAAATACTTTCTTTGCCATGGTATTTCCGTTTCGCTTCGCTTCACTAATGAGACAAAACTACGTTTTTTCTCATCGCGCCGTGTGTCGGAGTGAATCCGCCACGCGGGCTGCTCTTTTTCCTTTCGTAAAGCAAAGCTCTCCTTTCTTTCGTTATTACGCTAGCCGACAGATCTCCGAACTTTCTTTCAATAGGGTAAAAGCGTAGTGCAGCCAGATTTTCCCTAGAAAGTAGGCGAAAACCTGCGCGTAACGCCCTGTTGAAAGAAACGTTCGGTGGGTTGTCGGTTTGTTAAATTACAGTTATACGGTGCCTAAAATATCTTCTTCTTTTACTATCAAATACTCTGTACCATCAATTTTAATTTCTGTTGTTGAGTATTCTTTGTACAGAATCTTGTCGCCATTTTTCACGTTTTTCACGTCTTTACCAGTAGCTACGATTTTCGCCAGCACTGGCTTTTCCTTGGCATTATCTGGTAAATACAAGCCACTTGAAGTCTTGTTTGCGGCTTCCTCTCGTACCGCTACCACGCGGTCGCCAAGAGGTTTGATAGGTGAACTCATATCATTTCCTCCAATTATTTGTTCCAATACACCCATTGTAGCGAATGAAATTGGCACTCGTCAAGCGTGAGTGCTAATACATTCTCGCGCGATACAATTCACGGTACAATAGAGCGTAATGACTGCACGCTTTGCTACACCAGAAGAGATTGAACACTGGAACGACTACATTAACGCCAACCCAGACGGCGGCAATATTCTGCAAGGTCGCGAGTTTATGAAAATCAAACAGAAAAGTGGCTGGAAACCACAGTATGTATTCGTTGGCAAACGGGCAATGGCCTTCATGGAAAAACACGTTCCACTGCTGGGTAAGGTGTGGTATTGCCCTAAAGGCCCTAGCACGACTTCTGTAAAAGATTTGCAAAAACTACTGGGTAGCCTGCGACCATTTGCCAAGAGAAACGGCGTATTCACCATAAAAATCGAGCCAGAGCTCGACCACACGACTGATATGAGCAGCCTAGGCCTCATTAAAACTAACCCGATTCAGTACAACTACGCCACAGTCCTAGTTGACCTATCGCCTAGCCTCGATGACATCATGAAAAACCTGAACCAAAAGGGACGCCATGCGATTCGCCGAGCCGAGCGTGATGGCGTGATTATTAAAGCAGTCCCCGCAGACGAGAAAAGCCGCCGAACCATGTATAAGCTGTTCGAGGAAACATCGCAAGGTGCTGGCTTCGCGATTCGTACAGCCAAATACTATGAAGATTTTTACGATGCTTATGGAGATAACGGCCAATTATTCTTTGCCTATGTCGATGGCAAGCCTGTAGCAGGTGCATACGCTATGGTGCAAGGTGAAAAAAGCATGTACAAAGATGGCGCTAGCGTACGCGAGCGTACGGTATATGGCGCGAGTCACCTATTGCAGTGGCACGTCATTCAGTGGGCGAAAGAAAAGGGCTCGAAAAAGCACGACCTGGCTGGTTGCCCACCGATTGCAGAGATTAAAAACCCAAATCACCCGTTCTACGGCATGGGACGATTCAAAACCAGCTTTAATAAAGAAGTAACCGAGTATGTCGGTACGTACGAAGTACCTATCAACCGACTGAAGACAAAGCTCTGGACTAAATACGTCGAGAAAATAGTTCGTAAGTTGTATTTTAAACAACATAAAGAATCGTGGTATTAAGCTATTTTTTCAATAGCTTCATCTAGGTGACCAATGTCCGGTAAGATGTGCTTCACCCCCATTTCCTGCGCCTCTTGTTCCGTAAGGTGGCCTGTTAAGACGGTAACTGGAGTTACGCCAGCATTTTGCGCCATCTCCACGTCGTTATCTCCATCACCTACCATGATGGTTTCGGTCGGCGTGCACCCAGTTTGGTTCATAACATATTCGAGCATGTAGGAATTAGGTTTCGCCAAACTTGCATCATCTAGTTCGTAGCTACTCAGAATCGTCTCAAATATATCTGGGATACCAAATCGTACCATAGTATCTTTCAGTACTTTTGGGTGAGCCCCAGTACAAATTGCAAGCTTATAGGATTTGCTTAAGTCCTCAATGCAGTCTTTCGCACCGTTCACAATACCAAGCTTCGAGACATATGTTCCTCCAAACAAATGCTTTTCATAAAATTCACATGCCTTTTGTACCAACTCGGGTGTGTCGTTCAGCAAGTCAGCAAACGTTGCTTCATGCGGCTGACCCCAGAAACGACGTGCTGATTTGTAGACCGTTTCATAGTCACGATCTTGCCCGATTTCATGCATTGCAGCCGTGTAGCACGCCATATAGCCTTCGACCGAGTTGAGTGTAAAAGTATCATCCCAGTCAAAAACAATTAACTTAAGCATGGCTTTACGTATTCGCTATTGCCGTTCGGGCTTCTTCTACTTCATCCCATGGGTCTTCACCGTGCGCACGTTCGATGGTTTTCTCGTGGCCTTTGCCCAGCAGAACCACTGCATCGGCTTTGTTCGATACCCGAGAAACAGCAAATTTAATTGCTTCAGAGCGATTTAACACCAAGAACATATCTTTATCTTTTACCTTGCCACTGCGCTCGGCACCTTCGGCGATTTGTGAAAGTATCAAGTTGCCATCGATATCGCGGTCGTCTTCTTCCGTTAGCACCAATTCGTCAGCGTATTTACCAGCAATTTCACCTTGAGTCCAGCGCTTGGCTTCGTCCCGCCTACCTGCACTGCCGAACAGTACCACCAATTTACCTTTGGTAGATTTACGCAAATCGCTCAACAGCCGTTCGAAACTGTCGGGCGTGTGTGCAAAATCGATAATGACAGAGAACTGCTGTCCTGCATCTAGTGTGTTCATGCGTCCTTCTACATTTTTCAGAGCCGCAACCCCACTTTCAATTTGCTGTTTACTTAGGCCAAACGCATACCCAAGGCTAACTGCCGCAAGACTGTTATAAACATTAAACTCACCAGGAATCGCGCATTCCACATTGTAGGTAGCATCGGCTACCGTTGCCGTGTAGCTGCTTCCGTCTGGGCGTAACTTCACATTGCTGGCACGAACATCGCCACCCTCAACACCGTAGGAAAGCTTGTTGGCTGTTTCATCAGCGAAATTGCTACTTTCAGGGTCATCAGCATTTACAATGCCAAGTTTTTTACCGTGCTTGCCTGCCAATGTAAACATGCGCCGCTTGGCAGCTTTGTAGTTTTCGAATGTACCATGGTAGTCCAGGTGCTCATGCGTGATGTTGGTAACCACCGCCACTTCGTACAGCACACCCCACACACGGTACTGCGCGAGTGCATGTGAGGTAGTTTCGAGTACTAACCACTCGGCACCTGCTTTTTTATATTCACGGATTCTTTGTTGTAATAAACGCGACGATACAGTAGTCATATGCGCTACTTGCGGAGTAATTTCCTTACCTACTCCATAGGCTACCGTTGTCATGAGTGATGATTTATAACCAGCTTCAACCAGCATAGTGTGAATCATATAGCTGGTGGTGGTTTTGCCGTTCGTTCCGGTTACGCCAATCACGCGTATGTCTCGCGCTGGAAAGCCATAGCGCGCTGCCCAAAATACTGACTCGAGCAAGTGGCCATACGGTTCAATAATGCGGAAAAGTTTAGTGGGAAGGACGGCCTTAACTGCCGAGCGAACTTTACTCACTAGTGCCCTCAACAAACCTCTGTGCAACACTTAGGTTTTCACTGTCCATCGAGGCATATTCTTTTCCAATAAACAACACCGTGTCTTCCTGTTTGGCACCACGTAGTGTCACTTCTGCTGCAACCTTACTATCGCTCGCACCTTTTATACCTGGGCCATCATGCGCACCAACGGCAATATAGCCGCTGGCATGTGGTCGAACCACCACGTGACCTTTTTCGCCAACTGTTTCATCAGATACTACTAAAAGGCGCCGTTTGGTCAACTTTTTCGCATCGGCACTCACCAGTTCCAATGAACGCGGTTCATGAGCTCCATCTACCACAACATCGTACAGTCTATCAAGCGGCAGGCGTTCAAAATTACCCGGCACATACTCGAGTCGAGCCACACCTTCTTCAAACGTATCAATATTTACTGAAAGTACGTACGCGGCAGCCACGGCGGCGGCCACATTGTACGCATTTGCTCGGCCAATCAGATGTGTTGCAAGGTTTAACGTTGTTTGGTGATCGATTACCAACTCGATTTCAGTACCTTTTTTAAACAGTTTTACGTCTTTTAGTTTGGCATCAGCTAAGGTATCTTCACCGAAACTAATCGCTTGATGCGGCACTACTTTTGTGTCTTCTTTCGAACGATTAGACGGCACTACCGTGTAGGCTACTGGCTGCTCACTTAGCGCATTTGATTCAGAATTATCACCAGTGATAATCGACATTTCAAGCGTGATTGTCGCCAGAATATGGCTATCCAGTACTGCTTGGCTCACTTCTAAAATAACGAAATCAACCTTTTTCTTGCGGCCTAGTGCTAGTAATCGCTGCAGTGGACCAGCTTTGGGTACAAAATCAACCTCAAGCGTTTGGTCGTTCAGTTTACAAACACGGTTCGTCAGCGTTAGCACGCTATGTCCTGCTTCTTGCAAAATCTCCGCTAGTAGCAATGCTGTCGTTGTTTTACCATACGGCCCCGCGATTGTAATTACCCGCAAATTCTTGGCAGGGTGTCGATACCGCGACGCAGCTAGCTTGGCTGAAAGTTTTTTTGCTCCACTCATTGCTTCTATTTTACACGCTACCGCCCTTCGCAGGCAAAAGTTTTTATCAGAGGTGGTATACTAGTACCTAATGATAGTACTAGGTATTGAAAGTAGCTGTGATGAAACCGCCGCAGCCGTCGTAAAAGATGGCCGCGAGCTGCTTTCAAGTGTGGTGCAATCGCAAGTAGACATACACGCCGAGTACGGTGGCGTAGTCCCTGAAGTCGCTGCACGAAGCCACATAGAAGTTATCAACCCTGTCATTCGCCAAGCTATGCAAGAGGCCAATGTTACCTGGGATGATATTGATGCGATAGCCGTAGCCAATGCACCCGGACTGATAGGCTCATTGCTGGTTGGGTGTCTCGCGGCTGCAACACTAGCGAAATTACACAACAAGCCACTCTACCCTGTTCACCATGTTGAAGGGCACATCTATGCCAATTTTATTACCAAAAAATCAGACAATATACCCTATTCTCTGCCAAAGACATCGCCAACGTTCCCTATGCTGGCTTTAGCTGTTAGTGGGCTACACTCACAACTGGTACTGTTCGAAGATCACGGCAAATATCGTTTACTAGGTGAAACCCTCGACGATGCCGTGGGTGAAGCCTACGATAAAGTAGCCAAAATCCTTGGCCTTCCCTACCCTGGCGGCCCCAGCATCGCTAAAGCCGCCGCGAATGGCGACCCAAAAAAATACACCCTCCCTCGTGCCAAGCTGCAGAATGCCTATGATTTTAGCTTCTCTGGGCTCAAGACAGCCGTTCTAAGGGCTGTTCAGCGTGAAGTAGGTGTAGATCATACATTTCCTTCATTCAAGCTCTCAGAGCGTTTAAACAAAGAACAGCAGGCAGACTTTGCTGCTAGTTTCCAATACATAGCCAACGACACTCTGGTACGAGCAACCCTGAAAGCGTATCAAGAATTCACACCGTCATCGGTGGTAATTGCAGGCGGCGTTGCAGCGAACCAGGAACTACGGCGTCAATTATCAGAAGCACTCCCTATCACAATTGATTATGCACCTATTCAGCTTTGCACTGACAACGGTGCTATGATTGCAGCACTTGGCTATTACCAATCAAAGGTAGTTCCGCCCACCAATCCAGATGATCTCGCTGTTCGCCCCAGTATCTCAATGACTGAAACAGCGTGGGCAAGCGAGGCCCAAAAATGAATCTTTCACTAGAAGATGCAGCCGAACAGCTACGCGGCGGTAAAGTAGGCGTACTACCCACCGATACGGTATATGGACTCGTGGCCATTGCTGCTAACCAATCTGCCGTTGAAAAAATCTACAGCATAAAACGTCGCCCTAGCCAACCTGGCACGATTATCGCAGCCTCGGTCATCCAGCTCCAGCAGCTTGGCTTTCCCGCACAGGAGCTTTCTATCGCGAATAACTATTGGCCCAACTCTGTTAGCGTTGTTATCGATGCTAGTAATGTCGCAGACTACCTAAAGCAAGAGCGCCCAAACCTTCCGGTTCGTATTCCCAATAGTCCAGCCTTATTAAACCTGCTAAAGACAACCGGCCCCCTGATGACTACTAGCGCTAATGCCCCGAGTGAGCCAACGTCTACGACCCTAGCGATGGCTGAACGTTACTTCGGTGATGCAGTAGATTTCTATGTTGACGGTGGCGACCTATCTGATCGTGCACCATCAACTATTATTGGCATTCAGCCCAGTGGTGAGGTAACTATTTTCCGCCAAGGCGCCGCAGCGATTGAACCAAGCTCTTAGCCATTGGCAGCAAGTAACGCCACAGTGGGTACCATAGCGAGAGCTGTTTCTCATACGCACCCGTCATGTGTGTTTCTTCAGGAATAAAGCCTTTCTTGAACGCCGTCACGCCATCGTTTAGTAGGCCATTTACGTCGTATCGCTTCACCCCTTGTTGTTTCATCTGCTGCACGACGTGCCATTTCAGAAAGTAATTCGCGCGCAGCGATTGTCCTTGCTCATTCATGCCACCATACAGTTCAAATGCCACAGTCGGTGTTACGATAGGCCATAAAAAAGCGACTACCCTTCCCTGGTATTCTGCCATATACACAGGTGATGCTTCGCCTACTTTTTCAAAAATATCGCTGTAGTACCTATCGCTATGTAGCGCAAAGCCGGCACGTTTGGCGGTTTCTTTGTAAATTGCCATGCACTCGGCTACGTCTTCTCTAGTAGCCGCCAATCGCACTTCTATACCTTCTCGTTCAGACTTACGAATGTACTGCCTGGTCTTTTTGCTCATATCAGCCTGTAGGTCTTCTATGCTACGTGTCAGTTCCATTACTGCCGTACGCGCAAGTAATATACGGTTCGGTGATTTCTTCCAGCCTTTCCAATCAAGCACAGTAGTCTGGTCTGGTTCTACAAGCACACTCACTGCTTTATAGTTTCCGAGGCGTGCTTCAAATGCATTCACACTTGGTTCATCCCACTCGCCCCATGGTCCACGGGGTATATACAGCAGTTGGCGCAAAGGCCATGGCAGGCGTCGAGCGAGCACCTGCGCACCGCCAACTACTCTTCCCTTTTTCACAACCAGCAATCGCTCAGCCTTCCAGCCATGCGCTGCCTTTACTTCACCCCATCCCCACAGCTGCAACGGATGTCCACCAGTACTGCTGACAAGTTCGTCCCACTTTGCTTGGTTGGTTGCTGTTTGTATCTCTATCACTGTCCCCCATTATACCCGATGACTATGCTATACTGTATCTGATATACAAAGAGGTCAGCCTTGACTTTTCACGTGAAAACTTATGAACTTACCTAAAGCCTACGAACCAGATAGCTACGAACCGACCATTTACGCACTGTGGGAATCTTCAGGTGCTTTCAAACCTAGCGGTAACGGTGAACCCTACAGCATTCTTATGCCGCCACCAAACGCCAATGGCAACTTGCACGTAGGGCACTCCCTTATGGCAGTACTCGAAGACATACTAGTACGATTTTATCGAATGAAGGGACGCGACACTATCTATATTCCGGGTGCCGACCATGCTGGCTTCGAGACATGGGTAGTATACGAAAGGGAATTACAGAAAACTGGTAAAAGTCGGTTTGATTTTTCACGTGAACAGTTGTATAGCCAAGTTTGGGACTTTGTCGACCAACAGCGTGGCAATATGGAACTTCAGCTCCGCGCATTAGGTGCCAGTGCCAGCTGGGACGATTTAGTATTTACCCTTGATAAAAGAGTGGTCGACACCACCTACCAAACGTTTAAAAAGCTGTGGGACGAAGGGCTTATCTACAGGGGCGAGAGAATTGTCAACTATTGCACCACTCACCAAACAAGCTTTGCTGATATAGAGGTAGAGCACAAGAACGAGAAGGGTAAACTGTACAAAATTGCCTACCCAACACTCGATAAAATTGATGAAATTATCGTAGCTACTACACGGCCTGAAACAATGCTCGGCGACACTGCCGTGGCTGTGCACCCCGATGACGAACGCTACAAGCATCTTATCGGCTCACATGTTTTATTGCCACTAACAGATCGGGAAATTCCAATTATCGCCGATGAGTATGTTGATAGGGACTTTGGAACAGGTGCGGTCAAAATTACTCCATCGCACGACCCGAACGACTTCGAAATAGGCAAGCGACATCAGCTAGAGGAGATTCAGGTGATTGATTTCGATGGTCGTATGATAAACGTACCGCCACAGTTCGTTGGCTTGGAGGCTAGTGAAGCGCGAAAACGTGTACTGGCTGCCTTGAAAGCTCAGGAACTAAACAGAGGCGAGACTGATATCGAGCATGCTGTTGGGCACTGTTACAAATGTGGAAGTATCATTCAACCACTGGTAAAAGATCAATGGTTTATCAAGATGCAGCCCTTGGCAGAACGTGCCATTGAAGCTATTGAAAAAGATGAAATCCGCTTTGTGCCTGATTCGAAAAAGCATGATGTTATACGGTATTACAAAAACATCCGCGACTGGAACTTGTCCCGACAAATAGCTTGGGGTATTCCGATTCCGGCCTTCCAAAATGTGAATGACCCAGACGATTGGATATTTGATGATCGCGTAGATGAAGAACACATTGAAATTAACGGTAAAACCTACAGAAGGGAAGAAGATACCTTCGATACCTGGTTTTCTAGTGGTCAGTGGCCTTTCATCACCACGGGTGCACTTGACGGTGGTGAACTAGCTAAATTCTACCCAATTAGCGTCATGGAAACCGGGCACGACATCTTATACCAATGGGTATCACGCATGATAATGCTGGGTCTCAAGGTCACAGGCCAGGTACCGTTTAAAGAGGTCTACCTGCACGGCCTAGTGCTTGATGAGCACGGCCAGAAAATGAGCAAGAGCAAGGGCAATGTCGTAAACCCTATGGAAGCATTGGCCGAATTTGGATCTGATGCCCTGCGCATGGGGCTTGTGTCGTCACGCAGTGCTGGCCAAAACCAAGCATTTTCTACTGGCAAGGTGGTCGCTGGCCGTAATTTTGCCAATAAACTATGGAATATCGCTCGCTATATTGAAGGCAAACTAGGCGAAAACTACCACATGAAGCAACCTGTCCCAAACAGCTTGGCCGACCACTGGGTGATGCGTGAACTATCGCACGCTGCCACTGAAGTTGATTCGCTCCTAGCTGATTATCGCTTTGCCGAAGCTGCCGAAACCGTATATCACACCATCTGGAGCAGTGTAGCCGACTGGTATGTTGAAGCCAGCAAACAGCAAGAAAACCCCGACATGCTTGCCTGGGTACTTGATACGAGCCTCCGTATTGCTCATCCATTCGCGCCATTTGTCACAGAAACTATCTGGCAGACGCTACCGTGGTACAAACAGGGCAGCATGGTGATTGCAAGTAGCTGGCCAAAGGTGCCAGACTTTGACGAAATCGCTGCCAGCGAATTCGAGCGCTTGCAAGCACTTGTCAGCGAAATTCGCTTCGTTGTTACCGATTTACCCGCTGGCAAGAAGTACTCTGTTGGCTACGGCGCAGATAGCTTAGTAGCAGACAACGCAGACCTTATTCGTCACCTTGCGCGCTTAGAAAAAGTCGAAGCAACTGATACACCATCTGGCCTTCGCCTGGCCGCATCTGGTCGTGAGGCATGGCTGCTTATCGACGAGGCGACGCTATACGAGCACCAAACCAACCTAGAAGTGCGGTTGGCCGAAGCCAAACAACGATTGAAAGCGCTGAGAGGCCGGCTTGAGAACAAGTCGTACGTCGAGAAAGCGCCTGCTCATTTGGTGGAAGCATCGCAGCAAGAGCTAGCTGAAACCGAAGCATTGATTCAACGGCTCGAAAACGAACTTGAAGTCATTGGCAACTAGATAGGGACGCAGGTTCCGTCGAAGAACTGTGAACCCTTGGGCGCACCGCGCTGCATCATGTGTTTCTTCTGCTCTAGATAGCGTGGCATACGCTTTGGTTGATCTTGTGATTTCATTTCCCGAAAAGAAAATCGCTCAACGTGCGTATGATCATCTGTTTTAACAGAGTGGCTTAACCCTTCTGTCGCAGCAGCAATGCTTGGCACACCTATAAACGTACGTGCAAGCTTATCGAGTTTCGTATCGTGCAGCACAATTCCCATAAGGGTCATGATGCTGATGATAACGGTGGTGATTGCTGTGGTGGTAAATGATTTCATGTTTGTTTTTGATTTGTTTACATACACCAATATAGCATAAGCTTTGTAAAAAGTCAAGTACGTGTTGTATTACTATTCGTGGTGGTAGCCGCTGCCTTTGGCAATTTCTTGTGCCCTGTACAGCTGCTCAAGTAGAATCAGTCGAACCAGTTGGTGGGGGAACACTAGGTCAGAGAGTGACCATAGCGCATCGGCGCGATCTTTTAAGGTATCACTTACGCCATATGCACCACCGATCACAAATACCAAATCTTCTGCAGACACGAACCGCGCCTCGCAAAGGGTCGATAGGGTAGGGGAGTCAAGCATCTTACCCGTACCATCCAGCAGTACCACAAAGTCATTGTTATGAAGACGTGATGCTATGCGCTCAGACTCTTCCTGACGAGCCTGTAAGCCCTCGCGCGGTGAATGTGGTAAAAAGACCCACTCTACGTCAAAAGGCTTCTTCAAGCGCTTTTCATAGCGTTCTACACCAGGTCGTACCCATTCTTCGTGCTTTTTACCGACAGATACGATAGTAATCATTTAGAAACGCAGCTTTTCCGCTACCGCCGCCAAGGCTTCGTGGTCGGGCTCGGCCTCCATATCGGGCAGATTTCTGTACTCACCCTTTGAGAACGGGAATACCTTTACGTGCACGTGGTCGGCAACATCAAGGCCTTCGATCATCACACCCACTCGGTCTTTCTCTGGGAATACTTCTCGAAGCTTTGTGCCAACTTTTTTTACAGCGCTCATCAAGGCAACATAGTTTTCATCGTCTAAATCCCACACAAATGGAATCTGTTTCTTCGGCACCACCAACACCTGGCCAGGTTGTACCGGGTGAATGTCTAAAAACGCAAAGGTTTTATCATCTTCATACACTTTGTGGCAAGGAATCTCACCGTTGATAATCTTCGTAAAAATACTCGGCTCGTTCATGGTTCTATTGTAGCAGTATTTACAATTCTTTGATTTTATAGCGTAGTAGGTTAAAATATAGATGTGATTGAAAAATTCAAGGTGAAGATTGACCGCGATAAGATAAAGCACGGCCTGGGGAAGACTGCCCGCATGGCTGGAGCCCTCTCACTGTCAGTTCTAAGTGCTAGTTTCCTAATGAACACTATTGGCAAAACAGATGAGCAAATTGGCCCTATCCCGGTTTCACTAGGCTTCAACTACAACCCTCTGCTTCATCCTATAGACGACCTAAAGGGTGGTGTCCACGTAGGCCTTGAAGATGCATACGCAGGTTATCCCACGCACACGGTAGGGCCCGAGCTCTTAATGACCCCTACAGACGTGGACTTCCAGGGTTTACAGGATCAGCTGTCGCTAGGTATTGGTGGACCAGGCGAGTCTGTCTCAACGTCACCCAAAGATACTGCACTTGCTGATATTGATCGAATACAGGATGAAAAATATCTAATTCTTGGCCGCTCCCTAGGTGCAGCAGCATTAGGCGCAGCGCTCCCGGCAGGCGTCATCATGCTCTATACCAGATCGAAAAAGCACGGTGGACATGGCTATAGGGATGCCCTCATCGGTACCGGTGCTGCGTCAGCGTTGTTATTCGGGCCAACTGCCGCAGGTTTGTTCCAGATGGCAACCTCAGAAAACGCTATGGCGCAGCCTACCTACCATGGAGGTCTAGCCGAACTCCACCAACAGCTACAAGATATACCCGATTTTCCCGAGATTGCGAACAAAGGCCTCAACAATCTAGCTGGTGTGTACTCGCTTGCAAGCCTGATCGATGAAAAAGCTCAGCGTGACGCAAATATACCAGTAATAACAAAGAGGATCATGACCGGCTCCGACCCACATTCTACAGATGACAGTGGCTACGTTTTACAGGAAAACGAGAGAAATCCACTTGATGCGTACATTGTTTCAGGCGACTATGTAAACTTCGGATTTACCTACGAAGATGGCCTACTCTATGCAAAAGAGGTAACTGAAGCAGGCATACCAGAGTACGGTGTCGCCGGTAACCATGACCCTAGGCGAGTCATGGAAATTTTAGATAAAATTCCTGGTATGCATGTAGCAAACAAGGGTGAGCTGGTTGCGTGGAATATCAGTGGTCTTCGTGCACTAGCAATCGGCGATCCAAACTACTACACTGGTGGGCCACTAACTGATGAAATGCAGACACCCGAGGAGCACGATGCATTACGAGAGCAGATAGTTATCGAGGTCAACCGTGCCAAGAATATTGGCACAGGATACGATATCATTGTGACGCACGAATACGAGCTGATTGATGGACTCGATGTTGATGTACAAGGCATCATAGTTGGTCATACGCATAAATTTAACTTCGAAAATCCTGAGGGTAAACCGTGGGTCTTAACTAATGGCAGTATCACAGGTGCTGGGCTTAGAAGTGATTCCGATGCAGACGGAGAGCCGACCCCTCAACAGTACGGCATTCTTTCCTTAGATGGTGCATGTCAGCTCGTACAACTCGAGTCTATCTCGAATGACCCTCTGAGTCCTACAGAAGAATCAACCTATTCACGTGTATTAAATAGAAACTACGATCCAGAGCTTGCAAAAGCCTCTGACCGCTGTGCATAAGAAAACGAGCAACCAAAAAAGGTCACTCGGTTTCCTTGGCGGAGAGAGTGGGATAGACGCTAGATGGCATAGCTATGCTAGCTCTACCATCAGCTAAACCTTGTACAAATCACAGATTTGACAAGCTTCTGAACCCTTGGCGTTCGAATTCACTATGTCTACACAAGAAAAAGAGCCAGACTAAGGCCTGGCACTTTTTCTTGGCGGAGAGAGTGGGATTCGAACCCACGGTACGTTGCCGCACACCGCTTTTCGAGAGCGGCCAGTTCAACCACTCCTGCATCTCTCCACTACACCTCATTTTAACAGAGGTGTAGTGGAAGAAGAAGCAGTCAGATTCTTGTCACTAAGCTTCGATGGCGATTTGCTTTGGCTTAGGCAACTCTTTGAACTGTACTGTCACCTTTAGTACACCATCTTTCATCTTTGCCTTTATGCTGTCTTCATCCGCAGCTTCTGGCAAACGAATACTTCTGTAGAAACTAGAGCTACTTTCACGAACAATGTATTTCTTGTCTTTATCTTTCTCTTGTTCGTGGCGCTCTGCGCGAATCACCAGGTTGCCTTTTTCGACATGTATATCTATGTCTTTCTGTTCGAAGTTTGGCAAGTGCGCTTCTACATGTAGCTCCTTATCATCTTTAGATGTATAGACGTCTGTCGTAGGCATCTGCATTGTTTTGACCGGCGAAAACCAATCGTCTGAGAAGAATTGCTTCTGTAAGGCTTGGATTTCCGCAAACGGATCAAATTTGATTAAGTTACTCATAGTAACCTCCTTTCATTTGATATTTGTTGCGAAAAGGGGACACCTTTTCTATATCTAGTATAAGAAAATTGGCACTCTCGTGTCAAGAGTGCTAATTTAATGAGCGTGGTCTCTTATTTTTTCTTCATCAATTGCTCGAGCGACAGCCCAGTCATTCGTTCAAGCTTTATCAGTAGATTCATTAGCAATCCTGTTGCGCCTATCAATAGCGGCACGCTTACTACTGCTAAACTCAGCAGTCGCAGCTCGGCATACTGCGCGTTGAACTCGCTTGAATTGGTTGGTGCCGAGATAAACACGATAGTCAGCACATACGTCCACACCCCTAAAATCAGTAGCAGTAGTGCGTAGCCAGATACCGTCCAGGTAACCAGCCGCCGATACTTGGCATCCGCATCTTTCTGTATGGCGTTTCGAATTGCATCCATATCGAGCATGGTGGCCAGGCCCTTTTCTATCAGATCGTAACGGAAACGCAGCAACCCCGCTATAGCTACCGCACCAACTATGTATATTGCCGCCCGGCGCACGGCCAACCACTGTTCATTCAAACCCAGCACGCTAATTGCGCCTATTAACAGTATTCCCACGATCGCCGCGATAGAAAGGTAGCTGACCTTACGCCTGGTAGAGAGGCTATACAGCTCCAGCGCCAGCGGAAAGGCAAGTGCTACCACCATACCCCACAACGGTCCTAGCCTAGAATCATCACTAAAATACAGCAGTACCACCGTAGGAATAACAAAGCCAAACACCAGTTGGGTATACATCGGTAGGGGTTTTGGACGCTGTTTGGTCATACTTGCATGATACCAGAGTTGGCTAACCTTTTGTTCGGTGTAGACGGTAAGCTATTTTACCGTTGCTGGTGCTGAGATGAGTTTGCACCAGTCAGCTGGTCTTTCTCAAACGTATTTGCAGCCACCGAAACCAGCAGCCCGCCTATGAAAAACCCGATGAGTCCGTATAGTAGTGCTTTTGTATCCATAACTTATCGTAACCTCTTGATTGTACTTATCAATTCTTCAGAACGGTTTTTGCTCCCGTTTGGTAGCTTCATAGTAGGGTTCATGCAGTGTTCTACGTGGTCCTTTAGTAGTTCCATCGCCACCGTGTCTAGCGCAGACTTTACCGCACCGATCTGCGTCAAAATATCTATGCAATAGGTATCGTTTTGTACCATTTTCTCGATACCACGCACTTGACCCTCTATGCGGTGCAAGCGATTGGTGACTGCTGGTTTATTGGTTGCGTACCCGTACTGCATATCGCTTCCTAGTGGTGCTTGTGGCCAGACATATGTTTCATAGTTAACGCATGGCCCTTTCCTTTGCTTAGTAGGTATTTGTTTACCGGCAAGGCTGCGAAAAACGCTGCCGTTAGCGATATTGGCATCGCTATCCAAAACAGTGGGTTTACCAGGCCAGCATTCATTGCCCCTGGTATGATCGCCATCACGATATTGTCTACTACCTCCATAGTCGCGATAGACAGCGTGTCCGCATACACAACGATGGATAGGGCAGCGAAAAACCCCATGCCAGCCTTTGCCAGTGGCAGCGTAGATAGTAAAAAGCCAAAGAAAAACGCTAGCGCCACAGCTAGTGCAATAGTTGCAATGGTACTCCAGCCAAAAATAGTGCCGATTAGTAGCCCTGTTACTTCACCTATCGCACACCCTGTCAGACAGTGAAGAGTGGCGGATACAGCCATAGCGTTTGAATTTCCGTGCATGAGAATATTATACCCCCTGGGGGTATAATATTCAAATGAGTTGTTTACTTTGATAAAATGGATGTATGCGCGTAAACAAACTACTCACTGCGCTTACCACTTCGTTCGTAGCGGT
>JAUIBD010000027.1 GCA_030427525.1 bacterium
CCCTTGCTACTAACGCTAAATAATAAATTACTAATAGGAGATAAATCTAACAATGGCAGATTTTGATCGAAGCAAGCCGCACGTAAACGTAGGTACTATGGGTCACGTTGACCACGGTAAGACTACTCTTACAGCAGCTATTACAGCTGTACTTGCAAAAAAACTACCAAGCGACGTTAACAAACCAATCGCTTACGACCAAATTGACAACGCCCCAGAAGAAAAAGCACGTGGTATTACCATTGCTTCTTCTCACCAGGAATACGAGTCAGAAAAGCGTCACTACGCACACGTCGACATGCCTGGTCACGCCGACTACGTTAAAAACATGATCACCGGTGCCGCACAGGTAGATGGCGCTGTACTAGTAGTATCAGCAGCTGACGGTCCTATGCCTCAGACTCGTGAGCACGTTCTGCTTGCACGTCAGGTTGGTGTACCAAAGATCGTTGTGTTCCTCAACAAGATGGACATGGCTGACGAAGAACTCGTAGAGCTCGTTGAAATGGACGTTCGTGAGCTACTAAGTAAGAACGGTTTCGATGGCGACAACGCTCCAGTTATCAAGGGTTCAGCATTGAAGGCTCTTGAAGGCGACGCGAAATACGAAGACGCTGTTATGGAACTGGTTGCAGCTATGGACGATTACATTCCAGAACCAACCCGTGACATGGACAAAGACTTCCTAATGCCTATCGAAGACGTGTTCTCGATCAAGGGTCGTGGTACTGTTGCGACTGGTCGTATTGAACAAGGTGTTGTAAAGCTAAACGACGAAGTTGAAATCGTTGGTATCCGCGACACCAAGAAAACTGTGGTAACTGGTATCGAAGCTTTCAAGAAAAACCTTGACCAAGGTCAAGCTGGTGACAACGCTGGTCTACTACTTCGTGGTATCGAGCGTGACGACATCGAACGTGGTCAAGTCTTGGCAAAGCCTGGTTCTATCACTCCACACACCGAATTCGAAGCTGAAGTATACGTACTAAAGAAAGAAGAAGGTGGCCGACACACTCCATTTAGTAAGGGTTACAAGCCACAATTCTACTTCCGTACTACCGACGTAACCGGTGAAGTAGAGCTACCTGCTGACAAAGAAATGGTCATGCCAGGTGACACCGTAACCTTCAGCGTGAAGCTACTTGCTCCTATCGCTATGGAACAAGGCCTCAACTTCGCTATTCGTGAAGGTGGCCGCACCGTTGGTGCTGGTGTTGTGACAAAGATTACTAAATAATCTAGGTCCAAGCCTTAAAATACCCCCGAACTTTCGGGGGTATTTTAGAATACTTCGTGCATTGAGCTACCTTCGGCTTCACGGACCATATCAATTGCTTTAGAGAGAAAATTGGGATCGGAATCTTTGTATGCTTGCTCGGCAAGCTTTTGCTTGCGGTAGGCCGCAAGGTCCGTTACGGTCGCCAGTTTCGGGCCTTCGAAATTACGAGCGTGTAGCGATGCGTGGGTAGGGGTCTCGGCGCCCCTACTGTATAGTAGCTCCATTCTTGTTTTTACGCCGTAGTTACCTAAATATACGTGGACGGCTCTTGCTATAGGTATAGACATGTAGTCCGGCGTGTAGTGGCCGGTTTCAATCAGCGCAGCATAGGCTAAGTCAGCAACGACGTGGGTGATTTGTTCATTTGTGCGGGGAAGCTCCGCTCGTGCTACTGACATTGTTTATCTTCGTTTATTGCCCTTATGCCTATAGTTATACTCCGATGTGTACAAATTTCAATAGGAAAATCTTTCAAAGCGAACACCCGCCGACTCCCCCAGGAGCCGACGAGGGCTCGACCAGGGATGTTGGCGGGTTCAGAGTGGTTGGCAGGATGCGCTCTCGACGAGCACGAACGACCCGCGCCACTGGAGGCGCGCGACGCCGAGGCCAAGGCCATCGACCTCTACGCAGTCGAAGCTGATCTCGTCGGGCAGCTCGCCTTGCAGCGCAGCGTTGCCAGCGGACTGCTCCAGGCAGACACTTGACTGCGCAGCAGTCAAGGTACCGAGTTCCAGCGTGACGTAGACATCGGTGTCTCCCCAGCAGCCTGCGTAGAGACGGTGCTCCACGCGCTGGTTGTCGTAGTGGATGAACGCGGCGCATCCTGCTATGGCGGCGCCACACAGCGCGATGACCCCACAGAGGGCCAGGAACTTACGGATAGTCATGATGTGCCTTTCGGTCTGGGTCCGTAAAAGTAATATACAACAACAAGATGCTCACACAAAGCATAAACATCAGGTTGTTTCACAAGAGCTAATATGGTATTGTATGTATACAAATCAATCGCACCGAGAACTCGGCCAGACGACGACTTTATACCGATTCGAGCCTGAGGTTACGGTGCATAATAGCAAGGAGATTAATTGTGGCTAAAGAAGAAGGCCTAAAAATCCGTATTCGCCTAAAGGCGTATGATCACAAAGTGATCGACCAATCAGCAAAGCAAATCATCGACACAGCAGTTCGTACCGGCGCGAGCGTAGCTGGCCCTGTGCCACTGCCTACCCGGAAGAGCACGTTTACTGTGATTAAAAGCCCGCATGTCTATAAAACAGGTGGTGAAGCCTTTGAAATGCGTGTGCACAAGCGTCTGATCGACATCACCAACGCAACGCCAAAGACTATCGATAGCCTGCAAAACCTAGCGCTTCCAGCTGGTGTAGATGCAGAAATCCGCATGTAAATATGCCTGCATACAAAAAAACAGCTCGCACGAAAACGAGCTGTTTTTATAATCTATTCGCCAGCTTGGAGTACTTGAATCTCGTTGTACAGGTCGTTGATAGTAATATTCAGCGAAGCAATCCAGAAAGAGAAGAACAATATGACTGCGCCGATGATAATCCAGTGTAGGGTATCGTCTGTAAACTTGGCGGTACGGAATGGTCGTGACTCTTTCGATAGGCGAAACGACTGCATAGACTGCCTTTTACTGACTTTTCGTGTAGTCGCTCGTTTTGGAGCCGCTTTCTTTGTGCGTGGTGTAGATTTTTTAGTAGGCATGCCATCAGTATACTACTTGTGCTTTGAAAAAGCAGCCTGTATGATGAACATAATGTCTGCAAAAACAAAAAAACCACCTCGACAATCGGAATCAGACGGCGCGTATCTGTTGAAAATCGTCATGTACATTATATTTGGTTCGTTATGGATCAAGCTTGGTTCACCAGTGTACATAGGTAGCCTGCCAATAAACGGTGTCCCGTTTGGCCTTTTTATCGGGCTCTTGTTCGCAAGTCACGACCATTTCCAGGTAGATAGAAAAATCGAATACGTACTACTGATATTGGTAGCGATTATTAGCTATTTCTTGCCTTCAGGCATCGTAATTTAAGCAATTTTAAGAGCCCACACCGTGTTTCCCGTGCCGGAGGCTCCCCATGGGGCCTCCGGCGGTACTTGCGGTGAGGGCTCAGTAGTCGATGCCCTTCGTTCTCAGAGCGAGAAAGAGGCCGACCAGGAACATCGTGCCGACGACGACGCAGAACCAGAAGTAGAACTTCTCGTTCGTGAGTCCGTCGAAGATGTTCACCTTGTCGTGCAGCTCCTTCGAGGAGTTGCCAGACTGGGCGCTGAGGGTGCTCGCGAGCTTGACGATCATAGTGTGCCCCCTTAAGGCGTCGGGGTCGAAAAAGCCACGTAAATACCATTATAGCATAAGCATGATAAAAAGTCAATATCCTGTCAATAAAATACCCAGCGAAACCCCTTGACGTACGGGGGTGATGTGTGCTACAGTTAGTTGGTAACTTATTACGTAATAACAACTCGTCTCTGATGAACCACTAAGTCTACGGATACTGGAGGTCATCGGAGGTTTTAAATGGGAGAAAGAAGGCATGAAAGCACTTCTCGGTACCAAGATTGGTATGACCCAAATCATAGCTGATGACGGCGTAGCTACTCCAGTTACGTTGATTCAAGCTGGCCCATGCACAGTGACTCAGGTGAAGTCTCAGGAAACTGATGGCTACAACGCAGTGCAAGTGGGATTTGGTATGGGTAAGAACCTGAGCAAGGCCGTGGCTGGACACGTAAAGTCTAGCAAACTATCGCCGAAGTTTATTCGGGAGTTCCGTGTCGATGAGCTACC
>JAUIBD010000019.1 GCA_030427525.1 bacterium
TTATTAACCCCTTACTTCACGTACTGTTCAATTATACGGGTTGAGCAAACGTATCAAGGTCGTTCGTTCTCTGGTAAACGTCAGGAGCGCTCCACCTTGACACCTTTGCCATGCGACCCCGTCAGATAACTCCGTTACGTAAAGTAAAGGAGGAAGTCATGACGAGCGTAGCTGAAGCAACACAAATTGTAGCCACCGAGTATAACGGGTGGAGTAATCGAGAGACGTGGGTGGTAAACTTGTGGCTCTCAGGCGAACCGTCAAGCTATAGCGTACTAGTGGAAGCTGTGAGTATGCAGTGTCCAGCAGTTGATAAAGCTGATTGGCTCAAAGAGCGGTTAGAGTGGCAGCTAAACGATGAGATTGAGGAGGCATGTATGTGGCGCGACTTGCTACAACACGCCTTTCGACAAGTTGACTGGTTAGAGATTATCAAAGCTAATCTCGACTAGCTAACGACGTCCTGAGCATGACGCTAAACTGCTCCTATTGTCATGCTGTACGGAACTAAATAGCAGCATGTAAGAGGCTTCCTCCCTCTGTCTCTTCATTATACGGGTGAACGAACCGCATCAAGGTCGTTCGTCCCATTGGTAAACGTCAAGGGGCGCTCCACCTTGACCCAGTTCGTTGCAGCCCGTCGCCCTCTGACAGAGAGGCAGAAAGCCCTCTCGATAAAGCAAGGAGGGTCTTATGGACACCGACACGATACCAAACGAAACATCAGCAAAGATCGCTGCGCTCAATGACGCGCATCGTCGTAGCAATCCAGTGCGTTGCATGATTACGCGCGGCGTATCTGCAAAGATGGATTTGCAAAGAGTCATCAGCATGGTACGGAGTTACGATGTCTTTAACGAAGACAACGACCCATACGGAGAGCATGATTTTGGACAAATCAAGCTCGACGGTGAGAGAATCTTCTGGAAGATAGATTACTACGATGAAGACTTGAAGCAATGGTGTGATCCGCTCAGTCCGGATTGTCACCGGATATTAACCATCATGTTAGCCGAGGAGTATTAGCTCCTCGGTTTTAGTTTGGTGCGTTACGTCGTGGAGTTGGACATAAAACGGCTCCGTTTAAGTTTAGTAAAAAGTAAGTTACGTATTGGAGTTTGAGATGAATATTCAAGATAGTATTACCCGGGAAGAATTTAGTCACCGTGGAGGCGGCGTAGAGCTGGATTTAACGGACTTTGGCTACCAAGATGAGTATCTGAGTGCCTACCAGAATTACTTAGGCGGTGGGATGCGTGGCGCGGTTGCCAACAGCTGCACCGTTGAGGACTGGGAAATAGATGAGAGGTTGGTTCGGCTGGCCAGTGAGCTATGTGAGTACTACGATGAGCGGCTTTACGAGCTGGAGCTTGTCGATGAATATAACGAAGAGACGACAGGTAGGCTTGTGAGCTATCCGGGGCTTTAGTTGACCGTCCTAGGCAAGACATAAAACTGCCTAAGCCAGAAAAGATATAGCGGGTAGACCATTCAAAAAGTCCTAAAGGACTATTTAAATGTCTATCCAACCAATAACACATAGGCATGCTCCATACTTACCCTTTCGGACATTCACATGCGTTCCGCAGTGAAGCCCTCAAGTGCAAGAATGAACCATACCAGGGACGCACCTACGGTACGACATCGGTTGATTATTGTTTAATAGTTGCCACGTCAAGCGCAGCAGTCGGCACGTACTGTCCGGCGGACAGAACGTACACGCCCGCCACACTCGACGGACAACGAAATCTCGGGTCTTGTCTAATATAGGGCGATGGAGCCGTGACAATTACTCGCGCGCAAGCTTACGAGCAATCGTCACGCCGGTGTGTTACCTGAAAGCTATGTGAACAGCCTAGCGTACTCTTTCGGTTTAAGGGGTGAAGACCACGGCGTAGCGGTAGGTTTATCGAATGATTCGATAGACGCTGCTCGTATCGGGAGTTCGTCGTCTTCTAGTCCCACACTTTCAAGTTTCTTCTCGGTAGTGTAGAGAAAGCTATACTTAGCAGAATGATCTTTTAGGATAAAGCATATAGTCGGGTAATTGTCGCCGCCCCACTCCCCGTCTTCGCTGTGCGTAATAATCTCATCGAGGCGTTTACGGACGATATAGAGGGGCTTGTCGTCGACAATGACCACAATAGCCTCTTTACCCTCCGGAGTGCGTATATATAGGTCTGGGCGGTTTTTAGGGAACTGTTTGAAGCGGCTGATCTCGGTTTTGGAGAATATATCTGATCCCTTGGGGAGGTGCTGCATGATAGACACGTAGCACTGGATAAGCTTCAGGCTATGCTCGACAAAATCATTTGTCATTTCATCATTCTTGTATAGGGCATGGACGACCGATTCTTTGACATCCATAACCTTACGAGTAATTGTCACGCCAGATTTATTCAAATAATAGTACGCCGGTTTACGATCTATTCTCCACCGCTCTTTATACACCTTGGTTACTAGACCTTTACTTACTAGCTGCTCTAAGACCTGATAGACACCCTCTCTACGAATACCCATAACCATAGCTAATAACCCTGCTGATACAAATCTGAACTTGAATAATAACTTTAGAATACGTTGCTGTTGACCAGTTAATTTCTGATTACTTTCGTCACTACTCATAACTACTTCTCTCTCCTATACGTAGTATATATAAGAAGAGAGTAAAAAGTAAATAAACACCCCTGTTGAATAATGACTGATTACTACCTATGCACAGTTAGTAAATAATACATCAAAATATATTTAATTAGTATTGCTTTTTATGTTAAATAGTAATACTATTTATATAGAGGTTGTACGTTAATAATTCGGCTAGATACGGGTCCGTATCGCTAAAGAGTAATACATGTTAAAATAGGGACAAATGTCCAGGAAGATAGTCAGTATGCAAATACGCGTAACCGACGACCTGCGTGAACGAGCGAAGGCCGTGGCAAAGCAAAAAGGACTCACACTTAGTGAGTTGATGCTTCAATTACTTGCAAGCACTGGAGACAAACAACTCAAAGACTTAGTTAAGAAAGAATTAAAAGAACGACCAAAGCCAGGACGACCCTGGGATAAATAAACCCGTATCTAGTCGAATTATTAAGACGTAGCCAATCTCGGAGCGTCTTTTTCGTTTCATGGAGGGTATATGGTAAGTAAAAAGTCATTCAAGGGTATCACGCAAAAGCTTGTCGGTGTTATTACCGTCAACAATGAGCGTATCGAAGAGCTACGCCAGATACTTGAGTCTGAGCAGAATCGACCAGTTACCCACGAAGAAGCGAAAAACGTCGGAGAGAGTCTAATAACCGTATATAAGGTACTCGCTGGTGACAGGGAGATCTTAGGAGTAGCACGCACGGAGGGTAAAGATAATGAATAAGAGAAGCAGAGCTGTAATACTGGCTCGTGTATCAAGTAAATCTCAAGAAGACGAGGGGTATTCCCTCGATTCTCAAATTAAGCTCCTGACGGGATACTGCGCCAATAAGGGGTTTGCTGTCGAGAAGATATTCAAGATAGCCGAAACAGCATCAAAGGAACAAAGTCGCAAGACATTCAAAGAGCTGCTGACCTACATGAATAAGAACGCTATCTATCATCTAGCAGTCGAAAAGACCGACAGGCTAACACGGAATATGAAGGATGCCGTTGCTATTGATGACTGGCTTAGCAAGGATGCCGATCGAATGCTCCATCTCGTCAAAGAAAACATTCAATTACACAAAGAGTCGAAGTCAGACGTAAAGTTTATGTGGAATATCCACCTAGCTGTCGCGAAGAAGTACACTGACAACCTACGAGAAGAGGCCATGAAGGGCTGGGCGGAAAAGCTAGCGCAAGGGTGGCTACCGGCTGTACCTCCTGTCGGATATATGACCGTAACTGATCACGGTAAACGTATACATGTTCCAAACCCGGCCACAATGAACTCAGTTAGGGCGATGTTTGAGCTATACCTAAAACCCGGCCAGTCGATCGAGTCTGTTGCTGCGAAGATGCGAGAGATTGGACTAACAACACGCAACGGTAGACCGATACCAGAGAGTCACGTACATAAAATACTTCTAAATCCCTTTTACATAGGGATTAATCGTTTTAATGGACAGGAATACCCCGGTGCTCAAACACCAATAGTAAGGCGCGAAGTGTGGGAGGCTGTACAGGACAAGCTGCACGGCAAGCGACCTAAAAAACAAGTTCGACACAATGTTTCTCTTAAAGGAGTTGTCACCTGCGCGACTTGCGGCAGTCAGGTTTCATGGCAACTGCAGAAAGGCCGTTACTACGGAGCTTGCCAACGTCGTGATGAGCGATGCAAGAACCGTAAGTATAAGTATATCCGCGAAGATGTAGTGCAAGAGGTTGTAAAACAGGAGCTTGAGCGCCTTTTATGCCCCTCTCAGAGTGTCCTAGAGTGGGTTGTCGAGAGCATGCAATCTGATGTCGAGAAGGCCGCAGATAACCGCGCAGAAGTCGAACAGAGCACGAAGACACGCATAGAACGTATCAAGTCTATGGATGAAGCCCTGTACGACGACAAGCTTGCAGACGTTATCACACAGGAGCGATACGAAGCTAAGCACGAGTCATTCATGAACGAGATTGAAACCTTAGAGCTTGCCATGGCGTCGTTTGATAGCACTGTAACTGAACGGAAACGACGTGGCATATACATGCTTGAATTGTCTCAGAGGGCAGCTAAATACTACGACGAAAAGGACGACGACGAGAAACGCCAGATTTTGATAGAACTGTTCGAAAATATCGTGTTCAAGAACGATGCCGTATCTGTTAGCTTGAAGGATCGAGCCGAACTAATCGCAAAGTACAGTTCGAAAACTCGCGAATTATTGGGAATGCAAAAATCAAATGATAGAACTTTTACAGACAGTAAAAATAACAGGGGCCAAACTAACGAAAAAAGCGCCGAAAATGCGCTTTATCCATTATGGCAGGAGTGGAGGGACTCGAACCCCCGACACCTGGTTTTGGAGACCAGTGCTCTAGCCACCTGAGCTACACTCCTATGCTAGGCGTATTGTACCAAAAAAACAGAGATAGAAAAAGCTATTTCGTTTTAGATAGCTTCACTGCCCGAGTAAAGCGTTTCTCTGCGACTGGGTCTGCCCATCGAGCAATCGGTGTATACGCCATAATCTGTCGAGAACGTGGTCGTCGCTCATCAATCGCTTTAAGATTCTCGATGACGTATTTCTCAATCAGCCACTCGCGACCGGGAGGCGTTTCTCCAGTGATTACGATATGCCACATACCCTCACCCCACGGCTCTGAGTGGCTAATTTTTAGCGGCTTCGCTAGCATCATTGGGCCTGTAGGCAAGCTACCGACTACCTCTGTAACGAATGCCTCGCCTCGCTCTAAATCTCGTACAAATATATCGACAGCCATGGTGCGAACACCTTTTGGTGTGATATGAACGCCATCTATCTTTTGGTTATGCAAAATAATCACCTCACCGCTGATGGTACGGAGTCTAGTAGAGCGAAGCGTCAGGCGTTCTACGACACCTGAAACATCGATAAACGGTTCAACCTTGATATAGTCCCCTACATTGAACCAGCCTTCAGCGATCATGGTCATACCCGCCGTGATGTCACGAAGCCACGTTCCTACTGTTTGCCCGGCAATCACAATGAAGATTGCACTCGCGCCAATTGCAGCAAACCCACTGTTGCTTATAATTTTGCTACCTTCAGGACTAATAGTTCTCCATGCGATATATGCAATAACAACTACAATAAACACACGAATTACTGCTACGGTTACCCCCAGATAGGTCTCTACTTGTCTGAGGCGCATAGTCTTTGCATAATCCGTTGCGTTGTCTGAACGTAGCGCCACACGCTTCGCAAGCCAAACAAAAATGTTGGCTATATACTTACTCAACCAATAGGCAGCCACTATCGATGCCAAAAGTACCAAAAGCGAACGAAATGCACCTGGCGTAAGCAGTGTCTTCTCTGTAACATCGACACCTCTCGAGATATAATCACTAAAAATTTCCATCAGCTCACCATTGTAGCGAAATATGCCATAAAATCAAGCAAATTTATACTGTTTTATAGTTGTAAAAGCATAAGCACAGAGCTATAATGAAGCCATAGACAAACCAAAAGGAGTGGGCGGGTAAAAACAACACCTGCAAACAAACATGAATATCTTAATGCTTGGCTGGGAATTGCCACCGCATAACAGCGGTGGCTTAGGTGTTGCCTGTTATCACATGTCAAAAGCACTATCAATTGCTGGTGCAAGCATCGACTTTGTAGTGCCCTATACCGCCAGCCATCCCAACACCGAATTTATGCGTGTACATGCCGCAACACCCGTTAAACCTTTACAGCGTTATGGCATGGGTGCGTATGATAGCGCAAACGCAGAGTACGAATCACTCTCTGAAGCAGATTTGAATGATCTTTCAAACATTCGTGGAGTGCAGAAACGCTATGTTCAGTTCGTAGAACAACACGTGTCCTCGAATACTCCCGATGCCATCCATGCCCACGACTGGCTAGCAATGGAGGCGGGTATGCGTGCCAAATTGCTCACCGACGCACCGCTAATAGTTCACGTTCACGCGACTGAGTTCGACCGCTCTGGCGAAAAGTATGGCAACCCTGTTGTTCATGAAATTGAATACCAGGGCTTGATGATGGCAGACCGTATTATCGCTGTTTCAAATATTACCAAAAACCTGATCGTACAACGCTACGGGATTCCGGCAGATAAAGTTGAAGTTGTGCACAACGCCTTTGATGTTGATAGTTTTGCAAACTATGAATACGACTCTCACACCTACCGTTACCTAGAAAGTTTGAAGAAAGAGGGCTACACAGTAGTCGCTACGGTTACTCGATTTACTATTCAAAAAGGTCTCAGCCATTTCCTGAAAGCTGCTGCTAGGGCTAGCGAAAAGTACGATAAGCTCGTATTTTTATTGGCCGGCGACGGCGAGCAACGTGATGAATTGCTGTCGATGAGTGCTAATCTTGGCATTGCCGACAAGGTTATATTTACTGGTTTCGTAAGAGGTAAGCAATGGCGTGATGCCTACAGTGTCGCCGATATTTTTGTCATGAGCTCTGTCAGTGAACCGTTTGGACTGACAGCTCTAGAGGCTGCCCACCATGACAATGCACTTATTATCAGTCGTCAGTCGGGCGTTGGCGAGGTGCTAAGTAGTGTATTTCGCTTTGACTTCTGGGATAGCGATGTTCTAGCCGATCAGATTGTCGGTATCGCGACATCCGAAGCGCTCAAAAAAGAATTGACTGAAAACATCAAGCATGAGTATGCAAAGCTTTCCTGGCATGATGTTGCGTCAAAATGCCTGCAAATTTACCACCGTGTTCGTTTAGGAACTGCTGTATGAGCAAGCGCGGCATAACACTATATCTGCATGTGCACCAGCCTTGGCGAGTGCGAGACTACAGTATTTTTGATGTTAGTTCCGCCCACGACTACTTTGATGAACAAATTGAAGGTACCGAGCGAAATAACCGTGAAGTATTTGAGAAAGTAGCAAACAAGTCGTACAGGCCAATGAATGCCTTACTAAAAAAACTGCTTGATACACATCAGGATTTTAAGGTATCGCTCAGTATTACTGGCACGTTCTTGGAGCAATGTGAAGCATGGGCACCCGATGTGGTAAAGAGCTTTAAAACGCTTGTCGAAACTGGCCGAGTAGAGATTGTTTCAGAAACATACTACCACAGCTTAGCGTTCTTTTACTCACGTACTGAATTCGAGCGTCAGGTTGAAGCACACAAGCAAAAGATTCGTGATCTATTTGGGGTTGAAACAAACGTATTTCGTAATACCGAGTTAGCCTACAATAATGAACTTGCTAAATGGGCAGAAGACTACGGCTTCAAAGGCATCTTGGCTGAAGGATGGGATGATGTGCTTGGCTGGCGAAGCCCAAATTTCTTGTACCGCCCAGCTGGCACGGAACGAATAGGCCTCTTGCTAAAGAATTATCGTCTAAGTGATGATATTGCCTTTCGCTTCAGCAATAAAGATTGGAGTGCGTGGCCACTGAGTGCCGAAACGTATAACGACTGGGCGTCTGCATCCGCAGCAGACAGTCCGCTCATCAATTTATTCATGGACTACGAAACATTCGGTGAACACCAATGGGAAGACACCGGTATATTTAGTTTCTTCGAACACTTTGTTGGTAAATGGCTGTCCAATGCCGACAATACGTTTTACACTGCATCAGAAGCTGTCGAGGCGCATGAAGCTGTCGATGAGGTCTCTATGCCCCACACGGTCACTTGGGCGGATACTGAACGCGATCTCTCTGCCTGGCTCGGAAATAGTATGCAGCACGAAGTAATGCGCTATCTGTATGCTCTTGAACATGACGTAATGCGCTCTGATGACATCGAGCTAATCAGCGACTGGCGAAAGTTACAAACTTCAGACCACGCCTATTACATGTGCACCAAGTGGTTCCGTGACGGTGATGTACACGCCTACTTCAGCCCGTACGAGTCTCCATATGATGCATTTTTGTACTATATGAACGCAATTCGAGATATGCGCTATCGCATCATGGCAATGCACCACCCAGGAGCGTACGATGGCTAGGCCAGTTGTGCTTAGCAATGGGGAGCTGCACGTCGGCATTGATGAGTTTGGCATGGTCAATGACTTTTACTTTCCATATGTTGGCCTGGAAAACCACTGTGCAGGTAAAGAAATGCGCCACAAGGTAGGCGTGTGGGTAGATGGGAAGACAAGCTGGCTCGATGAGCCAGGATGGAATATTGACCTTGACATCGCCGACTATGCACTAGTAGGACATGTGCGTGCTCGGAATGACGCTATGGGTATTATGCTCGAGATGAGCGACGTGGTAGACGCAGAGATGAGCGCGCTCATACGTAGCTTTCATATCGTGAACCTAAGTTCAGAGTCAAAAGAAGTGCGTATATTTATGCATCAGGCATTCGCAATTGGCGATGCACGCAGTAATACAGATACAGCACAGTATTTGCCCGATAGTGATGCGCTGCTTCATTACAGGGGCCGTCGTGCATTTGTTATTTCTGGCAGAACAGGAGATAACCAGCCGTTTGACCAGCATTCGATTGGTATTTTTGGTATTGAGGGCCGCGAAGGTACCTATAAAGATGCTGAAGACGGCGAACTATCAGGTGGTAATGTGGAGCACGGCCGAGTCGATTCGATTATACGATTTAGGTATGAATTAGGCGTTCACGATTCAGCTCATCTTTCATATTGGGTGGCAGCTGGAACCTCTACTCGTGAAGCACTCTACGTACATAAACAATTGCAAGAAATTGACACGAAAGAACGTCTAGACACTGCAACAAAGTGGTGGCACGAATGGCTTCAACCTACGGTGAAATTTGCCGAAAAACTACCCCCACAACGAGCAAAGCGATTTATTAAAAGTGCCATGATACTAAAATCACATATCGATAAACGTGGCGCCATTATGGCCAGTACTGACTCTGCGATGTTGAACTACTGGCGCGACGCCTATGCCTACTGCTGGCCACGTGATGGTGCATATGTACTGTGGCCTCTGATCCGATTAGGTTACGAGTCTGAGGCAAGGCGCTTTTTTGAATTTTGCAGACATGCACTACACCCTACTGGACACTTGATGCACAAGTACTACGCGGACGGTTCGATTGGCCCAAGTTGGCATCCCTACGTGCACGGTGACACATTTGCCCCACCAATTCAAGAAGATGAAACTGCACTGGTATTATTCATGTTCGCGCAGTTTTATCACATGCACCAAGACAAAAAAATGCTAGTAGATTCCTATGAGAGCTTCATAAAACGCATGGCAGAATTTCTCTCGACATATATCGATGAGGCAACGGGCCTACCAAAAGCCAGTTATGATTTATGGGAAGAAAACTTCATGACTAGTACCTATACGGTGTCGGTAGCTCACGCTGCCCTACTCGCCGCAGCAGAACTGGCTGATGTAATGGAAGATGCAGAAAGTGCCGTGCGTTGGCGTGCATCGGCGGAAGACATCGAGGCGGCTGCGCACAAGCACCTCTTTAATAACGAACGAAGAGCATTTTATAAAGGCCTTAGTGTCGAAGGTAGCGAAATTCATAAAGACGCCACTATCGACC
This sequence comes from bacterium, assembly GCA_030427525.1. Classification (GTDB taxonomy): domain Bacteria; phylum Patescibacteriota; class Saccharimonadia; order Saccharimonadales; family Saccharimonadaceae; genus UBA1020. The sequence goes on from JAUIBD010000019.1 coordinate 10,152, forward strand.
TTTCTAGTTTCTTCGGTGCATTTATGTTTGGGCTATTTCCTGTCGGCAGCGAAGAACTATCGGCCACCTATGAAACGATATCTGGCGTGTTTGAGCTCGATGAAAGGCACATGGGTGTTCCCCGTTATGAACACGACACCTACTGTAGAGTGAGCGAGGGTATTTTAGGTAACTGGTGGTTTATCACTTCGCTTTGGCTTGCGCAGTATGCCAATGAGATAGATGACAGCCAAAAGGCAGAAGCAATAGTATCATGGGTTGAACAAGTAGCTGGAGACAGAGCAATTATGGCCGAACAAATTAACCCATTTGACGAAACACAGCTTTCTGTGGCGCCACTTGTCTGGAGCCACGCAGAGTATATGGCAACTATTATTGATATGAACGCGGGTAATGAACATGCATCGTAAAGTATACGCCGCAACAAAAGCATTGCGTAGTGTCGGCCAAAGTCGCATACGTCGTTCAAATAACAAAAAGCTCATTACTAGCTTTGCAGAACGATGTAACATGGTGTACTTTGGCTTTGTCAGCCAGATGAGCGATGAGCATCGTATTGTGCGCGGGCTCACGGTGTCAACCAAACATCAAGATCACCACTATTGTATTGGATCATATCGCGGCTACGATGTCGTCTTCGTTGAACGTACAGACACTCTACTTACTTCTGGCCATAAACACACATGGCACATCCTAGAATTCGACCTCAATACTACTGTCGATCTCCCACATATCTTCATTGGCTCCTCTACGCACGGAAATGGTTTCCACTCTCTGCTGAATGCAAAATACTCTGCTATGATAGCTGCGCCACTTGAACACGATACATCATACCCATCTAGCTTCACTAGTTACTTCAGTCTTTACGTCAAACCGTCGCAGATGATGAAAAGCGAACTATTAATAGATCCAGGAACAGCCGAGATGATTGGCAAACATTTCAAGGGCTTGGTGGTAGAGATTCACGAGAGTTCGCTGTATATATATTCTGAAAAAGCCCACCTTTCAGCTCATCTACTGGACACTATGATTGCAAACGGAACATGGCTCGCCAGGCACATAGACGAAAAAAGCCAGCTCTTGTAGCTGACTTTTATAGTTCTTTCGTCGTAACTAGCTCTTACGGGCTTTGACTTCGTTTCGACCGAGGTTTTTCTTGGTTTCTTCGTAGATCGCGTGTTGGCGTGCAATCGGGTCATACTTGCGCAATGTCAACTTGCCTAAGCCGTTGCGTTGCTGTGTATTTACGGTTGTGTAATACGTACGGTGACCAGATAGCTGGCTCACTAAACCTATCAACTTTCGCTTTGTATTCTTCTTTGCCATAGTTCTCTCTTAAAATTTATATTGTAACTTACTAATATTGTAGCACTTTTTTAACAAAAATACTAGTTCTTGCCTGTACTTATCCAAAATCGCTTCGTAGCGACAGCTGCCTCTGGTTCATGACGACTGTCTTCATAGAGCCCACCACACTTTGTAATCACTTTTTCGGATGCTATATTCGTCTCGTCACAGGTCACCAGTACTTTACTAAGTCCTATTTCTGCAGCGTTTACCAAACATTCCCGTAACATTGCCGTTGCGTAACCCTTACCTCGCTGGCTTGGGCGCACGCTGTAGCCTATATGGCCACCATAATTATGCAGGTAATCATTCAATGAATGACGGAGCTGGATAACTCCTACCAGTGTAGCCTCATCATTAAACACTATGTATTGTGTCGATTTAACAAGCTTCCTGCTGGGATTACCATGTTCGAAGCTCTCTGACACATGGTCTAGCCACTCACTATATTCTGCGTACGCACCCAAGGCCGATGAACCCGCAATATGATTCGACTCCCTGAGGAATTCCTCCCTATAAGACATGACGGCTTTCTCGTCTTCTGGTGTAGCGGTACGTAATATAACTTTTATATATGCCATAAACTAAAATGGAGCCATCGTCGGGGCTTGAACCCGAGACCTCATCCTTACCATGGATGCGCTCTACCAACTGAGCTACGACGGCGGATAACCTCTGTAAATTGTAGCATTACGACTGAGCTAAATCAATCTCTTGAGCCCTACGTGCGTAAATACCGCCTATGCTATGCACTACATTGCAGGCGTGATAGAGTAATAGCATATGGCGGAGGTAGAAGTAGGCGAAAAGTGCGCTGTTGTTGGCGTTTCCCATGAAGAAGACGGCTCAGCTGCATCGCGCCTCGCAGGTCTGGCACTCTTTGCATTGCAGCATCGTGGTGTCGAGGGTTCAGGCATTTCAACACTCGGCCCTACTCACGAACAACGATGGGTTCGAAAACCAGGGATGGTACGAGACGTATACCAGCCAGATGACCTTCTTTACCTACAAGGGACAACAGCCGTCGGTCATAATCGTTACTCGACAAACGGTGGCCGTTCGGCCCACCTTCAACCCGTGACAAGTCCGGACATCGGCTACGCACTCGCCCACAATGGTAACTTCCCTGATTTAACCAGAATGGAAGCTTACTTAGAAAATCGACGGCTAATTACAAGTGGTCTAAATGACTCAGAAATGTTCGCAGCGGCAATTGCATCGAAAATTCGTAGAGGTCTCGAAATCGATAAAGCAGTGCAGGAAGTTCAAGGTTTCGCCGTAGGCGCCTATGCGTGTGTTGCGGCATATCGCGAGAACCTCTTTGCATTTCGCGACCCACACGGCATACGACCGCTAGAAATCGGCAAGATTGATGGTGGTATTGTATTCGCCAGTGAAACGTGTGCCCTGGATACAATCGGCGCTGAGCACGTACGCAGTATTGAGCCCGGAGAACTCGTACTGGCAGAAGGTGGCAAAATTGTTGAATCGTATCAATTGCAGCCACCGGAATCGCATTTTGACATGTTTGAACTTGTTTACTTCGCACGACACGACAGCGTGCAGGTTGGTGAGCGAGTGAATGAAGTAAGACGGCGGTTTGGGTATGCACTAGCCGAGCTCCATCCACCTAGGACAGACCTAGCGAATACTGTCGTAATACCTGTACCAGATACTTCAGTCCCTGCAGCTGAAGGTTACGCTGAAAAAACAGGAATTCCCCATGAGGCAGCTATCGTGAAGAATCGCTATGTCGGCCGAACATTTATGCAGCCAGGCCAAGAAAGCCGACGACGTGACTTGAGTAGAAAACATACTCTCATCTCAGAACGTGTCAGGGGGCGCGATGTAATTTTGGTTGACGACTCGATTGTTAGAGGTAATACGATACCAAATTTAATTAAAGAATGTAAAAATGCCGATGCTCGCTCAATTACAGTACTCATTGCATCTCCGCCAGTCAGATTTCCTGATTATTATGGTATCGACACTCCTTCTCAAGACGAGCTGTTAGCGGCACATATGACTGTCGACGGGATGCGAAACTCTTTTGATATCGACTATCTTGGCTTTTTGACTGTCGATGCAATGGTAGCCGCAACAGGCAAAGCGGCTGAGCAATTTAATCTTGCCCCTTTCACTGGTGAATACCCTGTGTCGATAGGTGCACATGCTGCAAACATTCGTGCGCCGGTAAGTATGGAGTATGTCGATAGCGACCCAACAACGTAAAACACCCGTCTTGCGACAGGTGCATTATGTGGTGCCGGAGGTAGGACTCGAACCTACGAACCTAAAAAGGGGGAGATTTACAGTCTCCTGTCATTGCCACTAGACTACTCCGGCATATAAACTGTTAAACAAAATTTGGAGCCGCTTCAGGGACTCGAACCCAGGACCTGCTGTTTACAAAACAGCTGCTCTAACCAACTGAGCTAAAGCGGCACTTGAATAATTGTATCTAACAGAGGCGAAAAATACAAGCTACATCACGACTTTTCGTGGCTGTTTTACTCGTTTTGGGGCACCTTTTGGAACAGTCATGTTTGAGGCTTTTTTACGTAGTTCTGCGGCCTGTTCTTCTTGGCCCGTGCGATCGTAGGCATCCGCAAGGATAGTCATTGTTTGCGGGTTTTTCTCTAATTCCATCGCTCGCTCCAGGGATGTAATCATCTTGCGGTCGTTACCTAGCTTTTCCTGCACTTTCGCGTACGCAATGTGCCGGGCAGCTAGCACTTCTTCCATAGCCATGGCCTGTTCAAAGGCAAGCGCCGCTTTTTCATACTGCTCTGTTTCAAAATATATCAACCCTACGTTGTGCAGACTTGATGCACTTGGTTCTAAGCTTTGTGCTATTTCAAAACATTCAATAGCGTCTTCATACGCTTGCTGTTTGGCATAAAGGATTCCTAGGCGGTTATACGCGGTCGCATTGCGCTCGTCTACACGCAAAATGGTTAATAGTGCCTTTTCAGCCCGTAAATATTTCTTATCTTTAAGTGACTCCTGCGCAATCTCCCAAAGGCGTTCTAAACGCTCTGAAATCTTGTAAGGAATGTCGAGGGCAACTTCATTGATAGTTTGACGCTGGTATAGAGCCCACGCACCCAGCAAACCAAGCAGTAATAGTCCTAGCATGTCTATGGGGTATTATAGCACAGCAGAGGCCAGCTGTAATCGCACATTACCGTTTGCTAAAATGTGCTCTTTGGCTGACAAAAGTGACTCGATGCGTTGCAAGATTACCTCATCGGAGGAGTTCACGAGTGACTTCTTAAGTAGCATCAGACACGCGTCAATAAATTCAAGCGCCTCCCTGCGATCAGACTTGAGTGCATTAATAGTTTCAAGTCGTTGATATAGTGAGCCCGTGGTAAAATCTCTCGCCTGGCGCATCGTATTTGCTAAGCTCTCAAGGTTACTCGCATCTGTGTGCAGCCTATAAAGCTCCGCCGGTAAACCGTTAGCCACGTACAGTAGTTGCTGCTTTGTCTTTTCATCAGTCACCCCAATCTGGCGCAGATACCGCACACTCGATACATCGTCTATCGGCAGTACACTAACTGTCTGTACGCGAGACCGTATTGTCGGTAGCAGCTGCTCGGGAGAGTGTGAGGTAAGCATGAAATGCATATTCTCGACAGGTTCTTCTAATAGTTTTAGTAGTGAATTTTGCGCCTCTATACTCATTGCATCGGCGTCATCTATTATCACTACGTGGCTATTTTGCGTTTTGCCTTTTGTGTAATCATACAACTCACGTATACGTGCAACAGGAATAGAACCTACTCCGCCCTTGTTTCTGACTTCAGGTATTACTATGTCCGCAAGTGTACCCCACCGCTCGGCAGTGTGTTTTGCGATGGTAGCAAGCCCTACTCCTTTTGCTCCTTGCAGTAATACGGCATGTGGTTTTTTAGCTGCCAATGCGTCGAGTTGTGTTGCAGTTTGTGGGTGCAATAGCAGGCTCACGTATTCGCCTCTTTATCAAATTCCTCAGGTAAAGGCGCCGTAAAGACCATGCGCTGACCTTTCGGAATAGTTATTTCTAGGCTTGCGGCATGTAGATACAGCCTATCAGCCTGCTTGCCATATACACGATCACCATGAATAGGTGTATTAATGTACGCCATATGTACACGAAGCTGATGTGTGCGGCCAGTTTTCGGTTGTAGTGTCACCAAGCTCTTCGTTTCTCCTACTTTTTCAACATGATAATACGTCTGGGCACTCTTTCCGTCAGTTGTGGCACGAAAAGTGCTAGGTTTAGATGGATTTCGACCAATCGGCACATCTATTTCAGCTTCAAGCTCTTTCGGCACGTCATCCAGTACCGCCATATACGTTTTCTTCACTTTTCGATCAGCAAATTGACGCGAAAGCAGCGTGGCCGTTTCTGTATTCTTTGCCCCTATTAATACACCGCTCGTGTCACGGTCGAGTCGGTGAATAATACCTGGGCGATTCGTCTCGATGTTATAGCTTACCTTCGTTTTAAAGAAATCGGCGACAGTGAACTCTTCACTGAGAGCGCCTTTGGCATGAGTCAATACACCAACTGGCTTGTTGATCACTATCACGTTGTCATCTTCGTAAATAACTGGTAACTCCTCATCAGAAAAGTCGGGGTCTTTCGGTGTGTCTACCTGCACATAGTCGTCCTCGTCTAGTTCGTACTTCGGGCTATCGACTACCTCGCCGTTTACTTTCACAGCACCTGCTTTGATAAATTTCTGCCACGTACTACGTGAATGCTCTGGCCAAAACTGAGCAGTGTACTGGTCGAGTCGCATAACTAGGCCTTCGGTCGCAAGCCGACCGCTTGTTGTACTTTCAAAAGAGTTGCATTCGCTTGCCGGTTCATTGCAATCTCTGACGATTCAAGCTTTGCGAGCACTGCGCTATCGTCGACGCTAGCGAGTTTTGACTGGAAATCTGTCAGGAACATGCGTACCTCGTCTGCCACGACAGCCTTGAAGTCGCCATAGCGTTCCTGGCCTTCGAAGTCTTTCGCTACGTCCTGTACGTTCTGGCCGCGAAGTAGCGCAAGGATGTCCAGCAGATTGCTGATGCCTGGCTGATTTTCAGGGTCATACGCAACGCTTGCTTTATCATCTGTGGTAGCGCTCATAATCTTTTTCGCAGCGGCCTCTGGGTCGTCACCAAGGAATATAACGCCTTTTCCGGTATCGTCACTCTTGCTCATTTTTTTCGTGGGGTCTGCTAAGTCCATAATTCTTAGGCCTTGGTCTTTGCCAAAGAACTCATGTTGCTTCGCGACGGCTTCAGGGACGGTAAATAGCTCGCCAAAGCGACTATTCATGTGTTCTGCTAGATCGCGCGTAAACTCAAGATGTTGCGTTTGATCATCTCCGACCGGAACGTAAGATGCATCGTAGAGCAAGATATCAGATGCCATCAATACAGGATAGTTAAGTAGTCCCATAGACACGGACGCTGAGTTCTTTGCGTCTCCTATTAGCTCTCCTAGGAATTTTAGAATTACATCATCCATAGTTTTTTTATACTCTGGTGCAACTTTTTCGATAGGTAGGTGCTTCGTCTCTCTAAGCTTTTCATTAGAGAGATCGATAAATCCTTGTGTAAATTCTTTTACCCTAGATCGAATGTCCTGGATGCCTGACTTATCTTTAAATTGTGTCATTCTTTGCAAAAAACCATAGCTACTGAAGCAGTCTAGAATCCATGTCAGTTCGCTGTGGGCCGGCACATAGCTTTGTCGGTACAAGTATATGCTTGGGTTATCTAGCGGTAGTCCAGCCGCCACAAACAAGCGTGCATTGTGCAAAATCTGCTCATATAGCTCATCATGATTAATCGGCGTCGTAAAGCTATGAAGGTCTGGAATAAACATATTCACCTGGAACTCTTCGCTGCGCGTTTTCGCCATGTCTACCATTGGTAGCATTGCACCGAAATAGTGTCCTATATGCAGGTCATTATTCGCCCGCAGGCCGGTTAAAATTACTTGTTTAGTCATTGCTTTCATTATACATTACTCTCTGTAGAAATCTGATCTTCATCAGAAACAACTAGTAATCCGAAGGTTTCACCTATCGTAAGCGGTGAGCGCATATCATCTGGACTAATGAGTATACATCTTTCTCTGAGTATACGAAGCATCTCTCCTTCAAGATTTTGTCGTTTTCGTGTTGTATCTATCTCATTGGCTGTTACAACCATAATTCCATTTATTAATTCCATAGTTTTCTCCGTTTAAATAAAAAATCCGCCTTCTGGGCGGTTATATAGATGCTTGGTTTGAATACTTTATGCAGGCAAACGCCAATAACCGCCACGAACAGTGCCGGTAAACCAATACGCTCGATGTTGAAGAGGTTGGTTCATATTTAAGTTATATCATATTGGTACTTACTATACAAACAGCCTACTGTCATTGACTGCATAGACGAGATTTGCTGTAATACATTAGTCCTGTTCAAACGTGTGAAATGGAGTGGTCCCTGTGACCGAAGAGAAGCCGAAGACAGTCGTGTTCATCTTGATGCACGACAAGAATGCCGAGCTCGAGGAGGCATGGCGCCTTCTGCCGTCTGAAATGAACCCTGAAGGCTTCTGGAAGTACGCGGAGGCGGAGAGGCAGCTACGCATCGCCATCGCTGACCTGAGGGATGGCAGGATCGGACGACTGATCGTGGTGACGAGCGGCTACATGGTTGACGACCGCACGCGTCAGTACGGCGACCCACTGACCCACCACTGCTGTTCCCTAGGGGTTCTTACGAACCTCCACCCCAAGGCGCACTTCATCAACCTGTGCTCCCACGGTGTGCTACCGCTCGAGAACAGCCTTTCGGCCGAACGTGTGCTGGAGGAAGTCAACGCTGTGCTCGCTGCTGAAGCAGCCGCCTGAAGAACACCGACGAGCAGGACTAGGGTGTACTGGCCACGCGCCGGTGCACCCAAAGTCCTTGAAATATACATTTATCTGGTTATGCTTGACCTGCTGAATATATAAGAGTACAGTCGAGGGTAACAAGTTTAAAGGGGTAGCGCGTATGCATACACTTTCTATGAAAAACTTAATCCTCGTGGGAATTGCTTCCATCGTTGCAGTGGCGTCTATTCCCACATCAAATGCGAATGCGCTGTATGGTTGCAGGACGCAGTCAGTGAGCAAGACGAATCAGTGGAAGTGGACGGGGCACTACGTTATACATACACTCAGCCCTATTCCGGAGTTTGAGTATGTAGATTTTGTTGCGGCGATAATCTATCGATACTGTCCGAATAGGATTGGTGACACTGGCCCCGTCTTGGGTTCGCCGAAAGTAAAACCACTAAAGGTTAGCTGGTGTTACACGCGTGAATCCAAAGAGAAAGCATATTTCCGCGGAGTTCGGTTTAATAGTTACTTTGAAAGCGAAAAACGAAAGGTAAACCCACCACCTAAGAAAATCTACAAAGAAGGCGTATATCAAAAATGTGGTACACAGCGCATCAAAAAGGAAAAACAAAAATGGCTGAGTATGCCAGACTCACCATTCTGGAAAGCCAAAGCTACCATAATCGCCAATTATCAACCAGACAGAACGTACCAAGCAAAAGTAAAAGTAAACGGCAAGAATAGAACATATAAGTTCTTTAAGCCACTCGAAGACCGAAACGTGGGACCTTGGCGTTAATATTCGCCTAAATAAAATACACCGCAGCAAGAGCGGTGTATTTTTTGTAAAGTATTTAACGCTTTGAGTATTGTTCACGCTTACGCGCAGATCGCAAGCCATACTTCTTGCGTTCTTTTTCGCGAGGATCACGTTTTAGGAACTCAGCCTTCTTTAGCGTCGTACGTAGGTCAGCATGCTCAAGTGTTAGAGCTTTTGCGACAGCAAGTTTGATTGCATCAACTTGGCCGCTGAGACCACCACCGCTAACACGGATAGTGATGTCGAACTCTTTCTGCTTATTTACAAGTGCCAACGGGTCAGTTACTTCAGCGAGCAGCGTTTTATTTCCTGAAAGGTACTCTAGCGCTGGTTTTTCGTTGATAGTTACCTCACCTTTACCTTTGTATAGACGAGCCCGAGCCGTTGCGCTCTTGCGTCGGCCGAGACCGTAGACGTATTTCTTGTCAGCCA
>JAUIBD010000020.1 GCA_030427525.1 bacterium
GTACCGTGTGTATCATCTAAGCTCCTAGATAAACTTCGCGATAATAGCCACGATAATACCGATGATCGCTAGTGAGTCAGCGAACACGATAGCCGTGATCATAAGTGTTCGGATATCTGCCAGTTTCTCTGGGTTGCGGCCCAGCGCGTTCAACGCACCGTTACCGATGATACCGATACCCACAGCCGCACCAAGTGCTGGCAGGGCATATGCTAGACCAAATGCTAGTTGTTCCATTTGTTATTACTCCTTTGATTTATTACTTACAATTATATCATTCACTCTGTTAAGCGGGGGCGAACTGCCAGGTATATTCGTTTCAGAAGCGTGTGACCTCTATTCGCGCCCAGCGAGAGAGGTCAGCCCAGCGCCACAGGCGAGCGTAGCTCCCCGTAAAGCGTGCTGGTGAAATGAATATGCTTGGGAGTTCGCGCGTAATACACTCATTACGCAGCCTCCTGCTTAGCATGGGAAGAATGATCGTCGTGAGGGCCGTGTGAAATGGCCAGGGAAGTAAAGATAACTGTCAGGATAAAGAATACGTAGGCCTGAATAAATCCGATGAATAGCTCGAACGCCATAAAGACCGGCAGCGCTAGCGCGGCGAAGTAACCTGTTAGTACAGCCATAATGAGCAGCAGCACCTCGCCTGCGAAACAGTTACCAAACAAACGCAGCGATAGGGCAGTGTAGCGGCTAATCTCACCGATGAGTTCTAGAATGCCTTCAAATGCACCAAGTGGATCTTTGATTGGGTTACGGAAATAGCGCTGCAAATTACCCCAACCGCCCAGTTGGCGCACTGCGTATACCTGTGTTGCGACAAGTGAAACGAATGCCAATGCAAAGGTGAAGTTCATATCTGCCGCGATAGAGCGCAAAATAGGGTCGCCATTTACCTTGATGCTATCAAGCCCAGGCAAAATACTCATCCAGTAACTAATCAGTACATAGAAAAATATCGTGAGCGCGAGCGGTGCTATTTTGCGAGCTATGGTTTTGTCTGGAATTACGCTGTGAATTTGCCCCAACATGCCTTCAAATGCCCACTGCACTAGGCCGACAAAGCGGTTGTATTCACCGTTTTTTACCTTTTTTGCAACGTAGAAAAAGATGCCGAGGAAAATCAACAGACTTACAAACCCTGTGATCATAGCATTAGTTACACCAAAACTACCGACATGAAATATCGGCGCAGTTTTAATATCTATATGAAGATCGATTGCAGCGTATTGCAGCATTATTGTGTGTTCTTCACCCTCTCTAGTTGATGTTTAACAAGTACTGCGGAGCCGACGCTCCCTATGAGTACACCCGCTAGCGATAGCCAGGGTGAGGTGCCGAATTTGCTATCTGCCCATAGCCCTAAGCCTACGAGCACCACCACTGGGCCAAACATACGCCATGTGGTGTCGGCAATGTCGCCGAGCAATAAAAGGACCGTCGAACGAATCGGCGGCGTCGGCGCGTCTCCACTGTTGTCGCCAGACGTACTCATGTACAACTTGCATTGTAGCAAATAATTATTGAAAATACTAGTATGCCCAGACGTCACCAACCTCAAAAACCAGTACGCTACGCCTCGCACGAAAGCTGTCGTCAGAAGCGTCGCTTTGCGTCTGAAAAACTTGCTCTAGCTGCACTTGAACAGCAAAGCGTGACGATGGACGTAGAACTTCGCGTATACCAGTGTCCGTATTGCAACGGCTGGCATCTGACGTCTAATAAGTAAGCCCAGTGTAGTCGGGTTCGAGGAATATGGACTTTTTCGGAGTGTATTCGGCGGTATTGGCCTGGCCATCTCCCACCTGACCAGCATAGTCACGCCCCCAGCAGTAGTTAGAGTAGCTTACAACGGCACAAAATCGGAAAGCTCCGCCATCAATTGCTTTAATCGTTTTACCCGTAAAGAATGGCACTATCGTTGGTCTGCCATAAACAGACTGGATTGTAGACCCACTAACCACACTACCTGGTTGTCCAATTCCGATCTGTCCATACGAGTTATCTCCCCAACACGCCAACTCATTGTGATAGGTGGTTTCATTCAAGGGTGCACCGCTAAACCTCACGCTTATTATCGCGCAACTATTTAGGTTTGAGCTCACTACTTTTGTGGCAGTGTAATCATTGGTCGTGTATGTGCCCGTGATGTCACGAATCGATGCTACGAGGTTGGCTCTTTTGTAATGTGTTGAGTCCGCCGTACCTTGTCCGATTTCACCAAATGTATTTGAACCCCAGCAATACAGTTTGCCATCTTGAATATTAGGGCTGTTCGAATTCGCTAGGCCTACCGCGCATACATGTTCAGAATTTTCGGGGTTACTACCACCTGGCGAAATATCTTTAGTGTATAGCTCCTCGCCATAGGCAGTCTGCACAATGATAGGCAAGGGCTTTTTTAAATTTGCCGAGTTGGTGGAACCATCAGTATTGTCACCTGTATTTCCGTAACCGTTGTACCCCCAGCATACGCCTCGATTATTGCTTACTATTCCACAGATATTTCGGCTGTTTGGTGATGAATTGATTTGTTTTAATGTGACGCCAGTTGAACTGCCATTGTGGTTGTACACACGCTTTGGTACCTGGTAATACGCCTGCGATGTATTATTAAAACCAACCTGTCCATGACTGTTGTTACCCCAACACCACGTGTTGCCGTCTGTATCAGCTGCCCGTGTTTCGGCTATAATACACGCCGTACCACCGTTAGAAGTAATTTTGTTAGTAGGGTATTGTGCATATGTGCCATCAGTCTCCCATCTGGCTACAGTATTCACGGGGTAGCGAAAATACGAGCCTGATGAATTATTGTTGCCAAGCTGACCATTGAGGGTATCACCCCAGCAAACTACTTTTCTAGAAGAATGCTGACCTTGGCCGTTTACACCATCAGCCGCTGTCGTTGTAACAGCACACGCGTAACCACCGCCGGCTGCTATAGCAACTTCATGATGTAGTAGCTGGCTATTCGCCTGGTTCGGTGAAGAGCTGATAGTACCGTTGATGCTAACTGTATCACCCGGCCGTACAACACGGGTAACAACGGGGTTTCCTCCGTTGTATAAACCAAGCTGGTTGTCGGTATCTGCTTCGAATGTCTGGCCAGCAGCATCGATTGTGCCGTTACCAAGTCGGCCATCCTGGTTCGAGCCCCAGCAATAGGACTTATAATTCAGCAGGCCACATACTAGCTCTGACCCTGATGATGAATAGTTTGGAAACAGAGACTGCGTTTGGATACGCAGGTTAACCGTTCGCGACTGTGTTGACCACGCGACGCTAGGGCTGCTTGTCCTATAGAGCTCCACGTAGCCAGTAGAAGCGATATCATAGTAGCCACTTGCATTCACAGTAGGTCCATTCACTGTGTAGCGCGTCTTAATAATCACACCGCCAGAACCTGATGTGTCGAGAACATAGGCAGACTTTCCACCATTCGCCGTTGCATTGCTACACGATGTAGACTGAGGTGTAAATGTACTTGAACTTGATGGTGTGACATCACTTCTTATACATCCAACCATAAAATTTACGCCAGATTCAGCTGCCTCTTTGGCAAGCTGATTATAGTACTGGTTGCGTATTCCTACGTTGGCGCTGCTCACCGTTACTAAACCAGTCAACAACATAATAAGCATCACAACTGAAGTGATCATGACCGTTGGCAGCGCAAAGCCATGAACCGGTAGTCTTTTATCTTCCCACATCCTCATACCACTTATGTCTATACTACCATATTGCCGCTGTCCAGACGCGGGTGGCCTTAGTAGGCTAGTGGCGAGGTTGAAGGAAGGGTAGTTAGACCTGGCGATGTATACCCCCCGCCTGTGCGGCCTAGCTGATAGTAGCCATTATTACCCCAAGTCCAAAGTGTGCGATCACCTCGAACCGCAAAAAATGCATAGTAATTCGCGTTGGATCCAAAGGCGACGTTATCTAGGACCTGCACAGGGCTACACTGATCAACGGTTGAGCCGTTTCCTACAGCGCCTGAGTTATTGGAACCCCACGCCCAAACAGTGTCATCAGTCTTGTGCACATAGACCGTTGGGTACGTTGAAGAAATCCAATACCCGCTTGCGTCATTGGTGTATATTTCGTCAGCACCCGGCTGGCCGCCACTCGGCGCAGGAATGGCATTATACGGCGACAGTCGCGGGTTAACTGCTTTTGAAACGTCACCATCTCCTATTTGGCACTGTCCATTTTGCCCCCATGTCCACACTGAACCGTTCGCGCCCAGTGCTACGGTCACATTTGAAGAGATATTCTTTGACATGGTCACATCTGTAATAGCGGGGCCCGAAGGGAAGACGTTGTATGGCGTAATAGTAAAGGTAGTCAAACCGTTTCCCATTTCACCATATGTGTTATACCCCCAGCTCCATAGTGTGCCGCTAGATGACAACGCATACGTTGTACCTCTACCTGTTCCCACAATCTTTGCTATATTTGTCAGACCAGCTACAGCTGTCGGCACGAGCGTATTACCAGTGCCTGCACCCGACGCAGCGTACCCCCAACGCATCAGTGTGCCATCGCTCAGTAATGCAGTAACCGCAACGGAGTTTGAGTAAGAAGTAACGACATCTGAAACAGGCGTGGTGCTTGATATAACTTGTACTGGCGTTAGCTGATTTTGAGTCGTTGGCAGGTTATTGCCCACCTGTCCTCGGTGGTTTCTACCCCAGGCAAGCAAACTACCGTCTTGCCGAATGGCATACATCACACCCGCCACAAAATCTCGTATTTCTATTATCTTTACGACTGGGTTGGTAGCACTGGGTGCCACAACCTGCTGTGGGGTGGGGTTATTGGTAGTAGTACCGTCACCAATCTGTCCATAGGTATTTGAACCCCACGCCCAAACACTTCCATCGTCTTTTAGCGCATAGGTCGTAAGATAATTTGACTTAACATCAACAACGCCTCCGCTACTGCCTAGCGAGAGGAGTGTTGGTGAAGATCGAGCAGTAGTGGTACCATCGCCCAATTGTCCATAGGTATTTGCGCCCCAAGCATACAGATTTCCAGATGTAGTTATCGCCCAAGCCGTTTCATTACCGCCATCCGCCACGACACTTTTGGTCGCTATATCAAGCACTTTTGTTGGTGCATTTATCAATCCACCCGTCGTCCCATTGCCAACCTGCCCAACATTATTATTGCCCCATGCCCACAAAGTACCGTCACCCAAAATCACATACGGTGTGCGCCCCGTGGCTCGCACTACCAGACCGTCTGGTCGAAAATACCCAGGCGATGCTCGTAATCTCACCGTCCGTTCTAGTGTCTGCACAACGGTAGAAGAGCTTGTACGCAGCAGCTCAAGATGACCAACCGCAACAATATCGTAATAGCCAGTAATCGAAATACTAGGTCCGCTTACCTCATACCAAGAACGAAGCTTGGTTCCTGCAGACGAGGTAGTATCAAGAATATATTTGCTCTTTCCCGCATCAATCGTGTTGTTCAAGCAAGAAGTCGCCTGTGGAGTGAATGTTGCTCCTGTTGGTGGCTCAAAATCAGCGCGAAGACAGCCTGTAATAAAATTAAGTCCCGATTCGGCTGCTTCCTTTGTTAACTGCGCGTAGTACTGGTTTCGAATACCTACGTTTATACTACTCACCGTCACTAGGCCTGTTAGCAGAATCGTCAGCATGACTACAGATGTAATCATGACGGTTGGTAGTGCGAAGCCGTGTTCGGCTTCATAACGCGTAGCCCTCTTCATTGTATTGCTTATGCATATAGTAGCACAGTGGTGGCAATTATATACAGCATATGTTAGTTAGTGTACAATGTATAGTAAGTTAAACGAGAGGGAACCATGAGCGATCAAACAGACAGTCAAGTTATCATTTACACCACTACCAACTGCGCATTTTGTGCTACTGAGAAGCAGTGGCTTGAACACCTTGGGGTGAAGTACGTGGCAAAAAACATCGAAGAAGATGACGCTGCTCAGGAAGAACTACTACAGAAGCTTGATGGCGTATTTCAAGGTACGCCAACCACTGATATTGGCGGCAAGATGATTGTCGGATTTAATCGCCCAGCACTCCAGGCAGCTTTGCAAGAAAACAACCTGCTGCCAGCCTAATGACGGTTCTGCTTGTCTCTCTGTAAAAACGAGGTTATAGTATTTTCATGACAGGCAAAGAGCTGGAGCTGAGAGGTCCGCACACATCTATACGCGGTGCCTATGCCGACATAATACTAGACGACCCGGATGCACTGGCAGATTTTCTGGCATCGTGCCATCACTACTATGTGTTACACGATGCTCGAGGTGATGAATTACAGGCACCACTGACGGCTACGACCATTGATTACTTACTAGACGATGGCGAGCCACAACTGCATGGCGTGTTCGAGTTCGTCGTAGACCCAACCGTTACGTACGATAGTTACGGGTGGCAAGGGAATCTTGCTATTCGTCTTCGACAGACGCTGCACGAACGAGATATTGCAACAGACCAACTGCCCACCCAAAAAGATGACTTTTTCTTTGAGCTGGATGAACACTACAGTATTCACATCAAATTTGGCGCCAACTTGCAAAACTGCGATGTTGAATTACACCTCTTAAACAATGCCGAGCTATATACGGCTCTAAATCAAGATAAGCCAAAGAATCCGAAAGCCTTTGCAAAAGAGGCGGAGCCTCCATACAACACGGTATTCAAGTTCGCGCAGGCATGGCTTATGATTCAAGACCAAATAATCGAAGAGTTTAATGCTGCCAATATTGATTCTGTACAGCGCAGACAGTACCGCCTTTCCGTTGCATCGCAACTAAGCCCAAGTGAGACAGATGAACGTATCTTTATCGACCATCAAGGCGGCCATGACCGGACGCCGGCACTTGACCCGTTTGATTTAGTGGGAGGGGCGTACCAAGCAAAAGCTGCACTAAGCGAGATCGTCACGATGCTGGAGCATCCGGAAGTTGCAAAGCGATACAATACCGACGCCCCAAATATTCTTTTATACGGCCCCGCAGGTGCAGGCAAGACTACTCTTGCGCACGCCTTCGCTGAAAAAATCGGTGCAGAAATTATAGAACTGGATTCTACCTCCGTCATGGGTAAATGGCTAGGTGATTCAGGTAAGAATGTTGGCAAACACATAGCCGAGGCCAGAGATAAGGCTAAGAGGGGGCGAGTGGTTGTCCTTTTCGAAGAGTTCAGTACGCTAGCCCATGCCGACAATGACCGTCACAGCGATAGGCGCGATGCGTTAAAGAAACTCAATATCGAACTAGACAAGATAGAGGAAAATCCAAATGTTATTGTGGTCGCTGCCATGAACGATTCTATTCATGAGCTCGACGAATCACTCGCACGCCGCTTTGAACATATACACATGCCTAAGC
Source organism: bacterium (assembly GCA_030427525.1). Taxonomy (GTDB): domain Bacteria; phylum Patescibacteriota; class Saccharimonadia; order Saccharimonadales; family Saccharimonadaceae; genus UBA1020. The sequence continues at coordinate 7,388 of JAUIBD010000020.1, forward strand.
CCAATGATAGAGAACGAGCCGAAGTATGGCTTTGTTGCCTTATAGAAGCGGGGTATGAAATTTTGGTGGACGAACTCAATCCTGACCAAGACACAGCGACTCATTCCGCGCTATTTGACAGTACAATCAATCCGTTCGAGTTAGCCGCGGCCAGTGAAGACATGAGCGGCGCAGAATGTCGCATAGTAGTGAAAAAAGCCGCACGCCAAGCCGCCTCGCGTCACATTGCCACTGGCCAGCCACAGCAAATCAGTCAAGCACACCTATTAGAAGCAATTCGGCAGTTTGGGCGTTAAACATGGCATATACCAAAGAAGATTTTCGACGTAGTACGCCTGAAAGAATAATGGGGCCAGAGGACGAATTAATTTCCATGGTGCCGCCAGACAAAGACCTCCGCACATCACTCAATACTGCTGGAGTTGAGTATTTTTCTGATACTGCGTCAAATGGGGCAGAAGTGTGGCTGGCAAACGGCTCCCGCCTATATATAGACGGCTGTGCAGACGAACCAAAAGGCGGTGTGCTAGAAATTGCCGGCCCAGAAGTAAAAAGCGGTAAAGACGTGGTGCGCTATCAACGAGCCAACGAAAGAACCATAAATGATTTTCTTGCTGCGTTAAGTTTGCAAATTAAAAAACCATCGTTACGCGCATACAAAAGGTCTGGCTTTGCTGCCGTAGATGACCGCAGCGGCGAAGAAGTGTTCTACCCCGACAGCCTAGGTCATCACCAAAACTTCGGTACAGGTATAGAGCTCCCTGCGTTGTGGGATACAAACAAACGCTCGAAGGAAAAGGCAGCCCTCGATGCGTTCCTCGTGACAAAAAGTTGCTGGGCAGGGGCGGGCTTGGTCACTGCAAATGGTTATGAGCTAAGCCAAAAACAGTCAGCCATGCAATTCGAGAAAAGTATGGCGTCGTATGAGTATGGGGTGAAGCCTGCCTACCAACTGCGCATAGAAGCTTCACTCGACCTAAACGTCCTAGAACTCCGTCTTGCAGACGGCAATATGTCGGACTGGGTAATACAGCGTGATTACGACTTCACATCGCTCGTGCTGCGTATGATCGAACATGGTAAATTCCCCATGCATCTTTGTCTGCGGGAAAACAACGCAACCCAATCATTCCAAGACGCATCGAAACTCCAGCCAGTCAATATACACTGGGCAGAACAACCCTATGTTCAGCCTGCACTACACCAAGCCTACATCGCTGCCGCGGCCCTAGAATTCGCCGAGACACAACCAAATATACCCGAGGGGGAGGTCCAAGCTGCACTAGACATCTTAGATGTATGTTACGACATACATCAATTTGACAGCGAGCTTTCGGATGTGAGCAGCGTGGCAGATCGCCTCGACTGGGCTGCAAAGTTAACGCACATTCGTTCACTCACAAACCGTCCCGTTACGGCAAAAAGTATGGTTGCAGTGCGGGCAGATTTGCAATGGGAAGATATTTCACCTGACGGCATTGCGCGCGAGTGGTTTGCATCTCATGGGCGCCAGCCTGGCATACCCGAAGAAGATATTCATCAAGCACAGCTTCTACCGCCACGAACTCGTGCCATGGGTCGAGTAGGCGCGCTTCGCTGTCTGGAATCTGAAGGTTTTCACATGATAACGTGGGGGAAAGTCGAAGCAGGCAAGGGCGGCTTCGCTAGATTTACTGACGAATATTCACCAGACGTACCTGTACATCTACTAGAGCAATAAAAAAACACCCAAGCTAATTCTTGAGTATTTTCTACAAAAAAGTAGTCTGGTACAATCTTTTAGCGAACCGGCTCTTCTTCAGCCGTTTTTTCTTTGCGGCGCGAGATAGAGCTTAGTTTTATCTGTGACATATCATCGCGCAGTTTTTCTAGGGTAAACTTGCCGTTTTCGTGGTCGTAAAACTTACGAATGGTACGTACGGGAAAGTAAATCAGCAGATAAATAGCTATCGGTATACGCGCACTGGTACTTTTCACTCCATATGCACGGAAAGTGTTTTCAAACCGCATTACATAGCGGTAAAAATCACGCGGTTTGTCTTCGATACGTCGCGCCGACATACCCGCTTGCATCTCAGGTGTGTACACTATCTCGAAATCGTTTTGAAATAGCGCCAGGGCAATACTGATATCTTCGTGCTGTTCGTTATCTGGGTCGGGAAGAATCAGCCCGCGCACTTTTCGCCACGTGGTGCGGCGAATCGCCATGTTTGTACCAAATAAAAAGCGGTGGTTCTTTGCCATTTTGTGTAAGGTACTGCGAATCTTCTCATCCAGCACCAAGCCCAGTTTCGGTAATGGCATGTCATGGTACAGCACCGGCCCACTGGCAGCCGATACATTCTCGTCTTTAAACGTATCACGCACAGCTCGCACCCAACGTCTGTCCAGTATTGTATCCGCGTCAATTCGCCCAATAATATCAGCCTTTGCAGCATTAAAGCCTTTGTCGCGGGTAGGGGTGATGCCCTGGGCTTTATTTTGTTGAATTAGCGTAATCTGCGGATATTTTTTTTGTAGATTTTTAACAATCAACTCGGTGTTGTCGGTTGATAGATTATTGACGACGATGATTTCAGAAAAAGGAATTGTTTGCTTTACGCAAGACAGTAAGCATCCTTCTATGACTTCTTCTTCGTTGTAAACAGGTATGACGACGGCCACGCTTGGCTGTTTTTGCATATTGCTTATTGTACCATACAAAGGTGTTAACCTCTGTGCTTAGCGGTAAAGCAGCGCTGCCCAGCGTTCGGGCTCAGCCACCAAACCTAGATGCCCGCCATACGTTTCGAGAATAGACGCATCGTCCGATCGTTCCGCTAGCCACGCGCAGCTCGATACCTTCGTGATAGTGTCACGTCGTGAATGCACCATGCGCACTGGCACCGAGCAGTGAATATCGGCCAAGGCCTTCGGCATACGCAACGCATGCAAACTCAGCGCCAGCATTTGTGGTGTGTACGCGCGCGATTCGTCACGCCGCATTTGGCGTATTTGCGCCTTGCGTTCACTTGGCCAATCCTTATATTCCATCGTGCGGGTTACTAGGTCTACAAATACGCGACGTTTCATCAGCCATACTAATACCCTCAGGCCGCTTGGAATGTGCTTCAGTGCGGCAATGATATACAAAAATAGCCTGGGAATTACTTTCGGGTACACACCAGGATTGAACAGATCTACCCGCGTAACGTCATTCGGGTGAGCAGCGGCTAATGCAAATGCTAGCATGGCCCCGTATGAATGTCCTACTAAATGTATTTGGCCGTTTGGTACTTCGCGGCGAATCGTCTGCCAGGTTTCTTCTAGATAACCCTTTGGGTCTGTTTCGGCAGACGTATTCTTTAGTGGATTGTTACCGAAGCCAGGCAAATCAATACAAATGGGTTTGGTATTTGGAAAACACAGCGAGGCAAATTCATTCAGCGATGAGCCTTCACCCGAGTAGCCATGCAGGAAAACTGGCGTAACGTTACTCACGCTCCGTATCCTCGTCGCGTAGCTGTTTCGCTACCTTTCCATCTGCCTTCCAGTAGCGCCAGAGTTTTTTTGGCGACATAAATTCCCTGAGGCGATTGCCAACAATCATACCTTCGGCACGTACAACTTGCCCGTATTTCCGTGCTACTACGGAAAATTCAATATCTTCATTCAAGCTCTCTTCATCTAGCTCGTCTACCATCTGTTCCCAGACCTTTTTTCGCACTGCTACGTTGAATCCATATAGTATGACCAGCCCTCCCATGCGCCGTTCATGGAATGTGTTAAACCATCTGTGTATGCCGTATGCAAGGGAGGGCAGCTGTCGTAGCTCATACGTGTAACTCACGCCACCTGCGGCGGCCACGCTGTCGTCCTCCATGGCGTCTCGTATTGCTTGTATCCATTGTTTATCAGCGATCGAATCTGTATCAAGCCGAGCAATGATATCACCCGTTGCCGCGTTGAAGCCCTTGTTGCGAGCGTATCCGATACCTTGCTTGGTTTCTTTTACTACTTTCGCGCCGAACGATTTCGCCACAGCTACAGAGCCATCGGTGCAGTTGTTGTCTACCACTATAACTTCGTGCGGTGCGACCGTTTGGCCTTTCAGCGACTGCAAACAGTCGGCTAGTTGTAGTTCATTATTGTAGCAAGGCACCACCACAGAAACGCGTGTCTTCATAGTAAAAGTATAGCAAAACGTGCCGCTAGCACGGCGACTAACGACCTAGCTTGGCGCCGACGTCGTGCGTTTCCTCTGCAGCGCGAAATACCGCTTGGTACGCAGGCAAAAAGTTGGCGAGTGCACTATGGGTCGCTTCTGGTACAGTTGCTTCACCATATAGCGCACCACCCGGCACAGCGCCTCGTATCCATTCAAATTTCGCGGAATCATGGTCTATAAGGGTGTCATTTTCACTACCTAGAAATACAACCGATTTTAAACAGGCAAATTCTTCCGGACTCAATGGCTCTCGCGTGGCGAGGCTGCGCAGTTGATCGAGCACCAACGACGTCGCCATTTCGTTGCCAGACTGCTGCATAGTTTCCCACAGTGACATGTCTGCACCTTCGCCAAAATCATCCGTTTCTTCATCTTCGTTCAGCCAGTAAAAGCCCAGAGCTCTACGTACAGTATCAACCACTCTACCAGCAGGGTAGCGAGCAAGTACACTGACCACGCGTGGGTGCGCAATTGCAGGAAGGTTGATGTCCTTCCAGGTGGTAGGTGCATCGAGTACCGTAAGAGACATGCTGAATTCGCGCCGGTCTGGCACACCCAACCGCGCCAATTCGTTGGCGGTGTCTAGCGCCGTGCGACCGCCCATCGAAATGCCGTTCAGCGCCACGCGTGATAGCCTCGGGTAGGCTTGCACAGCTTCTGCAACTTCTTCGACGGTTATTTGAACATGGTCATCTGCCGAGTAGTGTCGACTATCAATAGTTGGACCTACGGCAACCGTAGGAGTACCAAGTTGAAAGCCACGGTTTTCAAGTGCGTCAGCCTGCAAACCAGCCAGTGAAAACAGGCCAGGATGCAGCACGTTCATTGTCGTCGCGTTTCGAGACCCTGGTTTCGTTTCTATGCTGTAGCCTGCGTACCCAGCCCGGTTCGACACCGCGTCGCCAATCAGTATACCAGCGCCAGCCGCTGCGGCTAGCTTCATGATGCCACTCGAGGTTGGAAATAGTCGGTCTTTACTAAATTCTGCTGTCATAATCGTGATATTATATCATAAATTATGAAATAAAACAACTTATGCTTGCGTGCTTCGCAGTACCTGTTCCACAAAGCGCGCCACAGGCATCGCCATGGCTTCCTTGGTGATTTCCGCACTAGTATTTACGATAGCCATCGGCCTTGAGTCACTTTTGACGAATTCAGGTACGTTTGGCAAGTTGTAGGTTGGCGCGCCAGCAGGTGGGGCAATGGGCTGCACGCTTCGTGTTTTATCCGCTTCATTGCGCACTTTAATCTGCTCGATAAGTTCATCTACTTTGGCTCTGTCTTTGTCCGATAGCTCCTCGTATGCCGTAGTTGCGAAGCCGAGTGTACGCCGGGCACCTACCACTGGGTCGCATATGAAATAAAAACCTGCTACAAAATCACACAGTTCGTTTGCGACCAGCATCTCACCAACTTCTGCCAGCGATCGTCCGTCTAGCAGCACCACATCAAAACCTTCTTCGTGTGCATCGCGCAGCCATTTACGTAGCAGCGAATCTTTAAATTCTTGCGCCAGCGGACGTTTGCCCATTTTGGCGCTATTTTCACCAGCTTCGTTGGTGTACAGCAGAGCATCACGCTCGTCTTTTTCCATGTGGTAGACGTCTTTTACTAGCTGCACGCAGGCTTCTGCGTTGGCGTCGTCGGCCAAATACGCATCCATCGCGTCGAAATCATCTAAATCTACACCAGCACGGCTTGCTGCCACGCCCAATACCCGAAATACCTGCCCAGCGTCGATCAACATCACATTGTGGCCACATTCATCACGCAAGTAATCTTTAGTAGCCTGCACTATAGTGCCTTTACCGCTACGAGCCTCGCCATCGAACGTGACGAGTTTAGGAACAGGTTGGTTCATCTTGCACTACTATACAACACTACTCACTGCCAGCAAAACTTCACGGCTGATACCGAAAGCATACACAAACTCGCTGGAGTCATTCGAGATTCCTGGCGCAAGCCCAAGATTCTCGAATACTCCACGTGCTTTTGGTATTAGACGGGAAGTTTTGTAGCCCTCCTATCTGTTACAATAGGGGAGTTATGGCGAAAAAATCAGCTAAATCATCGGCTCCTGGCGGGCTCGTAAACAGGCGAGCTCGGTTTGACTATGAGCTGGGTGATGACATTGTAGCTGGCCTAGCACTCACAGGCCCAGAAGTGCGCGCCGCCCGCGACGGCCATGTGCAGCTAAAAGGCGCCTTTGTATCTGTAAAAGACAACGAACTATGGCTAAACAACGCCAGTTTTTCTGTGAAACTAAACGAAAAGGGCAGTGGTAGTCGCACGGTAGATACGCGCCCTCGTAAATTATTAGCAAACCGCAAACAAATCGACCAATTCGCCGCCAGCCGCTCGTCTGGCATGACCATTGTACCAACCAAACTACTGACCCAAGGCCGTTTCATAAAAGTAGTCATCGCCCTTGGTAAAGGCAAAAAGCGCTACGACAAGCGCGAAACCATCAAGCGCCGCGACATCGAGCGCGAACACGCCCGCCAGATGCGCTAGTATTGACTTTTTACTATAAATTTGCTATAATATACTCGTTTCTGCGAATTTTTTGTTCGTAGAGCCCTTTGACAAGCAGGTTGCAAGCAAGGCGGAAGTAGGAGTGTGTAGATAACGCGCTTCTACTCCCGCTTTGCACCAACATACCACACCAACCCCGCGGGACCCATCACTACGAAGGAAGAGGCACACCATGCCCATCTACCGACCCATCTACCTCACCGGCCACTTGGACCTCATGGGTCCGCAGTTCGCCGAGCACTTGGCCACGCGAGAGGACGCGCCCTACCAGTTCGACGAGCTGAAGGAACACCTCCTCGACGAGCTGGACGAGACCCTCGAGGAGATCAACGAGCACCTCGCCGGTCTGGGCGACCGCGAAGGCACGCTCGCCGACGAGCTGAGCATGGAGATCACGCTCAACCACGGCGACGCGTCGTTCGTGCTGAGCGTGAGCGCCGGGAACGTGCTCGAGGAGGACGTGCCGAAGACCTACATCCAGTTGATGACGGTCGTGCAGCAGATCGTCCAGCACGCCATGGGACACCTCCGGGACCCCTTCGGGGACCTCGAGCGTCGCGTCCTGTGCGACAAGCTCGCCGAGCACATCGGACAGGAGGAGGCCGACAGGCTCTACGAGCGCGGCGACACCGTCGCGGCGCTCAACACGATCCTGTCGGAGTTCCAGCCCATGGCTCGAGGCGTGCGACTGAGCGTGATCTTGCTCTAGAACGTCAACTAGCCCAGCTGCCAGTGTGGTGAGGCAGGCAGGTCAGTTCGACCAGCCGCCACGAGAAGCAACCTGCTTGTCTCATCACACGAATATTTCGAGGTCTCGGCCTCTTTTTTATTTACTCAGTAAGGTCGTCCGGGCCATTGTCTTCGATAAAATCTAGTGCCGTATCCGTATCAATAGCCAGGCCATATTGCTCAGCTAAATATGTTTGCAGTTCAATGGCCAGAATAGCCTGGCGCGCAATGTCGAGTCCTTTACCAGCCTCAACAACTTCGCCGCCTCGATACAGCCTATCGCCCCGACCTAGAAACTGTCGCTCAATCTTTGGGTCACCGCCGCCACTGCCAGCTCGTGCACCTTGCTGACCAGCGCGACGAACACGCCCTGAAGTTGGGCGATCAGCACCGTTGTCATACCGTCGAATTGTACTCATGTTTTAAAATCCTTTGTTTTACGTGGACTATTCCTGCGCACCCGCGAAGGGCGCGCAGGAAGTCCCGGGGCCTCAGTCGACGCGCGACACCATGTCGGGCGCGGAGCGTTGCCAGTGAATCGGCAGTACGTCGCCACCGGCAGCATGCAGCTCGTAGGTGCTGCCCCCGAGCCAGGTCAGCGTGACATCACGCTCACACCACTCGCTGCACGAGACGCCCACCTCACCGTTGGCAGCGAAGTGCAGATGCACGATGCCACCCGCGCCGCGCAGTGCGATGGGCACGCCCACGAAGCTGCGCAGTGCCGCCACCAGCTCTTCGGCCGCGTTGTCGCTGCGGCGCCACAGCTGGCCCGGTCTGAGTTCCTGCAGCGCAGGCCATTCGTCTGTCATGGTTCCTCCTGGGGGGGTTGATGCCTAGGGACTACTGTTATTGTACCACAATTCATCTGTTTTTTCAATGTGCGCTACAATAGTTTCATGAAGTTATTTTCGTGGAATGTAAATGGTATTCGCGCCGTTATCAATAAAGGTGAATTTCAAAAGTTCATCGACACCTACGACCCAGACATTTTGTGCCTGCAAGAAACCAAGGCCAACCGCGACCAAGTGGAGCTAGACCTACCAGCCTATCACGAATTTTTCAACAGCGCCGAACGTAAAGGTTACGCCGGTACGGCCATTCTGTCGAAAACCGAGCCCTTGAACGTTCACTACAACATTCCTGATGACATTGCAGGCAAATATGAACTGGAAGACGGCTACGGGCCTGGCAACAGCGAAGGTCGCGTCACCGCACTCGAATTCGACAACTTTTGGGTGGTAACGGTGTATACGCCAAATTCAAAACGGGATCTATCTCGCCTAGAATACCGCGAAGCACACTGGGACAATGCTTTTCGCGAATACATAAAACAGCTAGAGACGAAAAAACCCGTGCTGGTATGCGGCGATTTTAACGCGGCCCACAAAGAGATTGACCTAGCCCGGCCCAAAGACAACGAAAAAAGCGCTGGCTTTACCAAAGAAGAGCGCCAAGGGTTCGATGATCTACTAACAAGCGGGTATGTGGACACATTCCGTGCTGAGTACCCCGATAAAACCGAAGCCTACACCTGGTGGACAGCTTGGGGCGGCGCCCGTGCGCGCAATGTGGGGTGGCGCATAGACTACTGGTTAGCCAGCAAGGAAATAGCCGACAAAGTATCAAACCCGCAAATCCACCCAGAACAAATGGGTAGCGACCACTGCCCGGTAAGTATTGAAATTTCCTAACTATGGAACAGCTGCGCGAAAAAACACTCGTAATGCTAGTAGCGCCGAGTGCGATGGGCAAATCGACCATATTGCAAACGGTAGTCAGTAGCAGCAACGATTGCGAACGAGTACGTGGCTTTACAACACGACAACCACGCGCAAATGATCTTTCAGACCAGTTTTTCTACCTGACAAAAGAGGAGCTAGCCAGTAAAAAAGCTGCCGGCGAGGTTATGACTGAAGTAATATTTCCCACTACAGGCGAAAGCTACGGCACACTCTCGGAAAGCTACAGCGGCAGCTACTGTGTACTAGAAACGCTAGCGAACTCGGTAGCAATGTACCGGGCATTACCATTCAAGCAAACATTCACGCTTAGCCTTACTACGACACCCGAACGCTGGCAGCGATGGTTCCATGAACGATATCCTGAAATGAACGCTGAGGCGAAAAAGCGTTTACAGGAAGCCGTCCTTTCTATCGAATGGTCACTCTCGCAGACAGACAACCATATGTGGCTGGTTAATGATGGTACTCCCGATGAAGTAGCAGCTCGATTATTAGCAATTGTAGGGGGCGAAGCGAATGGTGATGACGGGGACAGATACGCCCGTGCTATCATGGAATTAGCAAAGCAAGAGGTCTAGCATGAAAAAATTCGCAGTATTCGATATCGATGGCACCATTTTTCGTTGGCAGTTATACCACGAATTATTCGACGCGCTCATAGACGAGGGTGTTATTTCCGACGTCGAGTCACAGCGCGTACTCGAAGCACGTGAAGCCTGGCGCAAGCGCGAGCTTGAGTACAACCTGTACGAAGGCATCCTGATGGATGTGATGGAACAAGCTATTGTTGGGCTCGACAATGCCAGGTTCCATGAAATCGCCGCGGTGATTTTGCGCAAAAAGGGCCACCGCGTATACACTTACACGATCGATTTATTGCACGAATTGCAAAAGAAAGGCTACGTTACCATTGCTATTAGCGCATCGCACCAGCAGCTGGTAGAAGCATTTTGCAAGCTGCACGATATCGACATAGCTATCGGACGCAAATTTGAAGTCGTAAAGGGTAAACTGAGCAAGAAATCAGAGATAGTACACGGCCGCAAGCACATTATGCTTGAAAGAGTGGTGCAAGAACACGACCTGACCTACGATGGGTCGTACGCGGTCGGCGATTCAGGTGGCGATATCTCTATGCTCGCAATGGTGCAAAACCCGATTGCATTCAACCCAAACGAAGAGCTGAAGCAAGAGGCCATGAAGCATGGGTGGCCGATTGTACTAGAGCGAAAAAGTATCGCCTACAAACTAGAAAAGGGCAGCGATGGAACATACGTATTGGCAGAAGCAATCAGTCGATAAGCCACTATTTCCCGATATTGAATGGAGCAAGCCCGAGCAAAAGTCGCAGGCAGGCAAGCTCGCGATAGTAGGCGGAAATAAGCTAGGCTTTGCTGGTGTGGCCGAGGCCTACAAGGTGTCGCTAGAGGCTGGCGTGGGGCAAGTGAAGGTACTCTTGCCAGATGCGCTAAAAAAAAGTGTGCCGCATGCGGTAATCGATGCAAACTTTGCACCCAGCAATACCTCTGGTGGCTTTTCAGCCGACGCAAAGGCCGAGCTACGCGCCATTAGCGAATGGGCAGATGCGCTACTGATAGTGGGCGACCTAGGCAGAAATAGTGAAACGGCAGTACTGTTTGAGCAGTTTTTATCTGATTACCAAAAACCCGTCACGCTCACTCGTGACTCGGTAGATTTGATAAAAAACAACCCGAAACTGCTAGCCGAACGGCCAGATACGCTGCTGGTGCTGTCGTTCGCGCAGCTGCAAAAATTATTTCAGGGAGTGTATTACCCAAAAATGTTGACGTTTAGCATGCAGCTCACTCAACTGGTGGAAAATCTGCATAAATTTACCATCACGTACCCAGTTACTATCGCAACGCTCCATAATGACAATTTGCTAGTTGCTCACGGTGGTAACGTGACCACCACAAAATGGCAAAACCCCATGGCAATCTGGCGCGGCACTACCGCAGCAACAGCCGCTAGCTATTGGTTATGGAATCAAAAAAAGCCGCTCGAAGCTGTTACTGCAAGCCTTTAGCTATTGTCGGAATAGATAAAACATAGTATGGTAAGCTTATGAAAAAATCCGATCGAATGGTATTCATCGGTGGGTTTAGTGGCGGACAAGACGCCGTTGATCGTGTTGGCGATGAGCTTACACGGCGTGGTGACTACAGGCATGTTGAGTCAGTAACCTTTGCGTACGCCGTTGAAAACCCTGAAGAATTAGCGCGAATGTGTAAAGATACAAAGGGCATCGCAACGCATTCCGGGGGAGCAATGATTGCACGAAAACTATGTTTGAACGCGGAAGATTTTTTTGCTTTTGCGCCTCCCGTGCCTCGTTCGGCCACGGCTTTGGCAACCACAAAAACTATCAAAAAAAGCATCGAAATGTTTCGAATGGCCACATCTTCTAATGACAGACATAAAGCCGTTCAGTTTCACGAAGAGTCAGGCAGAGAACTCTTGCGGCATCCACGAGCAAGTTTCTCACAGTTACCTCAGATTGCGGCATTCAACATATTCGACCCGGTATTCGCAAAAGACGCCGTGGCATGCATCATGAAAAGCGATGCGTATTTTAAACTAACAGATACCGAGAAGGCGGAAGCTGCCAATGCGCCCCTACGACAACTCATCGAACTAGAAGGCCAGCACGACGAACTAGTCCTCAACCCAAAACAGACACTTGAACAGTTCTTCGCCAAGCTGAAAACTTAGACAAAAATTCATACTTTGGTACCGCGGGCCGGACTTGAACCGGCACGTCCGTGAGGACATGGGATTTTGAGTCCCACGTGTCTACCAATTCCACCACCGCGGCACGA